>CAITJJ010000272.1 GCA_903892675.1 uncultured Hyphomicrobiales bacterium | reverse complement strand
TGAAGCTGGCGCATTTGCAGACCGAGCGCATCAACCGCGCCTTCGGCGAACTGGGCCCCGGCGCGCACGAGGCGGCGCGGCGCTTTCTCACCGCGATGATCGACAGCGACAATCGCGAGGGTGTGCTGCGGCAGATCGCGCGCGCCGACCGCGCCAAGACGCGGGGCTAGGGTTACCCACCCATGCCCCACACCGCCGCAAAGCCCGCCGACGACGCGCCGCATCTTCTGGTGGTCGACGACGACCGCCGCATTCGCGATCTGCTGTCGCGTTTTCTGGCCGGCGAAGGCTACCGCGTCACCACCGCCGACAATGCCAAGGATGCGCGCGCCAAGCTCACCGGCCTGTCTTTCGATCTTCTGATCCTCGACGTGATGATGCCGGGCGAAACCGGCTTCGAACTGGCCAGGTCGATCCGCGGCCATTCAAGCGTGCCGATCCTGATGCTGACCGCGCGCGACGGCGCCGAGAGCCGCATCGAGGGCCTGCAAATCGGCGCCGACGATTATTTGTCGAAACCCTTTGAACCGAGAGAGTTGTCGCTGCGCATCGCCAACATCCTCAAGCGCGCGCAGCCGGCGGTGGCGCCGCCGGTCGAGTCGGTGCGCTTCGGGCCCTTCGTCTATCACCTGGCGCGCGGCGAACTGCGCAAGGGCGACGATGTCATTCGCCTGACCGACCGCGAGCGCGAAATGCTGCGCATTCTCACTGCGACGCCGGGCGAAACCGTGTCGCGGATGGCGCTGGCCGGCAATGGCGATCAGACCAGCGAGCGCGCCGTCGACGTGCAGGTCAACCGCCTGCGCCGCAAGATCGAGACCAATCCGGCCAATCCGCTGTTCGTGCAGACCGTGCGCGGCATCGGCTACCGGCTGGTGAGCGCGCCATGACCAGTCTCGACATGGCCCACAATATGCGCACCGCGATCGCGCGGTTGCGCCGCTTCTGGGAATGGTACGACGCCATCCCGCCGATCCGCCGCATTCACGCGCAGCTCGCTCGCATCCGCGACGGCTGGCGGCGGCTGAGCCGCTGGCTCAACAGCGTGATGCCGAAGGGCCTTTACGCCCGCGCGCTGCTCATCATCATTCTGCCGATGGTGATCCTGCAATCGGTGATCGCCTTCGTGTTCATGGAGCGGCACTGGAACGTCGTCACGCAGCGTCTGTCGGCCGGCGTAGTGCAGGACATCGCCGCCTTGATCGATGTCTATCGCGCCTATCCGCAGGACAAGGACCAGACGCAGATCCGCACGATCGCGCAGCAGCGGCTGGGACTGGTGGTCGATTTCCTCCCCGCCGGCGAAATGCCGCCGCCGGGGCCGAAGCCGTTTTTCTCGCTGCTGGATCAGACTTTGTCGGAGGAATTGCGCAAGCAGATCGCGCGGCCGTACTGGATCGACACCGTCGGCAAGTCGGCGCTGGTCGAAATCCGTATCCAGCTCGACAACAACGTGATGCGCATCTACGCGCGGCGCAACGCCGCCTATGCGTCGAACTCGGAAATCTTCCTGTTGTGGATGGTCGGCACCTCGGCGGTGCTGCTGTTCGTCGCCATTATCTTCCTGCGCAACCAGATCAAGCCGATCCTGAAACTGGCCGACGCCGCCGAGGCCTTCGGCAAGGGCCGCGATGCGCCGAATTTCCGGCCGCGCGGCGCGCGCGAAGTACGGCGCGCGGCGCAGGCCTTCATCGAGATGAAGACGCGCGTCGAGCGCGCCATCGAGCAGCGCACGACCATGCTCGCCGGGGTATCGCACGATCTGCGCACGGTGCTGACGCGCTTCAAGCTGGAACTGGCGCTGATCGACGAGAGCCCGGAAGTCGAGGCGATGAAAAAGGACATCGACGAGATGGCGCGCATGCTGGAGGCCTATCTCGCCTTCGCGCGCGGCGATCTCGGCGAAAGCGCTGCGCCGACCGACATGGCGGCCTTTCTCGAGGAACTCAAGGACGACGCCAAACGGCACGGCCACACGGCGACCGTTCTGTTCCACGGCGCGCCGATCGTCACGGTGCGGCCGGCGGCGTTCAAGCGCTGCCTCGCCAATCTGGTGTCGAACGCGGCGCGCTATGCCTCGTCGATTGCCATTACCGGCCATCGCGATCACCGCTATCTGACGATCACGGTCGACGATGACGGGCCGGGCATTCCGCTGGCGCAGCGCGAGGATGTATTCAAGCCGTTCCTGCGGCTCGACGACGCGCGCAATCAAGACGAGGGCGGCACCGGTCTGGGCCTGGCGATTGCGCGCGACATCGCCCGCTCGCATGGCGGCGATATCGCGCTCGGCGATTCACCGATGGGTGGATTGCGGGCGACGGTGAAGGTGCCGGTCTAATTACGCCGCGTCCGCTTCCACCGCGCCTTCGTCCACCGGACGCGCCCGCCGCCGCCGCGAGCCGCGCAGCACGCATTTCGGGATGCTGCACACGTCGCCGACGAAGCCGTCCCAGCGCGCCGCGCTCGACAGGCCGCGATCCAGCGCCGCCATGGTGGCGTCGAGACCTTCCTCTTCATCGTCGAGCCAGACATTAAGTACGCGGGCGAACATCAACGCCGCGCCGTGCGCGCGCAAGGCGCCGCGCGGACCGGAAGCGCCAATGCCGGCAACCTCCAGCATCCATTTCTGCGAACGCACCGCCATGCCATTGAGCGCCAGCGCCAGGCCCGGGTTGCGGCGTACCGAGCGCATCACCGAACGCACCGCGTCCTTGTAGGGAGCGAGCGCCTCGAGCCGACGCATCTCGACGTCGAACAGCCGCTCGCGCGGCGGCTCCTCCGCCATATCTGCGTCGCCGCCATCGAGCACGATAGTGTCGATGTCCTTGATGTGTGCGGCATAGATCGCCAGCGTCGAGCCGAATTCGGCGCGCAGCGCCGAGAGCTTGATGCCGGCGCGGCCTGCGACTTCGGCCAGCCCGATGCTCTCAAACGAATGCTCGGTCAGAAGTGCCAGCAGCGCGTCGACGGCTTTGTCACGATTCGAGGTGCCGCGCGGTGGCGGCGCGGCCACCGGGGCTTTACGTTCCGGCTTGCTCTTGTCGGCGGATTTGCGGGCTGGCTTGCGGGCCATGATGGCCTCCCTGCGTTCGGTGCGGCTGGCCCTAATGTAGGCCTGCGAAGGCGCCGGTTCTAGGGCGGAACCGGCAGTCAGCCTGCCAGTTCGCGCGACCTTTTCGTGGCCGCCGCAATCGCCTTGGTCAGCAGATCGTCGAAACCGGCCGGGCCCATCAGCACGGCCAGCGCGGCCGCGGTGGTGCCGCCGGGCGATGTCACATTCTGCCGCAATGTGGCGGCGTCCAGGTCCGAGCGGTGCAGCAGTTCGCCGGAGCCGGCCACTGTTTCACGCGCCAGCCGTCCGGCGAGATCGGCCGGAAGCCCCGAGGCAATGCCGGCCTTGGTCATCGCCTCGACCAAAAGGAACACATAGGCCGGGCCCGAGCCGGAAGTTGCGGTGACGGCGTCGATCAGCTTTTCGTCGCTCACCCATTCGACCATGCCGGTCGCCGCGAGCAGGGCGCCCGCCAGCTTTCGCTGACGCGCCGACACCTTGGCATTCGGCACGGCGACGGTAATGCCACGGCCGATGGCCGCCGGCGTGTTCGGCATGGCGCGCACAATCGCTGTGCCCGGCGGCAGGATGTTCTCGAGAAACCTGATGGTGCGCCCGGCCATGATCGAGATGACCAGCGTCGATTTACCGACATAGAGGCCGAGCGGCGGGATCGCCTCCGGCGCCATTTGCGGCTTCACCGCGATGACGATCGCCGCGGCGTCGGCCTTGGTCTTCGGGCCGGGCTTCGGGTTGAGCGCGAGGCCGGTTTTGACCAGCGCCTTGATCGCCTTGCCGGCCAGCGGATCGATGACGACGACCTGTTTCGATTTAAGGCCGCGCGCGGTCCAGCCATCGAGCATGGCGCCGCCCATTTTGCCGGCACCGAGCAGGACCAGACGCCCAGGAAATGCGGCGAGTGTCTTGAGACCGGTCGATTTTTTCGCGGGTTTCTTCATACCGCGACTATATCACGCCTCGCCGGAGGTCTCGAACATAGCGGCCTCGAGCGCTTCCTTGGCGGTCTTGCCGGCCCAGACGACGAACTGGAACGCCGTAAAGTATCGCTCGCAAGTGTCGAGCGCGGTGCCGAGCAGCGCCTCGCATTGCTTGCCGGACGGTTCCATGCCCGCCGGCAATTGCAGTGCGTGCCGGTACATGACGATGCCTTCGGTCGGCCACAGATCGAAGTGCCCGACCCACAGCCGCTCGTTGATCAGAGCTATCAAGGTGTGCACTTCGGCGCAGCGGCGCTCGGGAACTTTCAGATCGAAGGCGCAGGCAAGATGCAGCGCCTCGATGTCGACCATCCAGGTATAGGACAACTGGTACTCGGCCCAGCGGCCGGTCACCAGAATGGTGATCTCGTCCTCGCTGGCGCGTTCGAACGACCAGTCATTGCCGGCCGCCAGCCGTTCGACGACGTCGAGCGGATTGAAGCGCGCTTCGTCGGTGTAGCTCGTTAGGGACATGACGTCTCCGCGCGAAAGTGAGCCTAAAGGGAAACGCACGGCACGGCGCATGATCGGGCGAGATGCACCCGAACTGAGCACGAACTACTATGTAACGCGGAAATACGGGTGCCTTGACGGCGCGCACGAATCACAGAGCGATATGACTATAACCTTCTCGATTCAGCCCGCCAGAGGCATTCTCAAGCCCTAATGAGCAGTGATTTGGGGGTGCTAGGCAACCGGGCCGACTCGACTCTCCACAGCCAATGCGGCGTCAAGACGAGTCTTTTGGGGATAACTCCGGAGCGCGGCCAGCAAAAGTGGGAACCGGTTTTGCGTCCGGCCGCGCGACAAAATGAAAAAAGGGCGCGATTGAATCGAATTTCAGTCGAACAGGCTCGACACCGACTCTTCATGCGCGGTGCGCGCGACCGCTTCGCCGATCAGCGAAGCGATTGGCAGGACTCGTATATTTCCCGCGGCCCGCACTTCGGCGGTCGGCTGAATCGAATCCGTGATGACGAGTTCCTTCAGCCGCGATTTGGCGATGCGCGCGACCGCGCCGCCGGACAGCACGCCGTGGCTGATATAGGCATAGACCGCCTTGGCGCCGTTCTTGAGCAGCGCCTCGGCGGCGTTCACCAGCGTGCCGCCGCTATCGACGATGTCGTCGACGAGAACGCAGGTGTAGCCTTCGACCTCGCCGATCACGTTCATCACTTCGGATTCACCGGCGCGCTCGCGCCTTTTGTCGATGATGGCGAGCGGCGCGTTGATGCGCTTGGCCAGTCCGCGCGCGCGGACCACGCCGCCGACATCGGGCGACACCACCATGACATTGGCGAGGTCGAAATTTTCCTTGATGTCACGCACCATCACCGGCGAGGCATAGAGATTGTCGGTCGGGATATCGAAGAAGCCCTGGATTTGTCCCGCGTGCAGGTCGAGCGTCATGACGCGGTTGGCGCCGGCATGCGTGATCAGGTTGGCGACCAGTTTGGCCGAGATCGGCGTGCGTGGGCCGGGTTTGCGGTCCTGGCGCGAATAGCCGAAATAGGGGATCACCGCGGTAATGCGGCGCGCCGACGAACGGCGCAGCGCGTCGATGATGATCAGCAATTCCATCAGATGGTCGTTGGCGGGATAGGAGGTCGACTGGATCACGAAACAATCCGCGCCGCGGACGTTTTCCTGAATCTCGACGAAGACTTCCATGTCGGCGAAGCGCCGCACCACCGCCTTGGTCAGCGGGGTCTTGAGGTAATCGGCGATTTCCTGGGCGAGCGCAGGGTTGGAATTGCCGGCGACCAGCTTGATCGCACCGTTTTTGCCCGACATTCCGACGCCCTCATGAACAGGACCGGGTCATAACAAGGCGCGGCGGGCCCGGCAATACGGGTCGAATTCGTTGTCCCGCGCCTTTTCAGGGCATCATGAATGACGGCTGAAAAGCCTAGAGACTGGCCTGCACTGTCGCGCGGCCAGCCGGGGTATTGCCGGCCGACGTTTCCGGACGCTGCGGAGGCAAGGGCACCGGGCCGCTCGCCGCGGCGTGTCCTTGCGCGTCGGCCGGTTGCGGCGGCGCCGGGTCGGCGTCGGCGCGGAAGATCCGGAAAATGCCGGCGGCTTCCGGCGACGTATCGGCGACGCCGCTCAACGCCACGGGAGTCGCGCGAGGCGCCGAAGCGACCGGAACCGTATCCGGCGCAGTGAGAAAAGCCCCAAGCTGCTCCATGCTGGCGCTGGCGATCCGCCGCGACATGGCATCGTCGACCACGTTCCAGGCATCGGCGGCCTTGCCGGATCTTTTGACGATCTCTTCGCCATTAATCCGCAGTGTTCGCTGCTCGTCGCGATCGAACACATCCCAGACCCAGGAAATCGTCGTCTGACCGCCGGCGACTTTGGCGGCGAGGTAACCGCGCACCCGATAGGCCGACGTCGCTTCTCGCGACAGGACCGCCAGGCGGCGGCTCTGGGCTTCGTCGTTGAGATTGCGCACCAGCGTCTGGAACTGGCCGGGCGGCGGGCCATCGATGGATTCGAAGGCGACCGTGGCGCCGCGTGGCTGCATGGCGGCGACGCCGGGCTGGCCGTCGGTGGTGCAGCCAGCCAGCGCGGCGGCCAATGTCATGCTCGCGGCGGCAAGAAACCGGCGTGAAAAGGGAGACACAGGAGCGCGAAAGGCGCCCCAGCCGAGACCCACACTCATCGATACCCCTACGGCCGTTCTTAGCGTCGTTCCCCCGGGCCTTGGGACAAACGTAGCGGCAGGAGCGTGGTTAAGTAAAGCTTAACGGTAGGGTATCACCGCCGATGCGGTTAACGCTCAGGCGCCAAGGTCGGGCGCCAAATTCAGGCGCAAAGCGCGATCGCGTTGATATGGCGGCCATAATCCGGCTCGCTGAGATGTGTCGCGCGGCGGAAACTGTAGAACCGCTGTGGATCGGCATAGGTGCAGAGGCCGAGATCCTCGAATTTCACAACTCCAGCTCGTTTAATGCGCGCGGCGATATAGCCATTGAGATCGAACATGGCGTGGTCGGCGCGAATACTGTCCTTGAAGAAGCGGGCATTGTCCGCATCGGCGGCGAGAAAGCGTTCGACGAATTCGGCGCCGACTTCGTAGTTCGGCTGGCTGATTGTGGGCCCGAGCGTGACAGTCATGTCGGCTCGATCGGCGCCGAGCTTTTCCATGGCGGCGACGGTGCCGTCGATAACGCCAGTAAACGCGCCGCGCCAGCCGGCATGCGCCGCGCCGATGACGCGCGCCTTTGCGTCGGCAAATAAAAGCGGGCCGCAGTCGGCGGTCGAGACGCCAATGGCCAGGCCCGGCTCGCGCGTCACGACGGCGTCGGCACGCGGCCGCGTTTCGGCCGTCCATGGACGGTCGGCGACGACAACTTCCGGCGAATGAATCTGATACGGCGTCAGGAACCGCTCCGGCGCAATGCCGAGCGACTGCGCCATGCGGGCGCGGTTTTCGGCGACCTGCTCAGGCGCATCGTTCGAACCGACCCCGCCATTGAGGGAGGCGTAAACGCCCTGCGACACGCCGCCGGTGCGGGTGAAGAAACCGTGGCGGATATTGGCAAGCGCGGCGAGCGAAGCGGATTGCAGCAAGGGGACCTACCGGCGATGTAACAATGACATGTTCGGCGCAGCCGGCGTGATCTGGATCAATAAGGCCGGCCCGGCCGCGGGCTCTAATAGATCATATAAGACGTGCCGTGAAACATCACGAGAGGAGTTTCCATCATGCGATTGTCCTTGGCGATGACCAGCGTTCTGGTCGCGACCAGCCTGCTGGCGGTTCCCGCCATCGCCGCCCCGCTGGGCGCGGCGGTGCCGAAGACTATCGCGGCGCAGATCCAAAGCGGCGACGATACGCTTGTCACGCAGGTTCAGTATCGGCGCGGCTATCGCGGCGGCTACCGCCATCGTGATCGTGGCGATGACGGTGCGGGCATCGCCGCCGGCATTATTGGCGGGTTGATGCTTGGTGCGATCATCGCCAACCAGTCGCAGCGCGGCGGCCGGACCGTCGAATACTGCATGCGGCGTTTCCGCAGCTACGATCCGAACAGCGGCACTTATCTCGGCAATGACGGCTATCGGCACCGCTGCCCATAACTAGTTTTCAAATCCCGGCGGCGCGCCAAGCTTGGAGTGCGTCAGCGCGGCGACTTTGAACAGGTTGCCCATGCCGATGCGGCCCTGGCCGATCAGCCGCGTCAGCGCCGCGTCGATTTCATTGGCGACGCCGCGGCTGGCTTTGGCCTTCAAGGTCGCGGCGCGCGTTTCGATGCCGAGGCGGCGCAGGAACATTCCCTGTTCGATCGGCCCATAGCTTTGCGCCCCCATGGCCTCGGCGGCGCGGATCAGCGGCTGGAAGTCGACATGCGCGGTCAGGTCGACGGTGCCCGGCGCGACCAGCGGATCGGCGTAGGCGTGCTGGCCGACCGCCTGCAACGTGTCGCCTGCGGCGCTTACGGCGTGGCCATAGTCGATGACCAGCGCGGCGCCGCCGCCTTTGGCGACCCGCTTGCCCAGTTCGATCGCCGCGCCGTCGGCGCGCCATTCATAGATTGATTGCTCGGGCGCATCGCGTACGGATGGCGGCAGCAGCCGGTCGAAATGTGGAATTGTTTCGCTGTCAGCCGCGAAGAAAAGCTTGCCGTCGTCACCGATACCAATCCGCCGTTCGTGCCAGGCGTTGTCGCCCTTGATGGCTTGCTTGATCGGCAATGCGTCGAAAAATTCGTTGGCGATGACGATCGCCGGCCCTTCGGGAACGTTGGCGAGTTCGGGATGCCAGAACATCGGCATCGCCAGCGGCTCGAGCGTGCGTTCCTGCATTTCCTCCAGCACCGGACTGATCTCGACCAGATGGATCGATACCGCCTCGCGGAAACCGGTCGCGACTAGCGCCGCGCGCATCGCGTCTTTCATCAAGGTGCCGCGGCCGGGGCCGAGCTCGATGACGTTGACCTGTGATGGCGACCCCATCTGTTTCCAGACCGTTGTCATCCACAGGCCGATCAACTCGCCGAACATCTGGCTGACTTCCGGCGCGGTGATGAAATCGCCGCGGCGGCCGAGCGGGTCGCGCGTCATGTAGTAGCCGTGCTCCGCATCGGCGAGGCAAAGGCCCATATACTCGTCGACCGGCATCGGTCCGGCGGCTTCGATGCGCCGGCGGATTTCAACTTCCAGCGGCGTTTGAATGGCCATCATTGCGCCTGTCTAAGGGGATGCTTCAAGGCATACCAAACAAAGCCGGCGCCGACAAAGAACAACGGGATCGACAGCAATTGTCCCATTGTCGCGCCGCCCCACAGGAAGCCGAGCTGCGCGTCTGGCTCACGAAAGAATTCGCTGATGCCGCGCGCCACGGCGTAGACACAGGCGAAGGCGCCAATGATCAGGCCCGGACGCTTCAGCGCACCGCCGCGGACCAGAAGCGCCAACACGAGGAACAGCAGCAGCCCTTCCAGCACGGCTTCGTAGATCTGGCTCGGATGGCGCGGCAACGGCCCGCCATGCGGAAAGACGATCGCCCAGGGAACGTCGGTCGGGCGGCCCCATAATTCGCCGTTGATGAAGTTGGCGAGGCGGCCGAGGAAAATGCCGACCGGCCCGGCGGCGCAGGTGAGGTCGCCGAGCGAAAGGATCGGAATACCGCGCGCCCGCGCGAACAGGATGACGGCGACGACGCAGCCGGTGAAGCCGCCGTGAAACGACATGCCGCCGTTCCACAGTTGGAAGATCTCGAACGGATGCGCGATGAAGTGCGGCAGATTGTAGAACAGCACATAGCCGGTGCGGCCGCCGAGGATGATGCCGAGCGTCACCCACAGGACGAAGTCGTCGAAGTCGACGACCTTGAGTGGCGCGGGCCCGCCCCAGCGCGCGTCGTTGCGGATGACCGCGCGTGAATAGGCCCAGCCGCCGAGTATGCCGCAGATGTAGGCGAGCGCGTACCAGCGGATGGCGAAGGGGCCGAGCTGCACCAGAACCGGATCGATATAGGGAAACGGGATGACGAAAAGAGGCATTACGAATCCGTCTTGGAGGAGCCGCCCGGACTAAACAGTTAGCACGACAGGCCTTGCGGCGGCATGACCGTGCCGCCATTGTTACCTGAATGATCCCCGGAGATGACGCATGACCCAGACCAGCAACCGGATTTTCGACGAAATGGCGCGACTGATGAACGACGCCGCCGGCGTGGCCCAGGGCGTGCGGCGCGAGTTCGACACTTTGTTCCGCAGCCAGGCTGAGCGCATTTTGCGCGAACTGGACGTGGTGCCGCGCGAGGAATTCGACGCGGTCAAGGACATGGCCCGCCTGGCCCGCGAGGAGAATGAGGCGCTGAAGGCGCGGATCGAGGCACTGGAGGCCAAAGGTGCCAGCAAGGGCAAAAAAGGCCCAGAATCCGCCGTGGATTGAGGTATCGGCCGCCAGCCAACCTTCCTTGCCCTTTTGAGGGTCCGAAGCTATAACCCCGGCCGATACGCAGCCCCCGGCACCCCTGGAGGCTTGCTGCGTTCGGGGCGGCCCTAAAAGCCGCCTTTTTCCATTGGGTTAGACAAGGATCTCGATATGGCTACCGTCCAAGAACTGAAAGCGGCGGTGCGTCCGAAAGGTGGCAAGGGGGCCTCCCGGTCAGCACGCATTTCCGGTCGTATTCCGGGAGTGATCTATGGCGATAACAAACCCCCTCTGATGGTCACACTCGACCATGCCGAACTGCGCAAGCGTATTTACGCCGGGCGCTTCCTCACCACTCTTTTCCATGTCGATGTCGACGGCACCAAGCATCGCGTGATCCCGCGCGACTTCCAGCTCGACGCCATCAAGGACCTGCCGCTGCACGTGGACTTCCTCCGCGTCGCCGAAGGCGCGACCATTCGCGTCAAGGTCGCGGTGCACGTCCTCAATGCGGAAAGCTCGCCGGGCGTCAAGCGCGGCGGCGCGGTCAACATCGTGACCCACACCGTCAACGTCGAGTGCCCGGCTGAATCGATTCCGGAATCGATCGACGTCGACATCTCGGACGTGGACATCAACCACTCCAAGCATCTCAGCGACGTGAAGCTGCCGAAGGGCGTGCGCGTTCTTGCCCAGGGTGACATCACGCTGGTGACCGTTGTGCCGCCGTCCGGCTACGCGGAAGAACTCAAGGCCGCCGCTGCTGCTGCCGCTACGGCTGCTGCCGCTGCTGCTGCCGCCGCTGCCGCGCCTGCCGCTCCGACCGGCGCACCCGGTGCCAACCCCGCTCCGGCGGCCGCGGCTCCCGCTGCCGGCGCAGCGCCTGCCAAGAAGTAACGGCTGGCCGTTTTCGCCATTCGTTCTTCG
>CAITJJ010000271.1 GCA_903892675.1 uncultured Hyphomicrobiales bacterium | reverse complement strand
CGCTGCACGAGCGTCCGATCATCTCGCGCGTGATCTCGATGGATCATCCGACCGAGATCAAGGAAGGCATGGTGTTCGCCATCGAAACCTTCTGCCCATCGGCCGACGGTTTCTCCGGCGCCCGCATCGAGGAAGAAGTCGTTGTCACCGACAAGGGCTGCAAGGTGATCTCGCTGTTCCCGGCGGAAGAACTGCCAATCTCGAACAAGTACTAGACGCAGGCTTGGGCGATTGAAGCATCACAAAAGGCGCGCATTGGCGCGCCTTTTTCTTTTGCCTTGCAGGCAGGGAACTTATGCCGGGGGCTCGCACTTACATGTCCGACGAATCCAGCGAAGGAATGTAAAATGGCTGAAGGCAGCAGCGGCGGAATTGGCGTTCTTGGCGTTCTCGTTGGCGCCCTTATCGTGATTGTTGTCGGCGGCGGACTGCTGTTCGCCACGGGCAATCTCGGCGGCAAATCGACAACCTTGAAGGTCGAATTGCCCAAGGTCAGCACCACGAAATAGACTGCCGGTTTCTGGAATTAAAAACGCCGGCCGTGCGATGCGCGGGCCGGCGTTTTTGTTGCCGTTCCGAAGTTCTACTTCGCCGGCAGCGGCGTCTTCGCCCAATAGTCTTCGGCCGACTTGGTCGCCTTCAGTGCGGCCATGTCCTTGTAGCCGGGCGCCATCGACGCATCGGTGCCGGCCAGCACCTGATGATGCTCGATGTTGAGAAGCCGCAACCAGCTTTGCTGGCCGAGCGTCAGGCCGATCATGCAGCCTATCTCGACCAGTTCGGCCTCGGTGAAATTCTTGTGCAGGCGGTCCCAGAACGCGTCGTCGGTGTAGAGGTGCCAGACGATCGCCTCGGCATAGGACAGCGCCGCCTTCTGGCGTTCGGTGTAGCGCGTCGATTTCTCGAAATTCAAGAGATCGAGAACATGATCCTCGATCAGAGCGCCGCTCGCCGTCGATTTCACCGACCGCTGGTTTCCGCAATATTCGCACTGCACCGAGCGCGACACGTAGAGCCGGCACAATTCCTTGAGCGGATGATCGGCGATGCCGTTGCGGAATAGATTGTTCCAGCTGTCGGCGAAGAACCAGAACGCCGCCGGGACATGGGCGCGGATGGCCGAGCTTTCCGGCCGCGGCGTTCCCTCACGCTGGCAGCGCGCCATCTCGGCGCGCATTTTGTCGTCCATTTTTTCCAGCGGAACGTAGCTGATGCGTTGCCTGGCCATGGCGATTCCTGGGGTTCGGTTGCGGTGTCACAAGTCTAGTCGGGCCGCCGACCGCGTGATATCGTGATTATCAAATACCGGTATCGGATTTAACGATGGCAAAGGCGCGCGGCGACTGGGAGAGCCGAATCGGCCGGCGGCTCAGGCTGCGCGACCTGCATATCCTGTCTGTCGTCGTGCGCTGGGGCAGCATGGCGAAGGCCGCCACCCATCTCGATACGTCGCAGTCGGTGGTGTCGGAAGCGATCGCCAGTCTGGAAAGCGCGCTCGGCGTCGGTCTGCTCGACCGCAGCCCGCGCGGCATTGCGCCGACGGTCTATGCCACCGCGCTGCTCAAGCGCGGCCATGTCGTGTTCGACGAATTGCGCGAGGGCATCAAGGATATCGAACGGCTGTCCGGGCTGGCGACCGGCGAGGTGCGCATCGCCTGCCCCGAGTTTCTCGCCGCCGGCCTGATGACCGACGCCATCGACGGATTTTCGCAAGCTTATCCCGACATCGTCTGTCACGTCGTCGAGGCCGACGTCAGCACGCTGGAATTCCGTCAGTTGCAGGAGCGCGGCGTCGACCTGATGGTGACGCGCGTGCCGAATGCCTTTGCCGCCGACGATCTGGATGTCGAGGTCCTGTTCGACGACCCGCATCTGATCGTCGCCGGCGAGAAAAGTCGGTGGGCCAGCAAGCGGGCGGTTAAACTGGCCGATCTCGCCGACGAGCCGTGGATCATCCCGCCGTCGCTGATCGTCAATGCGATTCTGAGGGAAGCCTTCGCGGCGCAGGGGCTGAAAGTGCCGGCGGCACAGGTGACGACCTCATTCATTCTCATGCGCAATCATCTGCTGGCGTCCGGCCGCTTCCTCACCGTGCTGCCGGAGTCGGCGCTGCGCTACAATTGCCGGCAATGGGCGTTGCGCGCCTTGCCGGTCAAGCTGCGCGCCACGCCGCAGCCCATCGCCATCGTCAACTTGAAGAACCGCAGCATCAGCCCGGCGGTGGCGTTGTTTATCGGACACCTGAGAACGGTGGCGAAAGCCTATATGCGCCGGCGCGGCTAAGCCTTCCCGCCCAGATCCTTCTGCGCCAGCATCGCCGCCGGCAGCGCGACACTCATCGAATCGACCATCGTCGTCGGAATCAAGATGGTGGCGCCGCGCTCCTTGGTGGTCTCGTAGATGATGTTCATGGCGCGCAGATGCAGCGCCGCTGGCTCGCCGGCATAGGTGCGCGCGGCATCCACGAATTTCTGCGCGATCGCGGCTTCCGCCGAGCCCAGGATGACGCGGGCTTCCTTCTCGCGTTCGGCCTGCGCCTGCCGCGACATCGCATCCTGCAAGGCCACCGGAATGGCGACGTCGCGGATCTCGACCGAATTGACCGAGATGCCCCAGTTCGCGGTCTTGCGCGCGATTTCGGTGCGCAGCAATTCGTCCGCCGACTTGCGTTCGGCCAACAGCGCCGACAGAAGCGACGCGCCGATCATTTCGCGCAAGGACGTCTGCGCCACCCGGTCGATAGCCTGGCGATAATCGGTGATGTTGAGCGCCGCCGCCTGCGCGTCATGCACATGCCAGAAGATGACGGCATCGACATTGACCGGCACGGTGTCGCGGGTGAGCGCGGATTCGGCATTGAACTGGGTGGTCTGAATACGCTCATCGATCACCGCGGTGATGCTGTCGAAGATCGGAATGATGACGAACAGACCGGGACCCTTGACGCCTGACAACTTGCCGGCGCGCAGGATGACAAAGCGTTCCCAGTTATTGGCCATCTTGAGGGAGAAGAAGGTGAGGACCGCAAGCACGGCAAAGCCGAGCCCAGGCAATGGCATCTGGCCGAGAAACAAGACCGCTCCGATGCCGCCGAAAACGACCGTGATGAGCAGGGTAATTTGATTCATGGCGGGTCTCCGCGATTTCGAGAACGCTGGCCCCGGCAGCGACCGGGCGCCTGCCCTTGAAATACGCTCTCTCCCGCAAAGTACAAGCGCAAAGCACAAGCCGCGCCGTGGCGCATTTGCGTAAAAACGGCGGATACTGACGCCGGTGGCTAGCCTAGGCCGCGCGGACGCGGGCGACGAAATCCTGCGCCTCGTCCTGCAACGCGGCCGCCTGGCGATTGAGGTCGGCGACCGCCTGCGAAATCTGCCGCGCGCCGGTGTGGGTGCGGGCGGCGAATTCGTTGACGCCGGCAATGGCGTCGGATACCTGGCGCGAGCGCAACGCCGCGCCTTCGACGCTTTCGGCGATTTTCTGCGTCGCCTGATTTTGCAGCTTGACCGAGCCGGTGATGGCGCGCGCGACGGTTTCGATCTGCGCGATCGCCGAGGACATCGACTGGGTGGCGGTGCGCACGCCATCGATGATCTGGCCCATCGAGCCGGTGCGATCCTGAATATTGGCAAGAGCCTGAGTTGTCTGCGCGGCCAGCGTCTTGACCTCCTGCGCCACCACGGCGAAGCCGCGGCCGGCCTCGCCGGCGCGCGCCGCCTCGATCGTGGCATTGAGCGCCAGCAGATTGGTCTGGCCGGCGATGACGTGGATCATGCCGGCCACCTTCTCGATATCGTCGACGGCCGGATTGAGGCCATTGGCATTGGCGACCGCGATATCGGCGCGGCGGGTAGCTTCGGCGACGACGCCGGCGGCATTGGCGAGCTGGGCGTCGATATCGTTCATCGCCATCGATAGTTCGTCGATGGCGTGCGACACCGTGCCGGCGACGGTTGAGCTGGCGTCGGCGGCGCCGGTGGCGGCCTGCGCATTGCGCCCGGACTCGTCAGCCATTTCGCTCATCGCGTGGGCGGATTGGTCGAGTTCGGCGGCGGCCTGCGCCAACGCCGCCGCGACGCTGAGAATCTTGTTTTCAAAATTGCGGGCGAACAGGTCGAGCGCCTGGCGCTTTTCCGCCTCGGCCTGGGCGCGGGCGCGCTTGCGCTGCTCCTGCCCTTCGCCAAGCGCGACGGCGTTGTCGCGGAACACCAAGACGGCGCGCGCCATGGTGCCGACCTCGTCGCCGCGCTTGAGCCCTTCGATGCGCCCGTCGAAGCTGCCTTGGGCGATCTCGCGCATGACGGCGGCAATCCGCTGCAACGCCCGCGCCACCGTGCGATGGGCCAGCGCCATTGCCAGAAGGATGGTGAACAGCGTGCCGCCGATCAGCATGGCCGATAGCAGTTCGTAGGTCCGCGCCTTGCGCGTGGCGGCGGCTTCGGTCGTCTCCCGCATTTGCCCACCGAGAATGCCGATCAGCCGGTTCATGCTGGTGGTGGCGTCGACCAGGGCCGGGTCAAATTTCAATTCGAGCAATGCGCGCGCCTGCTCGCGCTGGTTATTCACGGTCATCAACCGTACCTGCCCGGCAATGGCGTCAACCAGATCCAGGCGTCTGAGCATGCCATTCACATCGTCACGGTGCTGCGGCAGCGTCTCGATGACTCCGTTGAGCCAGGACTTGGCCGCCGCGTATTGTCCGGCGCGCTCCTCGATCGCTTCGCGAATTGTATCGGGGTCGGTCGCGGCGGCCATCTTATACGTTGCAAGTCCCAAAGACTGCACCGCGCTCTTGGCCTCGGTGAGGATCAGCCGGGTCGGCATAACCTCGTTGGCGACGATCTCGTTGATGCGGTCGATCTCGTGCAGGCTGCGCAGGCTGAACCAGTTGGCCGCCGCCGACAGAATTCCGAGCGTGCCGATCAGCAGCATCGCCTTGGCGGCGATCGGCAGGCGAATGGATTTCAGTCGCAACATCAAGATACCTGGAGGTGTGGTGGCGATGCTTTGTCTAGCGGTCAAATGGTTTGTGATCGCTTAACCGCGCGGTCATGCCTCCGTCGCCTTTGTCACAAATTGAATCGACGGCCGGCGCGCCGGCGCGCACTGGCACAAATCACAGCCGTTCGAAACCCACGGCAGCTTCTTCCGCCATGGGTTGCCGCATTCCACGACATACGGAAGTGATTACGCCCGCGCGGCGAGCGTTTCCTTCAAATGCGGGAAACGTTCGGTAAGCAGCGAGCCGTGATAATAGGTCGGCACGAAAGCCGGTTGCGCGCGGATGTTGTCGAACCATGTGACGACGCGCGGCAGATCCTGCCAGTCGGCGTAATTGAGATCGTACATCCGCACCAAGGCCGGCATCGCCGCGACGTCCGCCAATGAGATGTCCTTGCCCAAGAGCCATGGGCCGCCGCTCAACTCGATCTCGCGATCCATCCGCTCGTAGGAACGGCGCAGGCGGGCGAGCGCGGCGTCCATCTCGGCCTTGGGAAAACCGGTCTGGCCCATGGCCAGCATGAATTCCTTGCGCAGCGGCTTGCTCACCGCCATGGCGACGAAGTCCTCGCGGCTCATCGCCTGGAATTTCGGCAGGAAGGCGAGATTGAAGGTCGGCACCCGCACCGAGGCCGCCGGCATCTCGTCCATGAAGTGCATCAGCGCGCGCATGCGGGCGCGCGTCACCGGATTTTCCGGGGTGAAGCTGTTCTCCGGCACGACCTCGTCGAGATATTCGGTGATGACCGTGGAATCGGTGACGATGGCGCCGTCATGATCGAGCGTCGGCACCACGCCGTTCGGATTGAGTTTGAGATAATCCGGCTTGAGCTGGTCGCCTTCGAGCAGGTTGAGTTTCACTTCGTCGAACGGCAATTTCTTGGCGTTGAGCACGAAGCGCACCCGCTGGCTGCAGGTCGATTGCGGCGCGTTGTAGAGCTTGAAGGCCATCGCTCATCGTCTCCCGATCATTTTTTGCACTCTGCATTTTTGGCGGCAGGCGCGCAATCGCCGACGCGACAGCAAAGCTTGCATCACTCAGCTTTGATCAGCCCCTTGCGCAGCTCTTCCAGCCGCTGCTGATAGCCCTCGCCATTGCCGTAATCGTCGAACAGCGCATAGCGGGCATGCGTGCCGATGACGCGGCGCGCGTGCTTGATCGGGCACCAGTACTGCTCGGTGCGGGCCGCGATCTCGCGCGCATAAGCGATGACCCCGTTGGCATAGGAGCAATAGGCGCAGTTGAGTTTCTCAAGCGCGTTGAGATAAGCGAGATGGTGGCGGTCGAACACCAGGTAATCGGCGCGCCTGATTTTCGCGATGCCGTAAATCGGGAAGCACACCGCCTGAAAGACGCTGACGAACAGGTCGAGCAACAGGAACGGCACGATGCCGGCATAGATGACCGGCGAGCTCAGCATGACCAGCGGATGAGCGCCGAACACATAAGGCAGGAGCCTGCTGCGCAACTGGCGATGCCGGCGCAGCAATTCTTCCTCAAAGGCGACGCGGCCATGCTCTATACCGATCTTCAGTTCGGCGCTGCGCTTGGCCAGTTCGGCGTCGAGTTCCCCTTCGAGGGTGCTGATCCTGTCAATCAGCGCCGCGATCTGTGGATTCATGGCTCGTTCCCTCGGGAAAATTCGACGATGGCGAAAGGCCAGCATGGGCCGGGGCGGCGGAAATTTACAGGCTATTTACTTGTCGCGGCCCGCCGCACCCGATTGACTACAAACGTGCGCGGCCGTCGTTTTCCTCCCTTGGGAACCAGACGATGGCCAGAATCCTCCACTTCTTGCACAAAGGGCCCCTTTCCAGGGGCCCTCTTTTTTTGTCTGCATTGCCGGCGCGAAACGACTATTCCAGCCCGCTCGGTACCTTCTTGTTTTCCGACGTCAGCTTCATGCCGGCGAGTTCGGCCATGGTCTCCGCCATCTTGGCGAAATCCTCGGCGAGGATTTCCTTGGCGTTCGGCTGCGCCAGCGCCTTGCCGATGTGCTGCTGGATGACCTCGCGGGTCGCCGCCGTCACCGGCATCGGCACATCGTATTCGCGGCCGAGATCGAGACCGAGATCGAGGTCCTTGCGCAGCAGTTCCGGCGTGAAGGTCGTGGTCCAGTCGAGATTGACCAGCGCCGACGTCTTGTAGGCGGTGAACATCGATCCCATGACGCCGTTGTTCATGAAGGCGAGGAAGGCGTGGCGCGGCACGCCCATCTTGTTGGCGAGCAGCGTGATCTCGATCAGGTTCTCGATTACCACGCCGAGCATGACGTTGTGCGCGATCTTGCAGATGCGCGCCAGTTCGCCGTCGCCGACGTAAGACACGCCGCGCGGCGCGAAGACTTCAATCACCGGCATCGCCGCTTTCGCCGCCGTTTCCGGTCCCGATACCACCGACGACAGCTTGCCGGCGCTGATGACCCGGGCATTGCCCGACACCGGCGCGCAGACGAATTCGACATTGTGTTCCTTGAGACGGCCGCGAATGCGGACCGAATCCTCGACCGAAATCGACGAGCAGTCGACGAAGGTCTTCGGCAATTTGCCTTTCGCGTTGGTGACGATGCCGTTGGCGCCGAAATAGACTTCTTCGAGGTCCTTGCCTTCCGACACGATGGCAAACAGCATATCGACGCCGGCCAGATCGACAGGCTTGTCGACCACCTTGGCGCCGAGCTTGGTCAGCGGCTCGGCCTTCGACTTGGTCCGGTTCCAGATGGAGATGTCGTAACCCGCCGTCGCGAGACGTTCCGCCATCTGGTAACCCATGCGGCCGACGCCGATCCAGCCGATTTTTTGAGCATTCTTCGACATCACGAAACTCTCCCGTTCTCGCTTGTTGCGCGCCTCGCGCGCGGCGGCGCCATCACTATCTTGGCTGGCGCTTTAGCCGTTCCGCCACAAAATCGCCAGAGGGTTTCCCGGCAGGGCCGACATGCTTGTAGTGCCCGATCAAAAAGCATTATCCTCGCACTGTCGGCCGAAAAGGCTGGCGCAATGGCCCACTAAAACGAGGCCAGTCGAAGAATACGCGGGAGGAGTACCAGCACCGATGCAGGACGCGGCCACGACCATTTCCGCTCGCGAAGCGCCCGGCCATTCGCCAGGCCGCGCTGCGAGCCGCTTGCGCAGCATCTGGCGCAATATTTTTCCGTTCATCGTCGTCGGTGTGCTGTGGGAGATCGTCGCTGTTTCCGGCATATTTCCGGCGCGGCTGTTTCCGACCATCGAGACGGTAGCGGGCACTTTCTTCGCGCTCACCGCCAACGGCATTTTGCCGCATCACGCGATCGAGACATTGATCCGGCTGTTGTCGGGCTTCGCACTGGCCGGCGTGTTCGGCGTCACCATCGGTATCCTGATGGGCCGCTCGCGGCTGGCGGAAGATATTTTCCTGCCGCTGGTGTCGATCTGCGCGCCGATTCCCGGGCTGGCCTACACGCCGCTGTTTCTGTTGTGGTTCGGGCTCGGCAGTTTTTCGTCAATCCTGCTGGTCGGCTTCGTCTCGGCGTTTCCGATCATCTTCAACAGCTGGACCGGCGTGAAAGCGGTGAAGGAAATCTGGGTACGCTCGGCGCATTCGATGGGCGCCGACGATCGCCGCATGTTCACGCATGTGATCCTGCCGGGCGCGCTGCCCTATATTCTCACCGGACTGCGGCTTGGCCTGGCGCAGGCCTGGCGCGTGCTGGTCGCGGTCGAGATGCTGGCCGCCGTGCCGTGGGGACTGGGCTGGCTGATTTTCGGCGCGCGCAAGTTTCTCAATACCGACGCTATGCTCGCCGGCATCGTCGTCATCGCGCTGATCGGTCTGCTTCTGGAAAAACTGGTGTTCCAGAAAATCGAAAACTACACCGTGGTGCGCTGGGGCATGGTGGCGGCATGACCGATACCATCATCACCAGTACACCGAAGACGGGCGCATCCAAAGGCAGCGCGTCGATGAGCGATCAGAGCAAGAGCCGGCGCTCGCTGTGGCGCGCGGCGGTCGTGCTGATCATCGCTGCCTGCTGCTACGAGGCGGCCGCGCGCAGCGGCTATTTCGCGCCGGCGCTGATGCCGAAGCTGTCGCTGGTCGCGCAGACTTTCGTCGCCATGCTTCTCGACGGCACCATGATCGAGCATTCCGTCTTTACGCTGTACCGCGTGATGTTCGGCTTCCTGCTGGCGGTTCTGGTCGGCCTGCCGATCGGCATCCTGATGGCGCGCTTCGCCGCGGTCGAGGGATTTTTCCTGCCGCTGGTCTCGGCCTTGATGCCGATCCCGTCTTTCGCGCTGGTGCCGTTGTTCATGCTGTGGTTCGGCATCGGCAACCTGACGACGATCCTGATCGTGTTCTACGCCGCGACGTTTCCGATGATGTTCAACACCTGGTCGGGCGTGCGCTCGGTCAATCCGTTGTGGCTGCGCGCGGCGGGCGCGATGGGCGCCGACGAAAACGCGCTGTTCTGGAAGGTCATCATTCCCGGCGCCTCGCCTTTCATCATTACCGGCCTGCGTCAGGCGTTTCTGCGCGCCTGGATCGCCGTGGTCGGCGCCGAGATGATCGCGGCTTCCGACTGGGGGCTCGGCTGGGTCATCTTCGACGCCAAGGAATTTCTCAACACCGATGTCATGCTGGCCGCGCTGGTGGTGATCGGCGGCATCGGCTTCGTGTTCGAGAAGATGGTGTTCGGCTCGCTCGAGAAGGCGACCATCCAGCGCTGGGGCATGTCGCGCGTGGCTAAAGGCTAAAGACAAGAAGGCGAAGAGACTTATGGTTCCGATTGCGATCGACAATGTGACGCTCGAATACGACACCCCGGCCGGCAAGGTCACCGGCGTCAAGGATGTCTCGTTCGACATCGGCGCATCCGAATTCGTCTGCATCGTCGGGCCGTCCGGCTGCGGCAAGTCGACACTGCTCAATGTCATCGCCGGCTTTCTGGCGCCGGCCGCCGGCGAAATCCGTATCGACGGCAAGACCGTGACCGGCCACGGCATGGACCGCGGCGTCGTCTTCCAGGACTTCGCGCAACTGTTTCCGTGGCGCACCGCGCTCGGCAATGTCTCGTTCGGGCTGGAGATGAAGGGCATCGCCAAGGCCGAGCGCGACAGAATCGCGCGCGAGCAATTGCGGCTGGTCAAGCTTGAGAAATTCGTCGACTCGTTTCCGCATCATCTGTCGGGTGGCATGCAGCAGCGCGTCGCCATCGCGCGGGCACTGGCCTATAATCCGTCAGTGCTGTTGATGGACGAGCCGTTCGCGGCGCTCGACGCGATGACGCGCGACGACATGCAGCTTCTGCTCGCCGATGTCTGGCGCGCGACGCGCAAGACGGTGATCTACGTCACCCACAATGTCGCGGAAGCGATCTATCTCGCCGACCGCGTCATCGTCATGTCGGCGCATCCCGGCACCGTGCAGGCCGATATCAGAATCGACCTGCCGCGGCCGCGCGATCCGCTGAGCGTGGAATTCGTCGAATGCCAGAAGCAACTGATGCGGCACCTCGGCCACAAGGTGAGCGGCAATGGTGCGGGCCATTAAGAAACGCGATTGAACTGACAACAGGGAGGATCTGCGATGACCACGTCGAACAAGGGCAAAAGCATGGGAATGACACGGCGGCACACGCTGGCAATGGCGGGAGCCGGCGTTCTCGCGGCCGGTTTCGGCCTGCGGCCGGCCAGCGCGGCGCTCGCCACCGTGCGGCAGGGCTATCAGACCAACATGTGGGGTATGCCGACCTATTATCTGCTGCGCTCCGGCCTGCTGGAGAAGCACGGCGTCAAGTTCGAGGAATTCGCCGTGCCGTCGGGCAACCTCACCATGCAGCAGCAGGTGGCGCGCCAGGTCGATCTCGGCACCTATGCCGGGCCGTCTTTGTGCCTCGGCCATGACAAAGGCGGGCTGATCGCCATCGCCTATATCGAGAATGTCGGCAAGACCGCGCGCGTCATGGCGCGAAAGGAACTGGGCCTCACAAAAGTCGAGCAGCTCAAGGGTCTGAAGGTCGCCAACCAGACCGGCTCCTCGACCGGCAACATCTTCTCCGACCAGATCGCCACCAAGGCCGGCCTGAAGAAAAGCGACTGGCAGGAAGTGCGCATGAACACCGACGATATGGCGGCGGCGCTCGCCGCCAAGACCGTCGATGCCATGGTCACGGTCGAGCCCTATAACCAGATCGCCGAGGACGACGGCTACGCCAACACGCTGGCCGAGTTCTACGACTTCGACAAGATGCCGGTGTTCATGGCGGCGACGCCGGACTTCGCTGAGAAAAATCCGGAAACGATCGTCGCCTATCTGAAAGCCTGGATCGACGTGTCCAAGGATTTCAAGAACAGTCCCGGCAAGGTCGCCGACATGATCTTCGCCTATTACGCATCCAAGGGCTACACGATGTCGAAGGCGACCTTCACCAAGGCGCTGGCCCGGGTCGAGGTCAATCCCGGCTCGCCGGCCGACTTTGGCCCCTACTTGCAGACGCAGGCCGAAATTTTGCTGGGTGAAAAGAAGATCAAGGCGATCCCGGACTGGAAGGTCGTGCTGCGCGGCGACTTCTTCAAGCAAGCGAGCGCGTAACCCCCGGTGACGGCGGCACCTATAATGGTCTAAACCTCAAGCCGGCGTATTCGCGCCGGCTCTTTCTTTACCGCAATCGCGATCCACGGAGACGCCTATGTCCGCCAACAATCCGCTCAATCAGAAGCCCGAGCCGGTCAGCTGGAATTTCAACCTGCTGTCGCAAAACAATCTCGGCGGCTTCGGCGGCATGGGCGAAGGCATTGCCATTCAACTGGCCAAGGACGGCCGCCGCATCGCCTGGCTGGCGCATGAAAGCGCGCCGAAGAATTTCACCGGCGTCGACGTCTCCGATCCGCGCAACCCGAAAGTGATCGTGCAGACCGACCTGCCGAACATGCAGATGCGCTCGAACTCGCTCGATCTGTCCGGCGATATTCTCGCCGTCGCATATCAGACGCAGAAGACCGGCATGAAACCCGCCGGCCTGGAACTGTTCGACGTGTCGGTGCCGGAAAAGCCGCGCTCGATCTCGTTCTTCGATTGCTCGGGCCCGCATTCGCGCGGCGTGCATCAATTGTGGTTCTGCGACGGCGAATATGTCCACATGGCCGCCGGCGCGCCCGACTTCAACCCGAGCCATCCGAACGACGACCAGTTCTACCGCTGCATCGACGTGCGCGATCCGTCGAAGCCGAAGGAAGTCGGCCGTTGGTGGATGCCGGGCACCTCGGTGACCGACAACATCGCGCCGCCGCCGCGCCACCCGCTCGACAAGGGCTATCGCGCGCACAACACCAATGTCTATCCGCAACGGCCGGACCGGCTTTATCTCTGCTACATCGACGGCGGTATGTTCGTGATGGACATCGCCGACAAGGCCAATCCGAAAGTCATCTCGCACTGGACCAACTCGCCGCCTTACACCGGCTTCATGCATACGGCGGTGCCTTTGTTCGACCGCAACCTGATGCTGGTCACCGACGAGTCGACCGAGGACAACGCGCTCGACTGGCCGAAGCTGATCTGGATGCTCGATGCGCGCGACGAGCAGCATCTGGTGCCGATCGCGACCTGCCCGCTGCCACCGGTCGATGCCTACAAGGATCGCGGCGGCCGATTCGGCGCGCACAATATCCACGAGAATGTGCCGGTGCCGTCGTCGTTCCAGTCCGACCAGATCATCTTCGGCACGTTCTTCAACGGCGGCCTGCGCGCCTACGACATTTCCAACCCGTATCAGCCGAAGGAAATCGCTTCCTTCGTGCCGCCGGCGCCGAACGACTCCAAGATCGGCTCGATCCAGCTCAACGATGTCTATGTCGATGAGAACCAGATCGTTTACACGGTCGACCGGTTTTCCGGTGGGCTGTATATTCTGGAGTGTGATTTCTAATCACCCTCGTTCGCGCTACAAACTCCGTTCGTTCCCGCGCAAGCGGGGGCGAACGGTGATATAATGCGTGTATGAACCAGGTTTTCCCTTCAGCAAGCACCGGCCCCTTCGGCCGCAAGCTCAAGCGCGCGCGCGGCGCCAAGGTGCCGGTGACCGTGCTGACCGGCTTTCTCGGCGCCGGGAAAACCACGCTGTTGAAGCGCTTTCTGGAAACGCCCGAGGGCGCCGGCACCGCCGTCGTCATCAATGAATTCGGCGAAACCGGAATCGACGACGCGCTGGTGCGCGGCAGCGCCGACGCGACGGTGTTGATCGGCAATGGCTGCCTGTGCTGCATCGCCCGCACCGATTTGCAGGAGACCTTGCGCGGGCTTCTGGTCGAGCGCGAGCGCGGCGAACTGCCCGACTTCAGGCGCATCGTCATCGAAACCTCGGGGCTGGCCGATCCGTCGCCGATCCTGCAAACTTTTGCGACCGACCGCGCGCTCGGCGAGGCTTTCTATCTCGAACTGGTGGTGACGGTGGCCGACGCCGCCGCCGGTCTCAAGACGCTGGAGTGGTCGGCGGAAGCGCGCAAGCAGACGATCCTCGCCGACCGCATCATCGTCAGCAAATCCGACATCGCAACCAGCGAACCCTTGCGGGCGCGCCTGCGCGCGCTCAATGCCAATGCGGAAATTATCGAAGCGGTCAACGGCGTCGTCGATCCGGCATGCTTCACCGAGCCGGGCGACGGCGCGCGCAATCCATTTGTCGCCGAGGCCGAGCACAGCGACGGCATTTCCAGTTTCACGCTGACCTTCGACACGCCGATGCTCTGGATCGTGTGGCTGCGCGCGATGGATACCTTGATGGCGATGCGCGGCGGCGATCTATTGCGCGTCAAAGGTTTCCTCGCCGTCGAGGGCTGCGCCGGGCCCGTCGTCGTGCAGTTCGTGCAGCATCTGGCGCATCCGCCGGTCGAATTGCGGGACTGGCCGGACGACGATAGGCGAAGCCGCGTCGTGTTCATTACGCGCGGAGTGAGCGAGCAGCAGGTGCGGGGATTATTTGCGGCGGTCTCCGCGCTCATTTAACCGTCGTCCCCGCGAAGGCGGGCACGACAGCAGAACTAAACAGCCAATCTCTTCATGCTCTTGCGCGCTTCCCGAATAACCTCCGGCACGGCGGCATCGTTGTTCGGCGCCATGATGTGGACGCCGGCAACGCCGGGTATGTCGGCGAGCGCGGTTATCGTCTCGACGCAGATGGCGCGGCCTTCCGCGATCGGATCGCGGGCGGCTTCCATGCGCGCGACCAGCGCATCGGGAATGATCGTGCCGAACAATTTCTCTTTCATCCACAGCGCAGACTTGGCCGAGCGCAGCGGCGCGATGCCGATAATGACCGAAAGGTCCTTGATATTATGTTCGGCGAGCCGCGCCAGATAACGCCGCACCACATCCGCATCCATGCAGAACTGCGTCTGCACGAACTGCGCGCCGGCGGCGATCTTGGCGGCAAGGCCCTTGGGCTCCCAACCGGCCGGCGGATCGATCGGACTGTCGGCGCCGCCGAGCAGGAATTCGGCGCGGCCGGTGACCTTGCGGCCGCTCGGCAGTTCGCCTTTGTCGCGCAGGTTTCGCGCCGTCTCCAGCAACTGCCGGGCGTCGAGATCGAACACCGGTTTGGCGTCGGGCTGGTCGCCGGCCGACGGATCGTCGCCGCGCAGGATCAGCAGATTGCGGATGCCGCTCGCCGCCGCCGCGATCAGGTCGCTTTGCAGCGCGATGCGGTTGCGGTCGCGGCAGGTGAATTGCAGGATCGGCTCGATGCCGGCCTCCACCAGCATCGCCGCCGCCGTGACGCTGCCTAAATGCGGCCGCGCGCCGGCGCCGTCGGTAATATTGACCGCGTCGGCCATTCCCTTGAGCGGCAGTGCCTTGGCGATCAGCTCGGCTCGGTCGAAGGAGACCGGCGGCGTCACTTCGGCGGTGATGACAAAACGCTTGGCGGCGAGCTTGGCTTGCAGGGTCATTTCCATGCCCTCGAAGTCGCAAAATTATGTGGACCTGGCAAGCGCGAATACACTTAACTGTCCGTCCGGGCCGCCCACTGAAGGTGGGCGAAAACGGTGGTGTGGCGAGAGGATGGGCATGTCTCAAATCGCGGCTACGCTCGACGAGGCGATCGAGGTTATCGCCGACGGTTGCATGCTGGTGGTGCCGCGTGAGGTCTCCGGCGTGCCGATGGACGCGACGCGCGCGCTGATCCGGCGCGGCATTCGGCGGCTGCATCTGGTGGCGCTGCCGACATCGAGCCTGCAAGCCGACCTGTTGATCGGCGCCGGCTGCGTCGCAACACTGGAGACCAGCGCGGTGAGCCTCGGCGAATACGGCCCGGCGCCGCGCTTCACCGCCGCCATTCTTTCCGGTTCCATCAAAATGAAGGACGCCACCTGCCCGGCGCTGCACGCCGCGTTGCAGGCATCCGAAAAGGGCGTGCCGTTCATGCCGCTGCGCGGGCTGATCGGCTCCGACGTGCTGAAATACCGCGACGACTGGAAAGTCATCGATAGTCCGTTCGGCGACAATGACCCGATCGTATTGCTGCCGGCGATCAAGCCCGACGTGGCGCTGTTTCACGCCGCGATGGCCGATGTCCATGGCAACGTCTGGCTTGGCCGTCAGCGCGAACTCGCCACCATGGCGCATGCGGCGGTGAAAACCATTGTGACGGTCGACCGTATTCACCCCGGCAATCTGCTCGACAATCCGACATTCGCGGCGGGGACGTTGCCCGGCTTTTATGTCGATCGCATCGCGCTGACCGAGCGCGGCGCATGGCCCTTGCCGCTGCCGGATTATTATGCCGCCGACGCCGCGCATTTGGCCGAATACGCGAAGATGGCCGCGACCGAGGAAGGCTTTGCCGAATATCTGGACAAGTATGTTTATGAGAAGCAGGCAGCGTAAGTGACCTTCCGCCCCGAAGAACTGCTCGCCGACCAGATCGCGCAACTCATCGGCGATGTGCGCCATGTCGCCGTCGGCAATGCCTCGCCGATCCCGGCGACGGCGGCGCTCTTGGCGCGCGAGCGCGGGCGCGGCCGGCCCTACGTGTCGCTGCTCGGTTCGCCGAAAAACACATTCTGGACCGACGGCGCGCGCGAACTGTTCGACTGCGCCGGACAAGGCCGCATCGACGTGTTCTTTCTGTCCGGCGGGCAGATCGACGGCCACGGCAATATCAATCTTGTCGAGATTGGCGACCACGCCCATCCGAAGGTCCGCTTTCCCGGCTCGTTCGGCTCGGCCTATCTCTATTACGTCGTGCCGAAGGTGATCTTGTTCCGGACCGAACATTCGCGCCGCACCTTGGTGCCGCAGGTGGATTACGTCAGCGCGCCGGGCGCGAGCGAGCCGAACGTATTCCGGACCGGCGGGCCGGTCGCGCTGATCACCAACCGCTGCCTGTTCTCCTTTGCCGGCGGCCGATTCACGCTGCAAAGCGTCCACCCTGGCCATACGGTCGAGGAAGTGATCGAGCACACCGGCTTCGATTTCGATCGCCCGGCAAATGTGCCGGAGACGCCGCCGCCATCGGCCGAAACGCTCAAGCTGATGCGCGAGACGGTAGCGCCGCAACTGGCCGAGCTCTATCCGCAATTCGCGGCCCAGGTGTTTGGCGTCGCGGTCCCGTCATCCTGACTAGCGCCGGTGCGCGGGCTGCATTAAATTCGCCGCATGACCGATTCATCGATCGCCCCCGCGCCATCGGCGCTTCGCAGCGTCATTGCCTGGACCGCCTGGCCGGGCCTGCTGGCCATCTGCATCGCCATCTCGGCCTATGGCTTTACCATCGATCACCCGGCGTTGTTCTTCAACCTCGCTTATGCCTTCCTCGCCATCTGCCTTTACACGCTCGAACAGACCATGCCGCACGAGCGCGCCTGGAACGAGAATGACGGGCAGACCTTCGCCAATATCGCGCATACGCTGACCTCAAAGGGCGTGGTGCAGTCACTGGTGGTATTCAGCGCCGTGATCGGCCTGACGGTCTACATCACGCCGGTGACGGAGCCGGGCTACGGTCTCTGGCCGCGCGCCTGGCCGATGTGGAGTCAGGTTATCCTCGCGGTCGTTGTCGCCGAATTCGGCTTCTACTGGGCGCACCGCGTCGCGCATGAATGGCCTTGGCTGTGGCGCTTCCACGCCGTGCATCACAGCGTGACGCGGCTGTGGATCGTCAACACCGGGCGCTTTCATTTCGTCGACAGCTTCAAGAGCATCCTGATCGGCATGGCGATCCTGCTGGCGCTCGGCGCGCCGATGGAAGTGCTGACCTGGCTCTCGGCGATCACCGCCTTCATCGGCATGATGACGCACTGCAATGTCGACATGCGCTTCGGGCCGCTGTCATGGTGGTTCAACACGCCGGAGCTGCACCGCTGGCATCACAGCAAGGACCTGCGCGAAGGCAACAAGAACTACTCCGAAAACATCATGCTTTGGGATCACCTGTTCGGCACCTACTACAATTCGCGTGACTACCGCCCGCCGGCCGACATCGGCATCAAGGAAGCGATGCCGCCGGGCTTCGTGCAGCAGTTGGTATGGCCGTTCAAGCCGACGCGGGATTAGTCCCAATGCCAGATAATTTCGCGACTTGAAACATCCCGCCCCTGTCGACTTGCCTGGATTAAGCTATAAAAGCCGTCCCTTCGCGTTTCGACAGGACTCACCATGACATCAGCGACCGCCGCCCCCGCCCGCAGCAAAAGCGAACCGCGCGTCGAGGACGATGCGCTAGTGCGCGGCCAGGGACGTTTCGCCGACGATCCGCGCCTGCCGAACCAGGCCTATGCGGTGTTCGTGCGCTCGCCGCACGCGCATGCCCGCATCAAGTCGGTCAAGACCGACGAGGCGCTGCGCGCCAAGGGCGTGCTGGCGGTGATCACCGCCGACGATCTCAAGGCGATGAATATCGGCAGCATCTCGCGTCACCCGCCGGTTGTCGGCCGCGGCGGCGCCAAGATGCCGATGCCGTTCCGCCCGGCGCTATGCGGCGACAAGGTCATGCATGGCGGCGACCCGGTGGCGATGGTGGTGGCTGAGTCGACCGCACAGGCGCAGGACGCCGCCGATCTCGTGCAGGTCGACTACGAGGAATTGCCGGCGGTGGTCGATCTCGACACCGCGATGAAGGGCAAGACCCAGCTCTATGCCGAAGTGCCCGGTAATCTCTGCGTCGACTGGGCCGGTCCGGTGCCGAGCGACGACAACGAGCGCGAGGTCGCGGGCCTGATCTCCAAGGCGGCGCATGTCGCCAAGGTGTCGGTCACCAATCAGCGCATGGTGGTGGCGTCGATGGAAACGCGCGGCTCGACCGGCGTCTATGACAAGACGGCCGACAGCTACACGCTCTATGCCTGCTCGCAGGGCGCCGATTCGCTGCGCAACATGGCGGCCTCCGTCATGGGCGTGCCGAACGACAAGTTGCGCGTCATCACCGAGGATGTCGGCGGCGCCTTCGGCATGAAGACCCCGGTCTATCCGGAATATATCGCGGTGCTGGTCGGCGCCAGGAAACTCGGCCGGCCGGTGCACTGGCAGTCGACGCGCGCGGAAGCCTTCGTCACCGACACGCAGGCGCGCGACACCGTTACCCATGTCGAACTGGCCTGCGACGACAAGGGCAAATTCCTCGCGTTGCGCATGCGCCATCTGTGCAACCAGGGCGCCTATGTCTCGACCGCCGGCGTCAACATCAACACCAACAATTTCGCCCGCTGCCTGCCCGGCATGTACAGTATCGGGAAAATCGATGTCGGCGTCGCCTGCTATTTCTCCAACACGGTTGCCATCGGCCCCTATCGCGGCGCCGGCCGCCCCGAGGCGAATTACGCGCTGGAGCGCGCGGTCGAGGAAGCCGCTCGGCTGCTAAAGATGGACCCGGCGCGGCTGCGTAAGAAGAATTTGATCCCGGCGGCCAAAATGCCCTTCAAGACGCCGATCAATACCTACGACTCGGGCGACTTTCCCGGCATCGTCGACAAGGCGCTCAAGCTCGCCGACTACGACAATTTCGCCAAGCGCAAGCGCGAGGCGGCGAAACGCAAGAAGCTGCGCGGCATCGGCGTCTCCTGCATGCTGGAGCATGCCGGCGCAATGCCGATGGAAACCGCATCCATCGGTTTTCCAGGCGGCGAGAAACTGATCCTCGGCTGCAACGTGCAATCGACCGGGCAGAGCCACGCCACCGTGTTCGGCCGCATGCTGGCGCACAAGCTCGGCATCGATGCGAGGACCATCGAGCACCGGCACGGCGACACCGATATGGGCCTGACCGGCTTTGCCTCGGTCGGTTCGCGCTCGGCGATGTGCGCGGGCTCAGCGATCATCGTCACAGCCGACACGATGCTGGCCAAGGGAAAAAAGATCGCCGCGGCGGCGCTGGAAGCATCCGAGTCCGACATTCAGTATAAGAACGGCGGCTTTGAAGTCGTCGGCACCGACCGCAAGATTTCACTGTTCGACACCGCGCGTCGCGCCAAGGAGATGGGCGAAAACCTCGATACGAAGGACAAGGCCGAAGCGCCGCTGACATTCCCCAACGGCTGCCACATCGCCGAGATCGAGATCGATCCGGACACCGGCAAGTTCGATATCGTCACTTATACGGCGGTCGACGACTGCGGCAACATGCTCGACAAGATCGTCGTCGAAGGCCAGGTGCAGGGCTCGATCGCCAACGGGCTCGGCCAGGCGCTGACCGAGAACGCGGTGTACGATTCGGTGAGCGGGCAACTCGTCACCGGCTCGTTCATGGATTACGGCATGCCGCGCGCCCACGACATGCCGGTCGAGCTGCGCGAGGCGACGCACATCACGCCGGCGACCACCAATCCGCTCGGCGTCAAGGGCACCGGCGAAGCCGGCACCACGGCGGCGATCGCGGCGGTGATGAATGCGATATCCAACGCCATCCCGAATGGCGCCGCCGATCACATGGAAATGCCGGCGACGCCGGCGAAGGTGTGGGAAGCGGTAAGGAAGGGAATGGCGCTTTAGTTGTCGTCCCTGAGCATTCGGTTGTCGTCCCCGCGAAGGCGGGGACCCAGCGCGTCGCGACATAAAAAATGGCCGGGAAATTCCCGGCCATTTTGATTCTCAAGCGCTGGATTCCCGCCTTCGCGGGAATGACGGGCTTCTACGCCTGACTAATGAACTTCGTGTTCATATAGGCCTGCAAGCCTTCGATGCCGCCTTCGGAGCCGTAGCCGGACTCCTTGATGCCGCCGAACGGCGTTTCCGGGGTCGAGATGGCGACCGAGTTGACGCCGACCATGCCGGACTGAATCGCATCGCCGATGGCGATCGCCTGCGACGCCGAATTGGTGAAGGTGTAGGCGGCCAAACCGAACTGCAACGAGTTGGCGCGCTGCACCACTTCGTCGAAAGTCTTGAACGGCACGATCGGCGCCACCGGCCCGAACGGCTCCTCGGTCATGATCTTCGAATCGTCCGGCACGTCGGTGATGACCGTCGGCTCGAAGAAGAAGCCCTGATTGCCGTGCCGGTTGCCGCCGGTCTGGATCTTGCCGCCGCGCGCCTTGGCGTCGTTGACGAAGGATTCCATCGCGTCGAGCCGGCGCGGATTGGCCAAGGGCCCGATCGTCGTACCCTTCTCGAGGCCGTCGCCGAGCTTGAGGCCCTTGGCGTATTCGGTGAAGCGGGCGACGAACTTGTTGTAGCCCTTCTCCTGCACGTAAAAACGTGTCGGCGAGATACAGACCTGGCCGGCGTTGCGATACTTGAAGGCCGAGATGATGTCGGCGGCCTTTTCCGGATCGTAATCGTCGAACACCACGACCGGCGAATGCCCGCCCAGTTCCATGGTGGCGCGCTTCATGCCCTTGGCGGCGAGCCCCGCGAGGTGCTTGCCGACGGGAATCGAGCCGGTGAAGGAAATCTTGCGCACGATGTCGGACACGACGAGGTGCTCCGAGATATTCGCCGGCACGCCGAACACGAGGTTCAAGACGCCCGCCGGCAGGCCGGCATCGGCGAAGCACTTCACCAGTTCGTAACAGCCGGCCGGGGTTTCTTCCGAAGCCTTGATGATGATCGAGCAGCCGGCGGCGAGCGCGCCGGCGATCTTGCGCACCGGCGTCAGCGTCGGGAAATTCCACGGCGTGAAAGCGGCGACGACGCCGACCGGCTCCTGCAGCACGATCTGGCGCACGCCCTTGCCGCGGCCCGGCACGATGCGACCGTAAGCGCGGCGGCCTTCCTCTGCGTACCAGTCGATGAGGTCGGCCGAGGTCATCACCTCGATGCGCGATTCGTTGATCGACTTGCCCTGCTCCATGGTCTGCGCGGTGGCTACATGTTCAACGCGCTCGCGCAGCAGATCGGCGGCCTTGCGCATGATCTTGCCGCGCTCATAGGCCGACGTGTTCTTCCAGACCTGGAAGCCCTTCTGGGCGGCGCCGAGCGCCATATCGAGATCGGACTTGCTGGCGTGCGGCAAATGGCCGAGCACCTTGCCGGTCGCCGGATTCACGACGTCCTCGCCCTTGCGGCCTTCGCCGTTGAGCCATTGACCGTCGATATACAATTTCAGATCGGAATACATGGGGACCTCGTGGTTACCCGGGACAACGAAAATGATGGCGGTCAGATAGCACTTTCAGACGAGAGCGGCCACCCTGACGGGCACCGCGCATCATGCAGCGCAGCAATGCGGCGCGCGTTCACGTACCGGTGAACTTCGGTTTGCGCTTTTCCATGAAGGCGGTGCGGCCTTCCCTGAAATCATTGGACGCAAAGCAGGCCTGCACCATCTCCTCCGCCTTGGCGAGATCGCGCTTGCTTTCGTCGGCGAGGATCTGACCGACGATGAATTTGACCGAATCGACGCTAAGCGGCGCATTGTCGGCAATGGTCTCGGCATAATCCTTGACGTAAGCGTCGAACTCGCCGTCCGGCAGCACGCGATTGACCAGACCCATCATCAAGGCCTCTTGCGCGGTAAACTGCCGCGCGGTGTAAAAAATTTCCTTGGCGAATGCCGGGCCGACGACGTCGACAAGTTTCTTCAGGCCGGCGTAGCGGTAGCCGATGGAGAGCTTGGCCGCGGGCACCGCGAATTTCGAGCCCTCGGTGCAGATACGCAGGTCGCAGCTCAGCGCCAGACCGACGCCGCCGCCGATGCAGTAGCCGCGGATCATCGCGATGGTCGGTTTGGGGAAGCTGTAGAAGGCGCCATAGGCGCGATCCACCGCCTCGTTGTAGCGGTCGGAGGTTTCCTTGTCCGAGCGCTCCTTTTCGAATTTGGAAATGTCGGCGCCCGACACGAAGGCCTTGCCGCCGGCGCCGTTGACCACCACGACGCGGATGTTCTTGTCGTTCTTGAATTCGTCGAGAAAGCCTTCGGCGGCCTCCCACATTTCCAGCGACACGGCGTTGAGCTTTTCCGGATTGTTGAATGTCAGATAGCCGACCTGCCCCTCCTTGCGGGACAGCATCTTGTCGGTTTTCACGGGCGCGTTCATCGAATTGTTCCTTCACTACCTTGAACGGTCAAACAGCCTTCGCGGCGTGCAGCGCGGCAATCTCGCTCTCCGAGAAGCCAAATTCCTTGAACACTTCGTCGGTGTGCTGGCCCTGTTCGGGCGGCGTGGCGACGATTTTACTCGGCGTGCGCGACAGCGCAAATGGCTGGCCGACGAAAGTCTGCGTTTCGCCGTTCGGCTTCTTCGCATCCTGCGCGATGCCGAGAT
>CAITJJ010000270.1 GCA_903892675.1 uncultured Hyphomicrobiales bacterium | reverse complement strand
CGCGGTCGAACACCGAATGAATGAAAGCCTTGTTCATCGGCCGGCGGTTGATCTTGATGAAGTCGGGCAGCTTCTTCTTGCGCTCGGCCAACGTGGGAGAGCCTTCGCCGGTCCACACCATGGCGTCCAGCGCCAGCCGCGCCACCATCTCCGGGTGCCGCTCGGCAAACAGTGCGGCGCGCAGCGCGCCGGATGAAATGCCATAAACCATGAACGGACGTTTGCCGCGCAGGTTCTGGATATACAACGCCGCTGCGTAGCAATCGTCGGCGCCTTGCGAGATCGGTGCGTTGTTGTCGCGGTCCTTGGTGGAGCGGCCGTAGCCTTCCATGTCGACGCTCCAGCAATCGTAGCCAAGGCCGGCGAAGTGCTCCATGGCGGAAGATGACGGCCGGCCCGGCACCTGAAGGTCGAAGGTCGGCTGCGAGGCCATCGACGAGCCGTGCACGAAAAGGATGGTGCCGCGCGTTTTGGCCGGATCGCCGGCATTCTTGTTCCACAGGAACAGTCTGGCGCCGTCGCGCGTCGTCCAGTGTTCCGTGCCGGCCATCGCCGTCGGCTTGGTCATTTCATTCATGGCAGTGTTCCGTGTTTCGAAGGCGGCGCTTCAGTTGATATGGCCGATGCGGTTGGTGGCGATGATCTTAGCCCAGTTTTCGACCTGGGCCTGCATGAAGGCCGCGAATTGCGGTTGCGTCATTTGGATCGGCACGGCGCCCTGATTTTCCCAGGTCTCTTTCAGCGCAGGCTGCGTCACCGCCTTGGTGATTTCCCGATTCAGCAGATCGACGATCGGCTTCGGCGTGCCGGCCGGCGCCATGAGCCCAACCCAGAGGCTGGCGTGAAAGCCTTTCGCGCCGGCTTCATCGAGCGTCGGCACGTCCGGCAAAATCGGCGAGCGGGTCGTGCCGCTGGTGCCGATGGCGCGCACCAGGCCCTGTTTGATCATACCCGCCATGGTCGGCACGCTGTCGAACAGGATCTGAATTTGCCCGCTGAGAATGTCGGTGCGCATGCCGGTCGAGCCTTTGTACGGCACATGCTGGATATCGATCGCGGTGAGGTATTTCAGAAGCTCGCCGGCCATGTGGTAATTGGAGCCGGGACCCGACGAGCCGTAATTGAGGGCGCCGGGTTTGGCGCGCGCCACCGTCAGCAGCTCCTTGAGATTTTCGGCCGGAACGGTCTTGCTGACGACCAACACCAGGTCGGTATCGATCAATGGTGCAACCGGAACCAGATCGTGCATCAGCCGGTAGGGCTTCCTGTCATAAAGCGTCTCGTTGACGGTTTGCGTGCCGGACACCAGCAGCAGCGTGTAGCCATCGGGCGGCGCCTTGGCTACGAAATCGGTGCCTATGGTGGTGCCAGCGCCGGGCCGGTTTTCCGTCACGAATGGCTGATGCAATGACTTCTGCAACTCCGCGGCGATGGCGCGGGAATAGACATCCGACGGACCGCCAGCGCCGAACGGCACGATAATTCTGACTGGCCGCGAAGGGTATTCCTGTGCGGCAGCCGGTCCGATGAAAAAGCCGGCAGCGATCGCCGCCGCCAAAACCGCAACGGTGCCCGCCGGGAACAACCTTCCGATCCGTCGCCGGTTTGCCATGGACTAGTCCCCTCGGATTTTTTTGGTTCTGCTCACGCTTGAGGCAGACTATCGAGGCCCCCGCGCCGGCCTGTCAACGGCCCGGCAAAAATCGTAAGCCAGATAATCGCCATGCTCGTGGATGGTTCCCGAACACTATCTTGCCACCCATTGTGCGCTGCGCTAAGCCTCAACCGCTTCCGACCTTGAATTGTTTCTAATCAAGGCCTTGGGTTTCTGGGCGTTTAGGCTGGGCGCCGGCTCGGATCGCTGAAACGGCCCAGGGATGGAAATTTTCCTCGGGTCGGGGCGGGACTGTCGCAGGGGTCGCCGATGAACGCATTGCTGCTCGACTATTTGCCCCTGGTGGTCTTCATCGCGGTCGCGCTGGTGATCGGACTGGCGCTGCTGGTGGTGCCCTTTATCGTCGCCTTCAGCGCGCCGGACCCGGAAAAGCTGTCGGCCTACGAATGCGGCTTCAATGCCTTCGACGATGCGCGCATGAAATTCGACGTGCGGTTTTATCTCGTCGCCATCCTTTTCATCATCTTCGATCTCGAAGTGTCGTTCCTGTTTCCGTGGGCGGTGGCCTTCAAGCAGGTCGGCGTGTTCGGCTTCTGGTCGATGATGATCTTCCTCGGCGTTCTCACCATCGGCTTCATCTACGAATGGAAGAAGGGCGCGCTCGAATGGGATTGATCAGGGTAAAGGGCACGCGCGCAAGGATTTGGCGCACATGACAATGGTCGCACCCGCGCCGCGCGGCATTCTCGATCCGCGCACCGGCCAGCCGGTCGGCGCCGATGACAGCTTTTTCATCGGCGTCAACAACGAGCTGGCCGACAAGGGCTTCATCGTCGCCGCCGCCGACGACCTGATTACCTGGGCGCGCACCGGCTCGCTGATGTGGATGACGTTCGGTCTTGCCTGTTGCGCCGTCGAGATG
>CAITJJ010000269.1 GCA_903892675.1 uncultured Hyphomicrobiales bacterium | reverse complement strand
GAAGCCGATCTACGGCGACAACGGCTCGGGCATGCACTGCCACCAGTCGATCTGGAAGGACGGCAAGCCGATGTTCGCCGGCGACAAGTACGCCGGTCTCTCGGACATGTGCCTGTCCTACATCGCCGGCGTCATCAAGCACGCCAAGGCGATCAACGCCTTCACCAACCCGACCACCAATTCCTACAAGCGTCTGGTGCCGGGCTTCGAGGCGCCGGTGCTGCTCGCCTATTCGGCGCGCAACCGTTCGGCCTCGTGCCGCATCCCCTACACCGAAAGCCCGAAGGCCAAGCGCGTCGAGGTGCGCTTCCCCGATCCGCTCGCCAATCCGTATCTGGGCTTCGCCGCGCTGCTGATGGCCGGTCTCGACGGCATCAAGAACAAGCTGCACCCGGGCGAGCCGATGGACAAGGATCTCTACGATCTGCCCAAGGCCGAGCTGAAGTCGATCCCGACCGTCTCAGGCTCGCTGCGCGAAGCGCTCGAGAACCTCGACAAGGATCGCGAGTTCCTGAAAGCCGGCGGCGTGTTCGACGACGACTTCATCGACAGCTACATCGAGCTGAAGATGACCGAAGTCATCCGCTTCGAGCACACGCCGCATCCGGTCGAATACGAGATGTATTATTCGGCCTAAGAGCCGGACCGTCACGGCGACGAATAATGATCAGGGCGCTCCCAAAAGGAGCGCCCTTTTCTTTTTGGGATATTGGTTGCGGTGCTTACGCGGGCAATGGAAGAAATGTGATGCGCCCGCTCTTGCCGGGCTTCTTGTGCGGTTTGGCGACGATCTCGACGTCGCGGTTAAAGCTGGTGAGAAACCCCATCAACCGCTCGATGGAATATTCGCGGAAATTCCCCGTGAACATCCGCGAAACCTCCGGCTGGCTGATCCCCATTAGTTTGCCGGCCTTGGCCTGAGAGAGTTTGCGCTCATTGGCAAGCCGGTAGATTTCCGAGACGATTTCGGCCTTCAGGAAATGGCTGTCGGCGTCGGGCAGACCGAGATCGGCAAAGATATTGCCGCTTCCAACTTCAATTTTGATCTTGCGAGCCATCACTTGCTCTCCTTTTTGAAACGCAAGGCGTGATCCTGCTCGGCGTCCTTGAGACGCTGCTTGATCAGGTCAATGTCGCTTTGCGGCGTCTTGCGGCCCTGCTTCGACTTCTTCTTGAAGGCGTGCAGGACATACATGGCCTCACGGAAACGAACCGAATAGACCGCGCGACAAGTGTCGCCGTCGAAGTCCTCGATCAATTCGACCGTTCCACCGCCCAGACCTTTCATCGGCTTCGCCGACGGCGGATGCTAACCGGTCTGCGCCAGGAACAACTCGAAGCCGAGTGTGTCCTGAACGCGCGCCGGAAAATCACCGTAGTTGCGCTTGCTTGACGCCACCCATAACAACGGACGAAGTCGACGCCCCGGTATTGTCATTTGGCGTATTATGAGTATAAACTCATAATTCGTCAAGTCCGCCGAATTGCCTTGCAGTAACCGTCTTGAAATCGTGAAATTCTGACGACATGAGCCAAGCTTCGCCCGACCTGCAATCCATCGTCTCCGACATCGCCTCCGAAATGCGCGCACGCAGCGACCGCGGCGCGGTGGCGCATTACATTCCCGAACTGGCGCGCATCGACGCCAAACACTTCGGCATCGCCGTCGCCGCCGCGGACGGCACGGTGGCTTGCGGCGGCGACAGCGACATGCCGTTCTCGATCCAGAGCGTGTCGAAGGTGTTCACGCTGACGCTCGCGCTCGGCCGCTATGGCGACCGGCTGTGGCGGCGCGTCGGCCGCGAGCCGTCCGGCTCGCCGTTCAACTCGATCGTCCAGCTCGAGCGCGAGCAAGGCATCCCGCGCAATCCCTTCATCAATGCCGGGGCGATTGCCGTCACCGACATGATCCTGTCCGGCCATCAGCCGCGCGAGGCGCTCGGCGAAATCCTTTCCTTCATGCGCTTTCTCGCCGACGACACCGACATCATCATCGACGAGGCGGTCGCCGCGTCCGAGCAGCGCACCGGTTTTCGCAATGCGGCGCTCGCCAATTACATGAAATCCTTCGGCGTCCTCGACAATCCGGTCGAACTGACGCTCGGCGTTTACTTCCACCAGTGCGCCATCGCCATGTCGTGCAAACAGCTCGCCATGGCCGGGCGTTTCCTGGCGCAATCCGGCTGCCATCCGAAAACCGGTTTGCAGGTCATCCAGCCCGAGCGCGCGCGCCGCATCAATGCGGTGATGCTGACCTGCGGCCATTACGATGGCTCCGGCGAATTCGCCTATCGCGTCGGCCTGCCGGGCAAGAGCGGCGTCGGCGGCGGCATACTCGCCATCGCGCCGGGCAAGGCATCGATCGCGGTGTGGTCGCCCGGGCTCGATGCTGCCGGCAACTCACATCTCGGCCGGGTGGCGCTCGAGGCGCTCAGCAAACGGATGAACTGGTCGATCTTCGGTGCATAAAAATTACGGCAATAAAAACGACAATGGCGCCTTCCGGCGCCACTAGTGGAGCGGATTTGACGTTTGCTACCCGTTTGCCGCGCGTAACTTAAGCGAACGTCAAATCCAAAGCTCCACTAGCAACAATAACTTGCTAGTGGTCCTTTGATTCTAACATTCGCGAAAGTGGCTCCGCGAATAGGATGCGAATGTTAGAATCGGACCACTAGATTTCGTGCGCATGACGGAGCGCAGAGTCGTGAAATCGCATCGCTGGCGGCCGCGTGCGCGCAGCCGCCTAGTTCGTGCGCGTCGGCTTTTCGTCGCGAATGGCTTCTTCGTGATACCAGCTGCCGCCGGTCACGTTGTCGCCAAAGCCCGGCACGACCGAAGGCGCATTCATAGTGCGCGGGCTCTTGAGCCCGGCCCGGCCACCGACCGGAAACTGAAAAATCTGCGCCGACTCTCTCTGCTGGTTCATGGGCATTTTTCGTCTCTCCTCTGATGCCGCGCCTCAGGCGCGTCAGACAGACATCCAATTGTTAGCGAGGTAACGTTGCGGAACACATAATGTTCGGTAGCAGATTCTAAAGGGCGAAAGCGCAGGAACCGCTAATTAAATCAGCAGTTTGCCTACGGTTTGGGCAAGTTTGGCTGTGCATCCGGGAACAGCATCGCCCTGATCGCCAATCGTTTTCGAGCGCGGCATGCAGGAACGTCGTAGCGCTCCCACCTGCGATGCAGAACCGACAACGGATTTGCTTGTAAAATCCGCACTGCACAACGCGCGGGCGCTGCCGCTCGCCGGCCGGTTGCGCTAGGGAACCCGGGTCTCGCTGCCCCCATTCGCCTTTGGCATATTGATTGCTTAGGGGGAGGTAGTCGTTGACGGCCGGGAGTGCCTTTGGCGGCTGAACAAGGCACAGGCTTTCCTGACACTTCGCGTCATCAGCATGAGAGATCCTCAATGACAAAGTACAAGCTCGAGTACATTTGGCTCGACGGCTACAAGCCGGTTCCAAATTTGCGTGGCAAAACCCAGATCAAGGAATTCGACGCCTTCCCGACGCTCGAACAGCTTCCGCTGTGGGGCTTCGACGGCTCATCGACGATGCAGGCCGAAGGCCACTCGTCCGATTGCGTGCTCAAGCCGGTTGCCTGTTATCCGGACGCCGCCCGCACCAATGGCGTGCTGGTGATGTGCGAAGTCATGATGCCGGATGGCGTCACCCCGCACGCGACCAACAAGCGCGCCACCATCCTCGACGATGCCGGCGCCTGGTTCGGCTTCGAGCAGGAATACTTCATGTACAAGGACGGCCGCCCGCTCGGCTTCCCAGCTTCCGGTTATCCGGCGCCGCAGGGCCCGTATTACACTGGCGTCGGCTACTCGAATGTCGGCTCGGTTGCGCGCGAGATCGTCGAGAAGCATCTCGACCTCTGCCTCGCCGCCGGCATCAACCACGAAGGCATCAACGCCGAAGTGGCCAAGGGCCAGTGGGAATTCCAGATCTTCGGCAAAGGCTCGAAAAAAGCGGCTGACGAAATGTG
>CAITJJ010000268.1 GCA_903892675.1 uncultured Hyphomicrobiales bacterium | reverse complement strand
GTTTCCGGCCATGATGCGGCACTGTTGAGGACGTAGCGGGTGAACACCGCCCACGGCATGATCAGCGATATCAGCACCAGCGCGACGCCGGCGACGACGACGCAGACGAGATACGCCCGATCCATCGCCTTTCGGTAAATTCCAGCCATTGTTCTCCCCGCGGCCGGCCCGTTGCTGGGCCCGCTCTTTTAAAGCCGTCCGCGCCGCGTTCTCCCGTTGCGGGAAAAACGCGGCGCATTTGCGTTGGCTATTTTACTTCCTGGATGCGCTTGATCATGTCGGCGTATTTCGGACCGTATTTGTCCCATACTGGCTTGACCGCGGCCTGGAAGGCCTTCTTGTCCTCGGCCGAGACCTGGATGATCTCGATGCCGGCGGCCTTGGCCTTGTCCATCGCCTGCTTCTCATAGACGGCCCAGAGCTTGCGCTCTTCCTGCTGGGCTTCCTTGCTGAACTTGATCAGCAGGCCCTGCTCTTCCTTGGAAAGCGTATCGAATATCTTCTTCGAGAACACCACCATTTCCGGGACGATCAGATGCTCGTCGACGGTGTAGGACTTGGCGACCTGGAAGTGGTTGTCGAACACGAAGCTCGGCGGGTTGTTCTCGGCGCCGTCGATGACGCCGGTCTGCAATGACGAGAACACCTGGTCGTAGCCGAGCGGCACGCCGTTGGCGCCCATCGAGTTCGCCATGTCGACGAACATCGGATTGCCCATGACGCGGATCTTCTGGCCCTTGAGGTCGGCCATGTTGCGAACCGGCTTCTTGGTCGTATAGAAATTGCGCGCGCCGGCATCCATCCAGGCGAGGCCGACGAGGCCCTTGCCACTGTTGCTCACCTTGTCGAGTAGTTCCTGGCCGATCGCGCCGTCGATGACATGCTGCATGTGTTCGGTATTGCGAAACACGTAAGGCAGGTTGAACACGTTGAGATCGTCGATCACCGGACCGAGCGCGCCGACCGAAACGCGGGCAAAGGCGATGGCGCCGACCTGGGCTTGCTCGATGGCTTCCTTTTCGCCGCCGAGCTGCATCGCCGGGTACATGGCGACGCTGAGGCGGCCATTGGTGGCCTTGTCGAGTTTCTTGCCGATGTCCTCGACGGCGGTCACGGTCGGATAGCCGGTCGGGTGAACGTCGGACGCCTTCAGCACCAGCTTGCCTTGCGCGAACGCGGCGCCGCCGGAAAACACGGTCGCGGCCGCCAGTACGCCAGCGGCCAGAATTGTTCTGCGTGTCGTCATGTTAGGTAGTCCTCCCTTATTATGTTTCTTAAGATGCTTATGAAAATCGCGGCGCCACGGTTTTTAAAAACCGCGGCGTGGCAATTCTACTTTCAACAACGTGTTGATCGCCCGCCTGCCGCGTGTTATTCATCACATGATATGATGACAAGACTGGCGGGCGGCGGTCAAGTGCAGGGCATTGAAGTTTGACGAAAAATCTTTCCTCGCTCCGGCCGGTCGAGGCGCCACGCGGACTGGCCTCCGAAATCGTCGCGCGGCTGACCGCCGACATCATCAGCGGAAAATTGCTGCCCGGCTCGCGCCTGCCGACCGAGCAGGAAATGATCGCCGCCACCGGCGTCAGCCGCACCGTCATCCGCGAGGCGGTCGCCGCCTTGCGCGCTGACCGGCTGGTGGTCAGCCGGCAAGGCATCGGCACTTTCGTCGCCGAGCAGATTCGCCGCCCGTTTCGCGTCGACTTCGATGAAAAGTCGTCGCTGCGCGACGTCCTCAACGTCATGGAATTGCGCACCGGCGCCGAGGTCGAGGCGGCCGGACTTGCCGCCGAACGCGCCACGCCGGCGCAGGTCCGGAAAATCGCCGATCGCCTCACCGCCATCCAGAGCGCCATCGATCGCGGCGAGACCGCTGTCGATCAGGACTTCGCGTTCCATTGCGAAATCGCCGAGGCCACCGGCAATCCGCAGTTCAAGGGGTTTCTCGAATATCTCGGCAGCTTCGTCATCCCGCGCCAGACCGTATGGGGGCGCTCGGCGCCGCTGTTGGGCCGCACCAACCTCACCACATTCCAGCGCGAGCATGAGCAGATCCTCGCGGCGATCCGCGCCGGCGCCGTGCAGAAGGCGCGCACCGCCATGCGCAGCCATCTGGAAAACAGCCGGCTGCGGCACGAAAAGCTCGCCACCGGAATGGCTATCAAGTAGCAACAGCGCGCCGGTCGTCGCGCCAACGACGCCGGGCATCGCGCCAATGAAAATGAGCGGACCATGAGCAAGATTCTGGTTACCGGCGCCGCCGGCGGCATCGGCACGCGCATGCGGCAAATGCTGCCGGCGATCTATCCCGATATCCGCTGGAGCGACATCCGCAAGCCGGACGACCTGAAAGCCGGCGAAGAATTCGTGCAGGCCGATCTCGCAGAACTCGATCAGGTCGAGGCGCTGTGCAAAGGCGTCGACGCCATTGTGCATTTCGGCGGCTTCTCGGTCGAAGGCCCGTGGGAGACGATCCTCGCCGCCAACATCATCGGCTGCCGCAACATGTACGAGGCGGCCTATCGCGCTGGCGTCAAGCGCGTGGTGTTCGCCTCGTCCAACCATGCCGTCGGCTTCTATCCGCGAGCCAAGAAGATCGGCGTCGATGTCACCGTGCGCCCAGATTCACGCTATGGCGTCAGCAAGGCGTTCGGCGAGGCGATGGGCGCCTTGTACGCTGACAAGCACGGCCTGCGCGTCACTTGCCTCAGGATCGGCAATTTCGGCGACATGCCGCTCGACGTGCGGCGGCTGTCGATCTGGCTCAAGCCGGACGATCTGGTGCAGCTGATCCGCATCGGCCTGGAACATCCCGACATTCATTTTGAAATCTTCTACGGCTGCTCCGACAATGCCGCCGCCTGGTGGGACAACAGCAACGCGGTGAAATTCGGCTACCGGCCAACCGGCCGCGCCGAGGAGTTCCGCGCGCACGCCGAGGCCGAGCAAGCCAAGATCGCCGCCGACCCGGTCGGCGACCTTTTGCAGGGCGGCACCTACCCGTCGGACGAATACGACGCCGACAAGCGTGGCGGTTGAAAACTTAACGCATGCGGCGCAATGCCGCTTCGTGCTAGGGTCGGCCTTCCTTATCACCACCCCGGGACATGCCGATTTGCTGAGCTATACGCGCAACCAGGACGAAACATTGACGTTGCCGGCCGAATTATTCGGCTACCGTTTGCTGACCGACCCGCGGCTCAATAAGGGCACGGCCTTTACCGACGACGAGCGCACCGCCTTCGGGCTGCACGGGCTGCTGCCGCCGACGGTGGTGGGCATCGAAGAGCAGGTAACGCGCCGGCTGCAGGCTTTTCGGGAATTTCACACCGACCTCGAGCGCTACGCCTTCCTGCGCGACCTGCAGGATACCAACGAGACATTGTACTACGCACTGCTGGGGCAAAACGTCGAGGAGTTGCTGCCGATCGTCTATACGCCGACCGTCGGCGCCGGCTGCAAATCGTTCAGCCGCCTGTTTCGCAAGCCGCGCGGCCTGTTCCTGTCGATCCCGCACCGCGACCAGATCCGCGAGATCCTCGCCAATCCCTTGTTCGACAAGACCGAGGTCGTCGTCGTCACCGATGGCGAGCGCATTCTCGGCCTCGGCGATCAAGGCGCCGGCGGCATGGGCATCCCGATCGGCAAACTTGCGCTCTACACCGCCTGCGGCGGCATCGACCCGGCGACCGCGCTGCCGATCCTGCTCGATGTCGGCACCGACAACGAGGACAATCTCAAAGACCCGCTTTATATCGGCTGGCGGCACAAGCGCGTGCGCGGCGAGGAGTATGACTCTTTCGTCGCGGAATTCGTCGCCGCGCTGTCCGAACGCTGGCCGCATGTGATGTTGCAGTGGGAAGATTTCGCCAAGAACAACGCCACCCGCATTCTCGACCGCTATCGCAACACGGTGTGCAGCTTCAACGACGACATCCAGGGCACCGCCGCGGTCGCCACCGGCGCGTTGCTCGCCGCCATCAATGTCACCGGCGTGCCGATGCAGGAACAGCGCATCGCCATTCTCGGCGGCGGCTCGGCCGGCTGCGGCATCGCCAGCCTGCTGATGTCAGCGATGGTCGACGCCGGCCTCGACGCCGAGGACGCCGCGCGCCGCTTCTATCTGGTCGACAAGGACGGCCTTCTGGTCGAAGGCATGAGCGACATCGCCCCGTTCCAGCAGCCGTTTTTGCAGCCGCGCGCGGCACTTGCGCACTGGAACACCGGCAACCCGAACCGCATCTCGCTGCTCGACGTCATCTACAATGCCAAGCCGACGGCGCTGATCGGCGTCTCGGCGCAGACTGGCGCCTTCACAGAATCCGTCGTTCGCGCCATGGCCAAGCACAACAAGCGGCCGATCGTCTTCCCGCTGTCGAACCCGAGTTCCTGCGCCGAGGCGACGCCCGCCGACATCGAGCGCTGGAGCGAGGGCCGCGCCATCATCGGCGCCGGCTCGCCGTTCCCGCCGATCAGGCGCAACGGCGCGCCGTTCAGCGTCGATCAGTCGAACAATTCCTATATCTTCCCCGGCGTCGGTCTTGGCGCCATCGCCACCCACGCCGAACGCATCACCGATGGCATGTTCATGGCCGCCGCCAAGGCGCTCGCCGACATGTCGCCGGCGCGCGCCAATCCGGAATTGAACCTGCTGCCGCGCGTCACGCAATTGAGCGAGGTCGCCATCGCGGTGGCCATCGCCGTCGGCAAGCAGGCTTTTGCCGAAGGCATCACGTCGGAAGTGACCGCCGACGGCATCGAACATGCGGTGCGTACCAAAATGTGGACGCCGCAGTACCTGCCCTACCGCCGCGCCGGGGCTAGCACATGATAAGGACACTCGCTTTATTGCTGATGCTCGCTGTGCCCGCAGCCGCGCAGGATATTCGCGGCCTGGAAAACTGTACCGCCGAAAAGCAGATTGAGCGCCGCACCGGCTGTCTTCAGGCCAATGTCGAATTGCTGCAACAACTGCTGATCAAACAGACCCGCGCCGCCGATGACAGATTCAAGGCCGACAAGACCGAGATCGACGCGCTGAAAGCGCGGCTGGCCAAATTGGAAGCGGACCTGGCGCAATTGAAAGCGAAGCCCGCCGAGCCGGTAAAGAAGTAGCTAAGCCCTGCGCTTTACCGCGCGCATCTTTTCTCCCCGCACCAGGTCCATCGCCGCCTGCCCCGCCGCTTCCGCGTAAGAAGCATCGCGGTGCGTCAGCATCGCCGAGAAGGCGCCGTCGAACAGCAGCATGACCTGACGCGCGCGCATTTCCGGATCGGCGAGCCCGGCGTCCGCGAAGCGGCTGGCGAATTCCGCTTCGAGTTTTTTCTTGTGCGCGGCGCCGGCCTTGAGCGCCGGATGGCCCGGCGTCGTCACCAGTTCGGCGGCGGTGCGCAGGAAGCCGCAGCCGCGCCACTTCGGATGGCGGCCGAGCCGCGCCAGTTGCGCGAACACCGCTTCGAGTTTGTCGGCGAGAGACCCTTTGGCCGCGTCCATCCAGCCCATGACAATGACAATGGTCGGTTCGTCGCGCGCCGCCAGATAGGCCGCAATCAGGTCGTCCTTGCTGCGGAAGTGATAATACAAGGTCCGCTTGGTCAGCCCGGCGCGCGCGGCGACATCATCGACGCTGACGGCGCGAATGCCATGGCCGTAGAAAAGCCTGCTGGCGGCGGCGACGATGCGGTCGCGGGTGATGGCGGCGTCCTTCGGCATGGCTCCAAAGTATACTGACTAGTGAGTGTACGCAAGGCGACGGCTTTGCGACCTTGGGCGCATCAGTCGCAACCGCCGGAGAACCCCATGTCCGCCAGCAAGCCAGCCACCGCCGCCAAATCCACGGCCAGGCCCGCAACCGGGAGCCCCGCCCCTTCGCCGTCCGACACCGTATTGTGCCAGATCGACAACGGCATCGCGCAGTTGACACTCAACCGGCCGGACAAGCTCAACGCGCTCAATTATGAATTGATCGAACGCCTCGGCGCACTGCTCGACAAGATCGAACGCGACGACAGCGTCCGCGCCATCGTCTTGACCGGCAGCGGCGACAAGGCCTTCTCGTCCGGCGCCGATATTTCCGGCTTCGCGACAAGCGTGCGGCAAGGTGCGCCGGCGGCGCTGCGCGACTTCGTGCAGCCGGGCCAGCGGCTGACCGCGCGCATCGAGACTTTCCCCAAGCCGATCATCGCCGCGGTCAACGGGCTGGCCTATGGCGGCGGTTCGGAAATCGTCGAAGCCTGTCCGCTGGCGATTGCCAGCGAACGCGCGCAATTCAGCAAAGCCGAGATCAATCTCGGTTTCGCCCCGCCCTTCGGCGGTTCGCAGCGCCTGCCGCGTTTGATCGGCCGTAAGCGCGCGCTGCGCATGATCCTGACCGGCGAGCCGATCAGCGCCTGGAAGGCGCGCGACTTCGGCCTGGTCAACGAGGTGGTGCCGCATGAGCGGCTGTACGAGGAAGCCTTCGCGCTGGCGCGCATCATCGTCGAGAAGTCGCCGCTGGCGGTGTCGGCTTGTCTTGCCAGCGTGACGCGCGGCATCAACGTGCCGATCGACGAGGGCCTCGCCATCGAGGCGAATTATTTCGCCCGCATGGTGCCGACAAGAGACATTGAGGAAGGCATCTCCGCCTGGCTCGACAAGCGCCCGCCGCAATTCACCGGCAACTGAGCTACCAGTGATAGTTCAAGCCGGCGCGCACGATGTTGTCGGTGATCGGCACCGACAAGGTCGGCGTGCCGGAGGCGGCGCCCATGAATGTCGCGGTGCCGAGATCGATGTGCAGAAATTCGGCCTTGGCGCTCCAGTTGCGGCCGATGCCGTATTCGATGCCGCCGCCGGCGGTCCAGCCGGTCTGCGTGCTCGATGAGGTGCCGGTCGGCTGCACCGCCTGCACATTGCCATAGGCAACGCCGCCGGTGACGTAAGGCAGGAAGCGGTCGAAGGCGTAGCCGAGCCGCGCGCGCGTCGTGCCGAGCCAAGTCTGCTGGGTCTGGCATTGGCCGCCGCCATTGGTGGCGCAGACGCCGCCGGCCGCGCTGTTGCCGTTTATATTGGCCCAGTCGATATCCGACTCGGCGCCGACGACGATCTTGCCGATTTGCCAGTTATAACCGATCTGACCGCCGGCCATCGCGCCGCGCGTTCTGAAATTGCCGGAGTCGGCGCCCGCCGCCGGATCGCTCCAGCTGCTGCGGCCGCGGCCATAGCCGCCATTGGCGCCGAGATAGAATCCCGACCAGTCGAACGGCGGCAATTCCGGCGCCTTGTAATAGGACGGCGACGGCCGCTGGGCCTGCCCCGGCATATCGGCGGCATGCGCACCGGCCGCGCTGACGATCACAATAGCGGCGGCGATTGCACAAAAAAGCGAACGCTTCATGCGGTGACATCCCCGGCTACACGAACTCGCCCCCGCCGCCATAGGCCACGGTTCGTGTGGCCATTTTGTGAATTAAAAACCTTTCATGAATAAACGAAAATTTACGCGCGACGGCGCGACGCACGAAATGCCGGCGAACCGCCAAGCATTCGCCGCATTCGATGTCGCCCTCGCCGATTGCGAGCGACTCTAGTTGACCTTGATATTGAGATCCTTGATCAGCTTGCGAAACTTTTCGTTGTCGCTGCGGATCAGTTCGGCGAATGCGTCCGGCTTGAGGATCATCGGCTCCAGGCTGCCCGACACATTGATCTTGGCCGCCACGTCGGGCTTGGCCAGCGACGTCTGCACCGCTTCGCGCAGCTTGGTGACGATCGCGTCCGGCGTGCCGGCCGGCGCGAACAGGCCGAGCCAGATATCGACGGCGTAGCCGGGATAGAATTCACCGATGGTCGGCAGATCGGGATAGCGCTTCGAGCGCGCCTTGCCGCTCATCGCCAGCGGCCGCAACGTGCCGGCCTCGAAC
>CAITJJ010000267.1 GCA_903892675.1 uncultured Hyphomicrobiales bacterium | reverse complement strand
GGACCCCGAGGCGCGCAGATAGCCATCGGCATAGCCGACCATCACCACGGCGATGCGGGCGTTGCGCCGCGCGGTCCAGCCGGCGCTGTAGCCGACCGTCGCACCTTTGGCCACGGTGCGCATTTGCGCGATGCGGGCCTTGAGTTCGATGACCGGCCGCATCGGATTGGGCCGGCCGGGCGTCGGATTGGCGCCATAAAGCGCGACGCCCGGGCGCACCATGTCGCAATGCGCATTGTCGGACAGGAATATGCCGGACGAATTGGAAAGCGACGACGGGATGCCGCGATAGTGCAGGCGCACTTCGCGGAACAGCCGCATCTGAAGGTCATTGAGCGGATGGCCGGTGTCCTCGGCGCAGGCGAGGTGGCTCATCAGCAGTGTGATGCCGTGGTTCTCGGAGCGAATGCGCGGCGCCAGAGCGGCCGCGTCGCTCGCGGAGATGCCGAGCCGGTTCATGCCGGTGTCGACATGCAGCGCCGCGCCGCCGCGCCATTGCGTCGTGGCGACGAAGGCGTCCCATTCCGCCAGTTCGACCATGCTGCCGATAACGGGACGCGCGCGCAGTTCGGCGTAAACCTGCGGCGTGCCGGGGATCAGGCCGTTGAGCACATAGATCGCGGCGTCGGGCGCGGTCTCGCGCACGCGGCGCGCTTCGGAAAGGTCAGCAACGAAGAAGGTCTTGCAGCCGGCGCGCGACAGCGCTTTCGCCACCGGCTCGATGCCACAGCCATAGCCATTGGCCTTGATGACGCCGGCGCATTCGGCCGGCATGGCGCGGCGCGACAATGCGCGCCAGTTCGCCACCAGCGCACCAAGGTCGACCGTGAGAATGCCGCCTGATTCAGCCGCCGGCGGGCCGGACGTGAATTCGCCACGCGCGCCGGTCGGCGCGGTCGGTTGGGGGTCGGCGATGACATCGAGACTGGCCATGGTGGGAAAGGTTTAGCCGTCCGGGCGGCGCGCGTCCATGCGCCGAAGGCGCGAACTTGGCCATGCGGGCCGTGGCGTTAAACGGCCGCCGCCTCGAGCGGCGCGCGGTCGCGGATCATGTCCGAGGCCTTGTCGGCGATCATCAGGGTCGAGGCGTTGAGATTGGCCGAAATCATGCGCGGCATGATCGAGGCGTCGACGACGCGCAAGGCTTCCAGCCCATGCACGCGCAAGGTGTCGTCGACCACGGCCAGGAGATCGCTGGCCGGCCCCATGCGGCAGGTGCAGCCGGGATGGAAGGTGGTTTGCGCCCGCTGGGTGGCGGCCACCAGGAATTCATCGTCGGTGGTCACGCCGGGTCCGGGAAAGTCCTCGTAGTCGTAATAGGGCGCGAGCGGCGCGGAGGAGAGCAGGCGGCGCGCCAGTTTCATGCCGGCAATGGTGACGCGGCGGTCGAGTTCGTGGCTCAGATAATTGGTCTGGATCAACGGCGCGTCGAACGGATCGCTGGAGCGCAGGCGGACATGGCCACGGCTCTCGGGGCGTTGCTGCCACGATGCCACCGACATGCCCGGCTGGTTTTCCAGTTTGCCCTGTTCGCCTTCCATGTAACTGGCCGGCGTAAAGGTGAGTTGCAGGTCGGAGGATTCCGCCGTCTCGCCGGAATGCCAGAAGCAATACACAAGCGTCGGCGACAGCGCGAGAATGCCGCGCCGCGTCACCGCCCATTTCAGCGCCTCATAGGCGAGGTTGAGGCCGCGCGCGCGTTCGTTGATCGTTTTGGTGTTCTTGACGCGCGCGACCGAGCGCGGCGCGTAATGATCCTGCAAGCCTTCGCCGACGCCGGCGAGCGCATGGCGCAGGGGTATGCCGAGCGATTGCAACAGCGGCGCGGGGCCAACGCCGGACAGTTGCAGGAGTTGCGGCGAATTATACGAGCCGCCGGAGAGAATGACTTCACGGCGCGCGCGCACTTCAAAAGCCTCGCCGCCGCGGCCGCCGAGACTGTAGCGCACGCCGACCGCGCGTTTGCCGTCGAAGACGATCTCAGTCGCGTGCGCCCGCGTGCGCACGGTGACATTGCCGCGCTTCATCGCCGGATGCAGGAACGCGGTCGCGGCGCTGATGCGGCGGCCTTTGTAAATCGTGCGCTGCGCGTAGGAGACGCCTTCCTGGGTCGCGCCGTTATAATCCTTGTTGCGTGGAATGCCGAGGCTCTGCGCACCGGCGATGAAGGCCTCGCACAGCGGATCGCGCCAGTCGATGTCGGTGACGGTCAGCGCCCCGTCGCGGCCGTGATAGGTGTCTTCGCCGTCGCCAATGCGCCGCTCCAGCCGCTTGAAGTAGGGCAGCACGTCGGCATAGCCCCAGCCGCGATTGCCGATCTGCGCCCAGGTGTCGAAGTCGCTGCGCTGGCCGCGATTATAGATGTGGCCGTTGATCGACGACGAGCCACCGAGGGTCTTGCCGCGCGGTGAAAAGATGCGCCGGCCGGCGGTGTACTGGCCTGGCTCCTGCGAATAACACCAGTTGATGCTCGTGTTGTAGAATGTCTTGATGAAACCGGCGGGCAGATGAATGTAAGGATGCCAGTCGGCGGGACCGGCTTCGAGCACGCAGACGGTGACGGCTTTGTCTTCGCTCAGGCGGTTGGCCAGCACGCTGCCGGCCGAGCCCGCGCCGACGATGACGTAATCGAAAGTGTCCATTATCTTCCGTTCGTGTCTTCCGAGGCGACGGAGATCACGGCCTCCGCCCGCCTATTTGGCACGGAAAACCGGGGTTGTGATAGCCGGGAACGGCGGACAAAGAGCCTCCCCCCGAGACAGCGCGTTTGAATGAGCGTAACGTTATGAAAAAATAGAGACCTTCGGAGGGAACGATCATGAGCGATACGCATCAGGCCAAGCCCTATTCATTGCGGCGCCGTGCGGTTCTTCAAGGAGCCGGTATGAGCGTCGGCGCCGGCTTGTTGGCCGGCTTCGCGGCGCAGGCGGCAGCGGAGCCTGCCGGCGAAATCTGGAGCAAGGATTATTGGGCCAGGAAAGGCGATGTGAAACTCAATTTGTGGCGCAAACGCATCGGCGCGCCCCGCCCCGGCGAAGCAGCGCTACCGATTGTCTTCCTGGTGCATGGATCGTCCAACTCGACGCGTTCGACGTACGATCTCACCGTGCCAGGCAAGGGCGAATACTCGCTGATGAATGTGCTGGCGCGCTATGGCTACGACGTGTGGACGATGGACCATGACGGCTACGGTTACTCCGGCTCATCCGGCAACAATTCCGATATCGCCAGCGGCGTCGAGGACCTCAGGGCCGCAATGCCAGTCGTGTGGAAGGAGACCGGGCAGCAAAAAGCGCATTTCTACGGCACCTCGTCCGGTGGCATTCGCGCCGCTGCCTACGCGCAGTCCGAGCCCGAGCGCGTCGGCCGGCTCATGTTGTCCGCCTTCACCTACAAAGGCGACGGCGCGGCCGAGAT
>CAITJJ010000266.1 GCA_903892675.1 uncultured Hyphomicrobiales bacterium | reverse complement strand
GAATTTCGGCCCGCAATGGGCCAAAGGCCCGGGGGGCCATGGCGCAGCGCGATCAACGTTCGGCTTTGCTCCGGCGTCTTGTTTTCTCATTCCTTCTTGTTGCCGCCGCATTCCTCGCCTCGGCGCCACCCGCATCCGCCGTGCGCGACCGACGATGTCTGGAAGAAGTACACCAAAGCGCCGCTCGACGGTTCGCCCCAGGTCGCCGCGGTCTGCCCGGCGCGTTTAATGCGCGGGGGCGCGTGGGACGACAACCCGCGCATGTTGCGATCGGCGCAGCGCTATTATGGCACTGCGGCGGAGCGCAATTACGCCTTCGGCTTTCGCGTTGCGCGCGATCTTGAACGCTAGGGCGCGAACCGACAAAGCACAAAAAAGCCCCGGCAGCGATGCCGGGGCTTTCGTTTGTCTTGGTCGCGAAAATTAGAACTTGTAGGTGACGCCGGCGCCGATCAGCCACGGATCGAGGTTCACCTTGCCGGTCAAAGCGCCGACATTGCTGTTGCCATCCCAATCCGGGCGCAGCCACAGCTTCTTGACGTCGACGTTGAAGCCCCAGTGTCTGTCGATCATGTAGTCGAAGCCGATCTGCGCCGCCGGGGCGAACGAGTTGTGCAGATGGCTGTTGGTGACGGTCACGATGCCGTTGCTCGTATTGCCGGCGGTCTGGCTGAAGAACACCGTGTAGTTCACGCCGGCGCCGATATAGGGCTTGAACGCGCCGAAGTCGGTGAAGTGATATTGCAAGGTCAAGATCGGCGGCAGCAGCCAGGCATTGCCGACATCGAGGTTGTTGGTCGCCGCCGCGCCGGTGCCGGTCACATGATGCTTGGTGACGCCGAGAATGAGTTCGGCCGCCCAGTTCTTGTTGAAGAAATAAGTGATGTCGAGTTCCGGAACGACCGTATCGCTGGTCGACAGACCCGAGCCGGCCACCTGATCGACATTACCCGAATTGCGGGTGACGACGCCGAGCGCGCGGAAGCGGACCATCCACGGATTGAAAGCTTCCGCCATCGGCGCCGCTTTGTAGACCGGCTTTGCCGCGACATCGGCGGCCAGCGTCGGGCTAGCGAAGCCCGTCAAGATCGTCGCCGCCACGAGTGCCGGCAATACTGTACGTGAATTCATCGGTGACTCCTGTTACCCCAATAGAAGCGGCGCACGAAATTGGCGCCTTGTATCCGTCATCAATAAGCGATGCCGGGCTGGATATTTGACCTACATCAAAGCGCGGAACTTCGCTGCGCATGGGCCGGCCGCATAATCGAAAGCGATACCGCCGGCGCTGCCGGCATTGCCAAAATCGCCCGGAAAAAGATTGAGGCGAGCCGTTTGATTGACCTGGATCAAGAAAGGCCTGCCGAACTCGATGGATATTCCGTGACAAGGCCTCTCAATTTCCCGGCCAGCCATAAAACGGAACCACTCTCATGGCGAACGCGCTTGCTCCACAAAAACAGATGACCTTCGGCGAAGGCGGTCTGGCTTTGACCTTCGTCGCGCTGGCGGCGCTTTGCATTGTCATCGCCGCCAAGGCCTACACGCCGGAATACGCCTTCCACGCCTATCTGTTCACCGCGGCCAGCATTGCCGCCGTGTTCGCGATCATCAGCCGCTATTACGATCGCCCGGCCGAGCGCGCGCCGCTGACCATCGACGGCAAGCCCAATTACAATATGGGCCCGGTCAAGTTCGCGACCGTCGCCGCCATGTTCTGGGGCATCGCCGGCTTTACGGTCGGTCTCATCATCGCGTTGCAGCTCGCCTTTCCGCTGCTCAATTTTGATCTGCCGTGGATCAGCTTTGGCCGGCTGCGGCCGCTGCACACCTCGGCGGTGATCTTCGCCTTCGGCGGCAATGTGCTGCTCGCCACGTCGTTTTATGTCGTGCAGCGCACGTCGCGCGCGCGGCTGGCCGGCGATCTGGCGCCCTGGTTCGTCATTCTCGGCTACAACTTCTTCATCCTGATCGCCGG
>CAITJJ010000265.1 GCA_903892675.1 uncultured Hyphomicrobiales bacterium | reverse complement strand
TCGATGAGATCGGTCGCCGTTTCATCGATGACGTCTCGGACCGCGCCGGGTCGGAGATTTGTATCTGGCATTTCGATTCAATCCCGTTCGACAACTTGCGTCCGTTTGACGCGCTGCGGCCCCCGCCGCTTTTCGACGCTTATTATTGAAGCTTACAAAGCGCTCCGACGAATCTGTGATTTGAAGATAACACCCGGCCTTAAACCGCAAAGGCCAAAATGCGCTTGCACACAGCTCTGTGCACAACGGATACCTCTGGGAAACCCTTGCGAATCAGTGCGTAACGAAGGCTACCAGCGCGTCGCCGATGTCATTGCGGACCACCAGATCGGCAAATTCGTCGAACTCGGTCGGCTCGCGATTGACGATAACGAGCGTGGCGCCGTTACGTTTCGCCAATAGGGGGATACCCGCCGCCGGCCATACCGCCAGCGACGAGCCGATCACCAGCAGCACGTCGCATTCGCCGGCCAATTCCTGTGCGCGCGCCATCGCGTCCGCCGGCATCGCCTGACCGAACGATACCGTCGCGGTTTTGATGATGCCGCCGCAGGAGCAGTCGGGCGCATCGCCGGTTGCTTCAAAGCGAGGGCGAATATCGGCAAGTTCATGGCGCCGCGCGCACGAGAGACAGAGCGCATAACTGGTATTGCCATGCAACTCGACGATGGCATGAGGCGGGACGCCGGAGGCCTGGTGCAGATTATCGATGTTTTGGGTGACGACCGCCGGCACCTTGCCGGCCCGGTAAAGGCTGGCCAGCGCCCGGTGGCCGCGGCCCGGCTTTGCTTTGGCGAAAGTTTCCTCGATGGCAAAGCGCCGTTGCCACGCTTCGCGGCGCGCCTCGACGCTGGACATATAGTCGTCGAACGGGATGGGCCGGTTCTTGGTCCACAGGCCGCCGGGCGAACGAAAATCCGGGATGCCGCATTCCGTCGAAATGCCGGCGCCAGTGAAAGGCACGATCCGGCGCGCGCCGTCGATCAGGTCGCGCAGGTGTCTGACGGCAATGTCGAGATCGGCGGTAATCATTGCTATAGTGTCCGCCAGACTACATTCGGGACCGGACATTGGCCCAAACATTCACGAGGTTTTCCCCCATGCGATTTCTCCACACCATGCTGCGCGTCAGCAATCTCGACGCCGCGCTCGATTTTTACGTCAGCAAGCTCGGTCTCAAGGAGACCCGCCGCAGGGTCGACGAGAAGAACCGTTACACACTGGTGTTCCTGGTCGGCGCCCACGACGTGGACGCGGTCGAGGCCAGCAAGAAGCTCGGCCGGCCCGGCCCGGAGGTGGAGCTCACCTATAATTGGGATACCGAGGATTACGGCGATGCCCGCTATTTCGGCCACCTCGCTTATGAGGTCGACGACATATATGCCACCTGCGAGCGCCTCATGAAAGCCGGCGTCACCATTAACCGCCCGCCGAAAGATGGTGTCATGGCCTTCGTGCGCTCGCCGGACCACCATTCCATTGAAATCCTGCAGAAAGGCGCGGCGCTGCCACCGCAGGAGCCCTGGAAGTCGATGCCGAATACCGGCAAATGGTGAGCGAACGGTAATCCTGACATTGCCAACCCGCCGCCCCCGGATTGAACGGTCCGGGGGCCGTTTTCTCAACAGATGCGAACTTTTCCCGCCTCTTCGCGGTCGTTTGCCCGGCTGGCTTGCCGATGGCGGCGAAGCTCTCTATACGTCGCGCGAATTGCTGCGACTTGAGCTTAAGCGCCCTTCGTCTAGAGGCCTAGGACACCGCCCTTTCACGGCGGTAACAGGGGTTCGAATCCCCTAGGGCGCGCCAGTCCCAGCAGCAGCGCCAAAGCGGTATTTTGGTTGCTATCGAGATGCGCCCTGGTCATGG
>CAITJJ010000264.1 GCA_903892675.1 uncultured Hyphomicrobiales bacterium | reverse complement strand
GGCGCGCCTTGTCGAGGTTGACGTTGTCCGGCCACGAATTGAGCGGCGCGAAGCGCTGCTGTCCGGCGCCGGCGCCGCCACGGCCGTCGGTGATGCGATAGGTGCCGGCCGAGTGCCAGGCGAGACGAATGAACAAGCCGCCGTAGTGACCGAAGTCAGCCGGCCACCATTCCTGCGAGTCGGTCATCAGGGCCTTGAGGTCCTTGATCACGGCGTCGAGGTCGAGGGTCTTGAATTCCGCGGCGTAGTTGAAATCCTTGCCCATCGGATCGGCCGAAGGGTGCAGCGTGTGCAGCACGCCGATGTCGAGATGGTCCGGCCACCAGTCGCGGTTGCTGCGACCCTTGGTGTGCGAAACCGGGCATTTGCCCGCGTTCTTGTCGTCGGTTTTTGCGTCCATGGAATGCGTCCTCCGCTGAAACTGCGCTCGCAGAAAGAGCTAGCGCGCGCTTGTGGCGCTTATAGGCAGTCGTCTCGATAAGGTCTAATCGTATTGCACGGTCCTCATGATAAGTATATCTTATCGGTAAGGACCGAAAAGATGATCACCTTGCGCCAGCTCCGCTATTTGACCTCGCTCGCCCGGCACAAGCATTTTGGCCGAGCGGCTCAGGATTGCGCGGTCAGCCAGCCAGCTTTGTCGATGCAGATCCGCGAACTGGAGCGGGAAATCGGTGCCAAGCTGGTCGAGCGGCGGCCGGGCCATATCGGACTCACCGAGATCGGCGAGGAGGTGACGCGCCGTGCTGAACACATCCTCACCGGCAGCCGCGATCTGGTCGACTTCGCGCGGCACCGCGACGTGCTCAGCGGCCGCCTCGTGCTCGGTATCATCCCGACGCTGGCGCCTTTCATTTTGCCGCGCGTGCTGCCGTTGCTGCAAACGCGGTATCCATCGTTGCGGCTCGAAGTCCGCGAGACCCTGACCCGGCAGTTGCTCGATGAACTCGCTGGCGGCGAGCTCGATTGCGTCATGCTGGCGCTGCCGGCGGAGGCCGCCGACGTCGAAGCCTTGCCGCTGTTCACCGATGCTTTCCTGTTGGCGGTGCCGGCTGGTGACCCGCTACCGCTTCTCGCCAGAGTCGATATCGGCGATGTCAATCAGCGGCAGCTTATTCTGCTGGAGGAAGGTCACTGCCTGCGCGATCAGGCGCTGGCATTTTGCGCCACCAAGCGGCGCGACCAGCCAGCGGGTCTCGGCGCGACGTCGCTGGCGACAGTGATGCAGATGGTGGCGAACGGCTACGGCGTCACTTTGGTGCCTGAAGTTGCCATCGATACCGAATTGCGCGATGCGCGCGTCAAGCTGCTGCGCTTCTCCGAGCCGGAGCCTGGCCGCTCGATCGGCCTGGCGTGGCGGCGCACGTCACCGCGCGGCAAGGACTTCGCGGCTTTTGGCGCGGTGGTGAAGGAAGCGCTGGGGCGCGCCTGACGCTACACATCAATCTCGCGCTGAAGCTTCTTCTGGTCTTCCAGGCAGTAATAACCGGATAGCCGCGTCACCACCTTGGCGCGGATCCATTCATTCATGATGCGGCTTACATTTTCGCGGGCGATACCGGCCATGCTGGCGAGATCGGTCTGGCTCAATTTCTGCCGGATGACGATACGGCCCGCGCCGACGTCATTGCCGAAGGCGTGCGCGAGATCGAGCAGCGCCCGCGCAACGCGGCCTTTCAGCGGCAGAAAGCTTCCCGCCGCGACGATCGCATCGGTGTCGCGCAGGCGCGCTGCCATCACGTTGAGAAGATACTTGTAGATCGCCGGCTCGGCGGCGGCGAATTTTTCAAACGCGGCGCGGCTGAGGAAGCGTAGCTTGCAATCGCGCAGCGCCGTCACCGTGGCCGAACGCGGCAACCCGTCGATAATGGCGAGATCGCCGACGATCGATCCGGGCCCAAGAATGGCGAGGATGCGTTCGGCGCCGCTGGCCGAAGCGATACTGACTTTCAGCAGTCCTTCATCGACGCGGTAAAGTCCGTCGCCCGGATCGCCGGCCATGAACAGCACTTCTTCGGCGGCAAGATTGCGTGCCGTCGCGCCGGCCAGAAGCGGCGCGGCCAGCCGGCCGGGAAGGTCGGACAAAAGATTGGTACCGGCGGGGCGTGCGGATGCCATGCCTGCTTTTCTAGCAGAAAGATGGGGCGGTTCGCGAAGTCGCGGCAATGGCTTCTGCTTCTAATTTAACGCGGTCTTAATGGTGAGCGGTCCGAGCGGATCGATGCCGTTAAGCGGTTGTGGATGATAGGACACCAGATCGATGGCCCAGACGGCGCTGGCCAGCACAAAGAAGGTGAGGCCGATCAAGATGATGCTTCGCATGATGACACTCCCTTGTTTGCCTTGTTGCCGCGCCGGCCTGTCGGCCGGTTGCCTTGGTTAATGATTTACAAACAGCGACGGGCGGACGCTGTGACCCGGGTCACAAAAGATTGCATTCGCACGTCGCCGGCTTGGCAAAAAAAGCGGCCCATAAGCGGGCCGCTATCAAGTCGGGGTGGGGTTCAAGACGAGGGGCCTCCTGGGGGGGAGGCCCCTCGGCGTCAGGGCCCCCCTGGGGGAGGAAGCCCTGACGGGGTTAGAGCGATCTGAAGTCCAAGGCGATCGACGCCTGCATTGTCGGGACAACACGGGCGGGTGCGCGCAACGGCGCCCGGACCGGCTGCGGCGCCTGGATCTGCGCCGGCGTCGCCGACGCGGCGCTGTTGGCGCCGCTGGTATAGGCGCTGATGATGTTGGTCACGAGCGTGGCAACCGCCAGAAGCAGGGTGAAAATTGCGAGAATGATGGTCTTCCGCATTGTCGTCCCTCCTGTTGGCGGCTTTGCAAGCCCGTTTCCGATGATTGGAAATTAGGCCGCCGGGCGGGCCCGGGCTGTGACCGGGGTCACAGAAATGCGGGTTTTGCGACGGTCTGCGGACGACTTGCCGGCCCGCTCCGTGCGGGGGATCATCACGCCATGAGCCAATTTGCCACCACACCGACGCTGCGCATCGCCTATGAAGATGGCGGACCCAAAGACGGTCCGCCGGTCCTGCTGCTGCATGGCTGGCCGGACGATCCGCGCACCTATGACGCTGTCGTCCCGACGCTTCAGGCGGCGGGGTATCGAACCATCGTGCCTTATCTGCGCGGCTTCGGCGCGACGTCATTTCTGTCGGAGAAGACGCCGCGCTCCGGCGAGATGGTGGCGATGGCGCAGGACGCGATCGATCTTGCCGACGCACTTGGCATCAAGACTTTCGCCGTTATCGGTCACGACTGGGGCGCGCGCATCGCCTATGTGATGGCCGCCGCGTTTGCCGAGCGCATCACGCGCATCGCCGCGCTTTCGGTCGGCTGGCAGCCCGGCGAGCTGGCGACGCCATCGCTCGAGCAGGTGCGCAAATATTGGTACCAGTGGTTCATGGCGACCAAGCGCGGCCAGGACACCGTGCGGCGCGATCCGAAGGCCTTCGCGCGAATTCAGTGGGAGACATGGGCGCCGCAAGGCTGGTTCAGCGACGCGGAATTCGACGCCACGGCAAAGTCATTCGAGAACCCTGACTGGCCGGATGTCACGCTGCACTCCTACACCGTGCGCTGGGGCGAGGCCGACAAGGACCCGCGCTATCGCGACCTCGACAGCCGCGCGATGGCGGCGCAGTCGATCAAAGTGCCGACCTTGATGATTCAAGGCGGCGCCGATGGCGTGACCCTGGCGGCGACCACCGACGGCAAGGACAAATATTTCACCGGCGGCTACCGCCGTGTCGTGCTCGACGGCGTCGGGCATTTTCCGACGCGCGAGAAGCCGGCGGCGGTCACCCAACTGCTGCTAGCGTTTCTGAAGACCTAGCGAACAATAAAAAAGGGCGACCCGAAGGCCGCCCTTCTGTGTTCACTGCGTGGAGAGTTACTCCGCCGCAGGCGCCTGATCGCCGCCCTGCTTGCCTTCAAGGTCTTCGCCGGTGGTCTGGTCGACGGCCTTCATGGACAGGCGCACTTTGCCGCGATCGTCCATACCCAAGAGCTTGACCTTGACCTTGTCGCCTTCCTTGACGACGTCGGTGACCTTGTTCACGCGGCCTGCGGAAAGCTGGCTGATGTGCACGAGGCCGTCCTTGGCGCCGAAGAAGTTGACGAAGGCGCCGAAGTCCATGGTCTTGACCACGGTGCCGTCATAGATGACGCCGACTTCCGGATCGTTGGTGATCGACTTGATCCACTTGATCGCGGCCTTGATCGACTCGGCATCCGACGAGGCGACCTTCACTGAACCGTCGTCCTCGATGTTGATCTTGGCGCCGGTCTTCTCGACGATCTCGCGGATCACCTTGCCGCCGGTGCCGATCACTTCACGGATCTTGTCGGTCGGGATCTTGAACATCTCGAT
>CAITJJ010000263.1 GCA_903892675.1 uncultured Hyphomicrobiales bacterium | reverse complement strand
CTGGCCCGGCCCGAGCATTTCGTTATGCACCGGCGCCAAAGTCGCGCCGGGAAATCGCCGGCGCAGACTGGCATAGGCGTCGGTCGACGCGCGGTCGGCGGAAATCATGAACAGGATCACCGGTGCGATCGAGCGCTTTCGCGCCTCGTCGAAAAAGCCGATTTTTTGCGCCAGCCCAAAAAACGACTCGAAACCCTCGTGGCCGACATCGACGATCTTGGCGACGTCGCCGGCCGAGACCAGCGAATCGAACAGGGCCATCTGGCTCTGTACATTGCCGACGCCGGCGACGGTGACCTCGCCGGGCAGGAACTGCGCCAGAGAATCTTCGCCGGTGTTGAGATCGAAGGCCTGGAAGGCGCGGCTTTCCTGCCGGTGATAATCGACCAGCAAGCGCGCGAGCAAGGTCTTGCCGGCGCGCGCGCGCGGCGAGGCGACGATGGTAACGGTGTTAAGGAACGTCATCGTCTCTCTCGACCTGTCATCCTCAGGCGCGAGCGAAACGAGCCGGCGCGCGTGACGCTAGCCGGCGAGTTTAACTGGCAACTTGGCGAACGTTGCTTTCGGCTTTCGGCGACACCAGATCGATCAGCTTGACCCGGTCATATTCGCCCCAGACATTGCCGAGCCAGTGACGCACGTATCCGCGCAGCACGAACGAATAATTGGCCGCTTCGCCCTTGGCGTTCTTGTTGGCGACGAACTGCACATAGGGCACGCTGGCCACTTCCACCTGCTCGGTCGCCATTTCGTTGAGCTTGGGGATGTTGATCTCTTGCGCGTTCTTGATCTGGTTGAAATAGGAATTGTAGGTCGACGGGTCCCAGTCGAAGAACGACGTGTCGTTGATGTGGTTCTTGACCAGGAAATAGCTGGCGTCGCCGACGAAGCGCGCGGTCTCGTTGATCTCCTCGAGCGAGGCAATCGACGGGCCGAGGATGTGAAACACGGCGAAGGTGATCTGGCCCTTCTTGGCCGATTCGATGAAACCGATGTCGTTGAGTGCCTGCAAGGTCGGCGACAGAAGGCCGGCGCGGATGTCGATCACCGTGACCTTGGAGTCGGCCGAGCCGAGCGTGTCGAAGATCTTCATCTGGTCGGCGATCTGCGTGACGTCGACGATTTCGGTTCTATCCGGATGAAAACGGTGCAGGGTTCCGCGCGGCGCCTCGGTGTCGAAGGCGCGCGTCGGCGTCTGATGGGCGCCGAAATAATCGAGCAAGGTCCGGGCGACGGTGGTCTTGCCGACCCCGCCTTTGTCGGCACCGACGAGAACGACTGCTGGTTTGGCCATGGCGCTACTCTAAAGTCCAAATGCGACAGACTTGGCGTCGCTCCCCACGCGGGTATCTTGCTACTGCATACTGCGAGTTTCGAGACGATGACAGGATTATTCGAGTCCCAAGCGGTATCTTAGAGCCGGTCACGCCGATATCCACCCCTTAACATAATGCCGCAATTTCAATAAGTTGTCTAATGACTTCAACGCGGCGGAGGTGCCCGGGTGGCCACTATATTTAACGAAAAAACGGTGATTGGCGAGCCGTGCGGCACCGGCGCTCTACGCCAGCCGCTACTGACCGCCGCCCGCGTGCCCGGCACCGGGATCCTGCTCGATCGCCTGAGCATCGCGGCTGGCGGTTCAATGCCGCTGGCGGTTCCGTCAACCAGCATCGCCTGGCTGCAAGGTCTGGGCGGCGACGCGGAACTTCGGCATGGCAGCGGCAGTGTGGGTCTGTCCGAAGCGCATGTCGCATTTCTGCCGCCGGGCATGACCGCCCACATTCAATCGGCCGGCGGCGCGGCGTTTTTATACGGCGAAGTGCCGAACGCCGCGCGGGTCGATCCTGGTTTTACGCAAAATCCGCCACAATTCCGGCTGGCCGACTGGACGCGCGAGCCGGTGCTGGATTCAGAGCATGACGCACGCCACCGCATCTATCTGGTGACGCCAAAATTATTCGGCACCAAGGCGGTGAAGGGCGAGATGATCATCTATCCGCCAGGCACAGCCGCCGCCAATCACCACCACGAAGGCGCCGAGCACTTCATGTACGTGCTGCGCGGCCGCGGTACCGTCTACGCCAGCGAAAAGCCACACCCGGTGCGTGCCGGCGACGTGATCTATTACCCGGACCGCGAGCGGCATTATCTCGAAGCCGCGAAAGATGACGAACTGGTATTCGCGGAATTCTTCGCGCCGGCCGAGTTCAAGACCATCTGGGTGAATGCGAACGAGGTCTGCACCTGGCAGCCGACCGGGCGCGACATTCGCGGCCGTACGCCGGCCCGCGAGATCAAGGGCCACTCGTCGGCGGAATTCTTAAGCCCTGGGGATGTGTGAGGACGGGACAGTGGGACGCCCGCCTTCGCTAAAGCTCCGGCGCGGCAGCCTTCGCGCAACCTGGCTGGCCAAGCTGAAGCTGCGGAGCAGCGAAGGCTGGTGCCGACGGAGGGATTTGAACCCCCGACCCCCCGCTTACGAAGCGGATGCTCTACCACTGAGCTACGTCGGCCTGGCGCGTGATGGCGTCTTACTATCGGCGCTGGCCTTCCTTGGCAAGCGCACCATCGATACCGGTTTATCGCGCAAAAGTGCTGCGAAAGGCTGAATTTCGACGTCTAGCGAAACAACTGTCTGAGCCGTTGCCAGGGACCGCTGGCGGATACCTGGGTCGTTTCCGGTATCGGATCGCCGTCGAGGCCGGCATCGGGGCCAGGATCGTCCGGGGCGTGGACCAGCGGGATCACTGCCTCGACCGGGACTGGGCGGGCGGCCGGTCGTTGCGCCTTGCGCAAGGGGATGACAGGCGCGGCGGCCGGTTCGACGGGTTCAGGCGCCGCCGACGCCAGGGTTACAGCGGCCGGCTTCGGTTCGGCCGGCGGAGCTGATTCGACCACCGGGTAAGTGACGCCGATCTCGGCCAGCGGGATGCGCCACTGATAGCCGTCGAGCCGGCCGTTCGGCGACACCGGCAGCCAACGGTCCGACACCACGCCGTCGGCGGTCCAGACCGGATCGCCGGAGGCGCGCATGGCGCGGCCCATCCATTCTCGCACGCGGCCTTCATCGCCGTGCTCGGTCTCTTCGATTTCGGCCATCAAGGTTGCGACGCGCCGCGTCGGCGCCGACAGATAGGGCGCCAAAGCGTCTCGCGAGGCGACGAACTCGCGCGCCTCGAGCGCCGCGCGGGCGACGGCCAACGCGCCTTCCAGTTGCCCCGGCACCTTGGCGGCGAGCGATTGCATGCGGGTGAGGCGGGCGCGGGCAGTGTCGCCGAAGCGGACATTGGCATAGGCATCGGCGATGTCCGGATGCGGATTGAGCAGCCATGCCGCGTTGAGAATTTTGGAAGCGCGGCGCGCGTCACCCGATTCAGCCAGCCGCCGTCCGGCGAAAGCTGCCGCCGGCACCAGATCGGGCGCCAGTTTGACCGCTTCCAAAGCCGCCGCGCGCGCGGCGTCGCGGTCGATGCCCTGCAAGGCCAAAGCGCGCGCCGCCAGCAGCACCGCGCGCTTGCGGCGGTACTCGGCTTTGTCGAGCGCGCCTTTCATGTGATCGAGCGCTGCGAGCGCGCCCTCCCAGTCGGTGGCGGCGCAGCGATCGTCGAGTACGGCCTGTCCGGCCCAGGCGAGCGCCGGCGCGGCCTTCGCCGCTTCCTCGGCGACCCGGCGTGCCGCCGCACCATCGTTGCGCCGTTGCGCCTCGATGTAGAGGCCACGCAGGCCGAGGAGCTTAGTCGGCTCGTTTCGCGTCATTTCGTGAAACGCGCGTTCGGCGCCGCCGCGGTCGCCGGCCATCTGCGCCGACTGCGCGGTCAAAAGCAGCATCAAGGGATCGCCGGGCGACAGCCGCGCCGCCTCATCGGCGGATTTGCGCGCCAGTCGCAGATCGCCGGCGCCGATGGCGACCAGGCCCCGGGTGATGGCGAGATAGCCTTTCATGGCGCGGCGATGGCGGAAGAACAGCGACACCTGCTCGGGCGAGCGAAGTATCCCACGCAACACCGACCAGACGATCATGGCGACGACGACCAGCGCGGCGACGGCGAGGCCAGCGACCATCAGCGAGGTCTCGATCCGGTATCCCATCCAGGTGATGGCGACGTCGCCCGGCCGGTCGGCGACCCAGACGAAACCGGCCGCGATCAGCGCGACACTTACCAGAAACAGGACGACGCGGATCATTGAGCCCTCATCGCGAACCGAGTGCATGCGCGGCGTCAGCGGCTGTCTGGCGCGCGGCGGCGAGCGCCGCCTGACGGCTGTTCGCCCTGGCAATCCAGTTTTGCGCCGGCGCACGCTGTGCCTCGCTGAGTTTGCCGATATCGGCGAGCGCGGCGGCGATATCGGCGCGCGCCGCGTCGATGTCGAGCCGCGCCAGCACGGCCGCGGCATCGTCGCCAGGCGGTGCATCGATAGGACGGATCCGCACAAGCTGGCTGGCATTGGCCTGCAGCCGTTCGATGAAACCGGCGGAAGCGGGCGGCGCTCCGGCCGCCTTGATCATGCCCGGCAGCAAAGCGCGCAACTCGTCAGCCAGCGCTTTTTCCGCCGGCACGCCGGTCGCGGCAAACGGCGTCAGCGGCGCGAGAGCCTTGTCGTTGGCGCCAAGCGATTTTGCCTGTGCCAGTTCGTCGGCGTAGGGCCCGCCCCGCAGCACGGCATCGCGCAACGCCGCCGTGCTCAACGCCAGACGCGCGGCGGCATCGGACGCGGTGGCCAAGGTCGCGATTCTGGCGATCTCGGCGCTGGCGGTTGTCGCCGATTGCTCGAGCGCGGCAATCCGCTGCTGCAACGGTGCGAGATCGGCAGCGGCGCCGGCACTCGCGGCTTTCGTCACGTCCTGCAGCGTTACGCGCTGATCGGCGGCCGCCTTTTCGGCGGCATCGGCGCGGTCGCGCGCCTGCGCGGCATTGGCGGCGATGTCGTCGCTGCGGCGGTTGAGCGCGGTAAGCGCTACGCCGAGCGACTTCATGGCGTTGTCGGCGGCGGTGATGCGCTCGGCCAGCGCGTTATCCTTTGCAGGATCGGACGCCGGCAGTTTCGCCAGCGATTCTTCCATTCTAGCGACGCGTTGCGTCAGCGTATCGATGACCTTGCTGTCGGCCGGAGCGTCGGCCGCCGTCGCAGGACGCTTCTGCAAATCCTGCAATTGCATTTCCAACGCCGTCACCCGCGCGCGCGTTATCGTCAAGGCGGCAAAGCGGACCGGCAAAAGACCTGTGAGCCACATTGTGAGAAGCAAGATCGCCATGACGGCGGCGCCGGCGATACCGGCGGCGAGCACAGGCAAGGTGATGCCAAAGCCTTGGGCCACCGACGGCTTGGCTTTCGCGGCGCCTGGCGGTGATGAGGCGATGTCTTCGGCGCGGGGCTGCTCCTGCGCCCGCGCTTCCTGAACCGGCGGCGCGCTGGCGGCGGCCGGTTCGAGTGGCGGCGGCGGATCGGCCTCGCTGGTCGCCGGCGTCACGTCCGTGGCGGTCAGGTCGATGGTCGGCGCGGCGCGCTTGCGGCGGCTTTTGCCGGCCGCCGCATCCGGCGTTGGGCGCTTTTCGGTCATACGCGAATCCTAGCGAATCGGCCCCTTAAGCGCAGCAAATAAAGCAAAAGCTGCGGCAGTGCTAATCAAGGTTAGCCCATCGAGGGTTGCCCGATTAGATATCGGCCGCCTCGACCAGCGCCAGCAGCGCGGCTTCGTCGGGCCGTCTGGCGATGGCAACTTCGGTTGCACCGGCCGCTTTGAGCGGCGCGGCGATCTGCGCGGACAGGCAGAAATGGCGCATGCCGAAGGCTTGCGGCGCGATCCCGGCCTTTGTCGCGCCATCGACATAATTGTCGGCGCTTCGTTTGGAGAAATGCAGCACGCCATCGACATCGCCGGCTTTCAGCGCGGCGATCAATTCGTCCGGGAACGGCGCGGTGACGGCGCGATAGACCACCGCCAATTCGGCGGCGATGCCGTGCACGGCAAGATCGCCGATCAGGTCGCCGGCGCGGTCCTCGCCGGCGAGATAAAGCAAAGGCGCTGCGGCGTCCGGGCGGTGCGCGGCGACGATGCGCAACAAATCGCGCAGGTCGCCGCCGGCCGATGTGACATCGGTGAAGCCGGCAGTCCGCGCTGCGTCGGCGCTGCGCTTGCCGACTGCATAGACCGGCAGCTTGACGAGTTGCGCATGCACCGGATGCGACGCGATCGCCGCGGCCGCATTGGCGCTGGTGATGACGATCGCGCCCCAGTGCGGACGCAACGCGGGCTCAATCGTTTCAACGCGCATCAACGGCGCGACCAGCAGATCGTGGCCGCGTGCGCGCAATGCGATCGCCGAGCGTTCGCTGTCTTCCTGCGGGCGGGTGAGAACGAGGCGCATGGGAGCGTCTTTATACCAATCGAAATATCAATCGAAGAACCTTGGACCCGCGGCGTGCTTCAATTCGCGGCCGGCTTCCTCGCCAATCTGCACCGCGTCGCGCAAATGACCATTGCCGGCAATGTCATGCGCCGCGCCGCCGTCGGGCCGCGCGATCAGGCCGCGGAAATGCAAGGTGTTGCCTTGAAGCGTCGCATGACCTGCGATCGGCGTTTTGCACGAGCCATCGAGTTCGGCGAGAAAGGCGCGCTCGCATGACACCGCGATCGAGGTGTCGGCGTGATCGATGCGCGCCAGGATATCGCGCGTGTGTTTGTCGCCTTCGCGCGCTTCCAGCCCGATGGCGCCCTGCGCCACCGCCGGCAGGAATTCCTCGACCGACATCACATGCGTGGCGTGTTCGGTGAGACCCAGCCGCTTGAGCCCGGCCATCGCCAGCAAGGTGGCGTCGAATTCGCCGCTGTCGAGCTTGCGCAGTCGCGTCTCGACATTGCCGCGCAACGGCACGACGCGCAGGTCTGGCCGTATCGCCATGGTGATCGCCTGGCGGCGCAGCGACGCGGTTCCCATGGTGGCGCCGCGCGGCAAATCCATCAGCGACCGGGCGCTGCGGCTGATGAAAGCGTCACGCGGGTCCTCGCGCTCGAGACACGCGGCCAATGTCAGGCCGGGTTGCGACATGGTCGGCATGTCCTTGGCCGAATGCACGGCGATGTCGACGCGATTGCCGAGCAGGGCCTCCTCGATCTCCTTGGTGAACAGGCCCTTGCCGCCGACTTCGGACAATGGCCGATCCTGGATGGCATCGCCGGACGTGCGGATGACGACAATCTCGATTGAATCTTTGTTTGTCCCTAGGTTCAGCGCCAGTTGGGCCCGCACGCTGTGCGCCTGGACCAGCGCCAAGGGGCTGCCGCGCGTGCCAATACGCAGGATGGGAGTGCCCGATTGCGTCATATTACCTCACGATGCTAGGCACCTTGTAGCGCATGATCCCGAAAAGTGGACGCCGGTTTTCGGATAAGATCATGCGCAAGTAAATACGCGGCTTCCCGGAATTGGGAGGGTCGGAGACAGAAATGATCGTCCTCGGCATCGAGACGACCTGCGACGAGACCGCCGCCGCGGTGATCGAGCGCGCCGCCGACGGCCGTGCCCGCATCCTGTCCAATATCGTGCTCAGCCAGGTCGCCGATCATGCAGCCTATGGTGGCGTGGTTCCGGAAATCGCTGCGCGCGCTCATGTCGAGGCGATCGACCTGATTGTCGCCAAGGCGATGGGCGAAGCCGGCAAGACCTACGATCAGCTCGATGGCATCGCCGCCGCCGCCGGTCCCGGCTTGGTTGGCGGCGTCATCGTCGGCCTGACGACGGCTAAGGCGATCGCGCTGGTGACGAAAAAACCGCTGGTGGCGGTCAACCATCTGGAAGCGCATGCGCTGACCGCGCGGCTGACCGACAACACGCCGTTTCCCTATTGCCTGTTTCTCGCCTCCGGCGGCCACACTCAGGTCGTCGCCGTGCTCGGCGTCGGCAAATATATCCGTCTCGGCACGACGCAGGACGACGCCATTGGCGAGGCCTTCGACAAGACCGCCAAGCTGCTCGGCCTCGGCTATCCCGGCGGGCCGCAAGTGGAGAAGGAAGCCCTGCGCGGCGACGCCAAACGCTTCACGCTGCCGCGGCCGATGCAGCATCGCAAGGATGCCGATTTTTCCTTCTCGGGCCTGAAGACCGCACTGCGGCTGGAAGCGGAAAAGATCGCGCCGCTGTCCGATCAGGACGTCGCCGATCTGTGCGCCTCGTTTCAGCAGGCGGTGGTCGACGTGGTGTTCGACCGGTTGCGCGCGGGATTGCGGCTGTTCCGCGCCGAATACGGGGCGCCGACCGCCTTGGTTGCCGCCGGCGGCGTCGCCGCCAATCAGCCGATCCGCACGGTCCTGCGCCGGCTGGCGGCCGAGACCGGCACGGTGCTGATCGCGCCGCCGCTGGATCTTTGCACCGACAATGGCGCGATGATCGCCTGGGCCGGCGCCGAGCGCATCGCGCTCGGTCTCACCGACACGCTGGCGACGGCGCCACGCGCGCGCTGGCCGCTCGACGAAATCGCCGCCGCCAAGGGTGCACTCAAGGGAACGGCGGCGTATAAATGAACCGGTGGACCGCATGACCATTCAACGCATCGCCGTGCTGGGCGGCGGCGCTTGGGGCACCGCGCTGGCGCAAGTCTGCGCGCGGGCCGGCCGCGACGTGATGCTGTGGGAATTCGACGCCGCGCATGCCGAGCATCTCGCCGCGCAACGCGAAAGCAAATTCCTGCCCGGCGTCAAACTGGAAGCGCCGATCAAGGTGACGCGCGCACTCGCCGAAGCGGCGCAAAGCGACGCCATCTTGCTGGTGGTGCCGGCGCAGGCCATGCGTTCGGTGGTCAAGGCGCTGGTGCAGACCATGAAGAACGGCACGCCGGTGATCGCCTGCGCCAAGGGCATCGAGCACGGCACGCACAAATTCATGACCGAGATCATCGCCGAGCATGCGCCGGCGGCGGTGCCGGCGATTCTGTCGGGGCCGAGTTTCGCCGCCGACGTGGCGCGCGGCCTGCCGACGGCTGTGACCATCGCGGCGGCCGACGACACCATCGCGCATGATCTCGCTCATGCTTTCAACTCCGGCACGTTCCGTCCCTATCATTCTAGCGACGTGCGCGGCGTCGAGATCGGCGGCTCGGTCAAGAACGTACTGGCGATCGCCTCCGGCATCGTCACCGGGCGGGGTCTTGGCGCGAGCGCGTCGGCGGCGCTGACGACGCGCGGCTTTGCCGAGATGATGCGCTTCGGCAAAGCGTTCGGCGCCAGAGCGGAGACGCTTACCGGCCTGTCTGGACTGGGCGATCTGATCCTGACCTGCTCGTCGCCGCAGTCGCGCAATTTCTCCTACGGCGTCGCACTGGCGAAAGGTACCCCGCCGGACGGCAAGCTTGCCGAAGGCGCTTTCACCGCGCCGGTCATTCTGGAAATGGCGCGGGCGAAGAATATCGACATGCCGATTTCGATCGCGGTCGCCGCCGTGCTGGCCGGTGGCCTCAGTGTCGATCAGGCCATCGAGTCGCTGCTGACGCGGCCGATCAGATCGGAATAAAAAATGGCTTACTGGCTTCTGAAATCCGAACCCGATGCCTGGTCGTGGGACCAGATGGTGAAGGCCGGGCCGAAAGGCACCGCCTGGACCGGTATCCGCAATCACACTGCCAAGCTCAACATGAAGAAGATGAAAAAAGGCGATCGCGGCTTTTTCTATCACTCCAATATCGGCAAGGAGATTGTCGGCATCGTCGAGGTGATCAAGGAAGCCTATGCCGATCCGACGGCGGAAGCAGGCAGCCCTTGGGTCTGCGTCGATGTGAAGGCGGTCGAGAAGCTCGCCAAGCCGGTGACATTGGCGGCGATCAAGGCCGAACCGAAGCTCGCCGAGATCCAGCTTTTGAAGCAATCGCGGCTGTCATTGCCTGCGATTACCGATGCGGAATGGAAATTCGTGTGCAAGATGGGCGATCTTTAGAACCCGGGAGAACACTATGGGCGGACATGTGAACATTCTCAGTGTGCTGACGGGCGCGATCGTCGCCTGGCTGTTTGGCGCGGCCTATTACACGACACTCGGCAAGGCGTGGATGGCGGCGCAGGGCAAGACCGCTGAATCCTGCAAGGCCGAATTCGCCGCCAAGTCGGGCCTGGCGAAATTCGCGCCTTTCGTCTTGTCTTTCGTCGGCGCGCTAATTACCGGCGTGGTGATTTACGGCATCCTGACCCATAGCGGCCTGTGGAGCCTGCGCGCCGGCATTATCACCGGCGCGTTCTGCTGGTTAGGCTTCGTGCTGACCACCGTCGCGGTCAACAATGCCTATGCGGGGCGCAAGGTCATGCTGACCGTCATCGACTCCGCCCATTGGCTTGGCGTTTTGGTCATTATCGGCGGGATCGTCGGCGCCTGGGGGCCTTGAGAGCCCCACCCCCCGCCCAAAGTGGCAGGCCGCGCGCCTTGTCGTAGATCAAGGCGGCGTCGCATAATGGCGCAAATCATAGAAAAGCCGCCCCGGGGAAGCGCCCCGGGCAGGGAGGAAGTGCCATGTCCGACAAGATTTATGAGGTTCCGGCCGCCTGGAAGTCGCGCGCCTTCATCGACGACGCCAAGTACAAGGACATGTACGCGCGCTCGATCAAGGACCCGAACGGCTTCTGGGGCGACGAAGCCAAGCGGCTCGACTGGATCAAGAAGCCGACCAAGGTCAAGAACACGACCTATGATCCGCACAACGTCTCGATCAAATGGTTCGAGGACGGCACGCTCAACGCTTCGTATAACTGCGTCGATCGTCATCTCGCCAAGCGCGGCGACCAGATCGCGATCATCTGGGAAGGCGACGATCCGAAGGATTCGCGCACGCTGACCTACAAGCAGCTGCACGCCGACGTCTGCAAGTTCGCCAATGTGCTGAAAGCGCGCGGCGTCAAGAAGGGCGACCGCGTCACCATCTACATGCCGATGATACCGGAGGCGGTCGTTTCACTGCTCGCCTGCGCCCGCATCGGCGCGGTGCATTCGGTGATCTTCGGCGGCTTCTCGCCGGACTCCATCGCCGGCCGTCTCGAGGATTGCCAATCAACCGTCGTCGTCACCGCCGACGAGGGCCTGCGCGGCGGCCGCAAGGTGCCGCTCAAGGCCAATGTCGATGCCGCCTGCGACAAGGTCGGCGGCGTCACGTCCATCATCGTCGTCAAGCGCACCGGCGCGCCGGTCAACATGAAGGCCGGCCGTGACGTCTATTACGACGACATTGCCAAGACCGTGCCGGCCGATTGTCCGTGCGAGGAGATGAGCGCGGAGGACCCGCTGTTCATTCTGTACACGTCGGGCTCGACCGGAAAGCCGAAGGGCGTGCTGCACACCACCGGCGGCTACCTGCTCTATGCGTCGATGACGCATCAATACGTGTTCGATTATCACGACGGCGATATCTACTGGTGCACCGCCGACGTCGGCTGGGTCACCGGCCACAGCTACATCGTCTATGGCCCGCTCGCCAATGGCGCGATCTCGCTGGTCTTCGAGGGCGTGCCGAACTATCCGACTACGTCGCGCTTCTGGGAAGTCTGCGACAAGCACAAGGTCAACATCATCTATACCGCGCCGACCGCGATCCGCGCGCTGATGCAGGGCGGCGACGGGCCGGTGAAGAAGACAGCGCGGTCGTCGCTGCGTCTCCTGGGCAGTGTCGGCGAACCGATCAATCCGGAAGCGTGGGAGTGGTATCACCACGTCGTCGGCGACGACCGTTGCCCGATCGTCGATACCTGGTGGCAGACCGAGACCGGCGGCATCCTGATCACGCCGCTGCCGGGCGCGACAAGGCTCAAGCCCGGTTCGGCGACGCGGCCATTCTTCGGCATCATCCCCGAACTAGTCGATGCCGAGGGCAAGGTGCTGGAAGGCGCCAACAGCGGCAATCTGTGCATCGTCGATTCATGGCCGGGCCAGATGCGCACGGTCTATGGCGACCACGCCCGTTTCATCGACACCTATTTCAAGACCTATCCGGGGATGTACTTCACCGGCGACGGCTGCCGCCGCGACGAGGACGGCTACTACTGGATCACCG
>CAITJJ010000262.1 GCA_903892675.1 uncultured Hyphomicrobiales bacterium | reverse complement strand
TCTCGCGCGATTCCAGCGTCGATCCGGTCGGCGCCTGCGTCGGTATGCGCGGTTCGCGCGTGCAGGCAGTCGTGAACGTACTGCAGGGCGAGAAGATCGACATCATCCCGTGGTCGGCTGATATCGCGACTTTCGTCGTCAACGCGCTGGCGCCGGCCGAAGTCGCCAAGGTCGTGCTCGACGAAGACAAGGAACGCATCGAGGTCGTGGTGCCGGATGCGCAGCTGTCGCTCGCCATCGGCCGCCGCGGCCAGAACGTGCGTCTGGCCTCGCAACTGACCGGCTGGGATATCGACATTCTCACCGAGCAGGAAGAATCCGAACGCCGTACCGCCGAGTTTGAAAGCCGCACCAAGATTTTCGTCGAAGCGCTGAACCTCGACGAAGTGGTCGGCCAGTTGCTCGCCGCCGAAGGTTTCGGCTCGATCGAAGAACTGGCGATGGTCGACGAAAAGGAAATCGCCGGCATCGAGGGCTTCGACGAGGAAACCGCGCGCGAATTGCAGGATCGCGCCAAGGAATATCTATCCAAGCAGGAGAGCGAATTGGACGACAAGCGCAAGGAACTGGGCGTCGCCGACGAAGTGCGGGACGTGCCCGGTATCACCACGGCGATGCTCGTCAAGCTTGGCGAAAACGGCGTCAAGACGGTCGAGGACCTCGCCGGTTGCGCCACCGACGATCTGGTCGGCTGGACCGAACGCAAGGATGGCGAGACCAAGCACGAGCCGGGTTATTTCGATGGCCTCAACATCGCGCGCGAGGATGCCGAATCGATCGTTATGCAGGCGCGCCTGAAGGCCGGCTGGATCACCGAAGCGGAACTCGCCCCGAAGGCGGCGGAAGAAGCACCGGCGGAAGCCGAATAGGCGCATGATACCGAAAAGTGGGAACCGGTTTTCGGACAAAATCATGCGCAAAGTAAAATAGGAGAACCGACATCGGAATGCTGGCCACAGCACAGGAAGACGAACTCGACCGCGGCGCGACAAGCGTCGGCGCGGGCGCGGAACGCTTCTGTGCGCTGACCCGCAGCCTGTTGCCGGTGTCAGACATGATCCGCTTCGTCGTCGGTCCCACCGGTGAAGCGGTACCCGACGTCAAGCGCAAGCTGCCGGGCCGCGGCATCTGGATTACCGCGCGCCGGGCGTCGATCGAGGAAGCCGTCAAACGCAACGTGTTCGCGCGCGGTTTCAAGCGCGATCTCAAGGTCGCCGGTAGTCTGGCCGACGAAACCGACCGCCTTCTGGTTCGCGCCGCGCTCGATGCGCTGGCGATGGCCGGCAAGGCGGGCGCTGTGATCGGCGGTTTTGCCAAGGTCGAAGCCGCGCTCGGCCATGGCGAGGTTTTGGCGCTGATTCATGCTTCGGACGGCGCGGAAGACGGCAAGCGCAAGCTGATGGCCGCGTTTCGGCGCGCCAGGACCGAAGAATCGGGTGAAATCGACGTTATTTCTATTTTCGATGGCGCCGAATTGGATTTGGCATTGAACCGCCTAAATGTGGTACATGCTGCCCTGCTTGCCGGCCCCGGGAGCGAGACTTTTCTCGCTCGCGTCAAGCGCCTGCAGCGCTTTCGGTCCGGAAACTCTCCCGATGCGG
>CAITJJ010000261.1 GCA_903892675.1 uncultured Hyphomicrobiales bacterium | reverse complement strand
CGCCGATTCAAGCGCGCCGAAGCAGGCCAAGGTGCTGTCCAAGCCGATCCACCTGCGCGACCTCGTCAACGAGGTCCACAAGATGCTGGCGGCCTAAAAAACTCTGCCCGACTGGCCTTGCTTCGCCAGATTGGAGCCGATAAGACCACATCACTAAAGGGCGCGTAGCTCAGCGGGAGAGCACCTCCTTGACATGGAGGGGGTCACAGGTTCGATCCCTGTCGCGCCCACCATCCCTTTAGGCCCGATCCAAATAGCGGCGGCCCTTTCTAAAACGGCACATGACGCAACGACGATGGCTCATCGCGCTGATCGTCCTGCTGGTCATGGCCAGCGGCCTGGCGCTGTTCTGGGTCTTCGACGGGGCCACCAGCGTCGCCAGCGTGCAGGCCCGCATTGCCAGCCTCGGCGATTGGGCCCCGGTCGGCTTCATCCTGCTTTACGCGGTCGCCACCGTCGCCATGATCCCCGGCGGTATCTTCGATCTCGTCGGTGGCGTTCTGTTCGGGCCGATCTGGGGCAGCCTGATTAATCTCGCCGGCGCCTCGCTCGGCGCCGCGGCCGCCTTCCTGATCGCGCGCTATATCGCCGGCGACTGGGTCGAGCGACGCGCCGGGCCGCGCCTGCAAAAGGTCGTCCGCAGCGTCGAGACTGACGGCTGGCAATTCGTCGCCTTCGTGCGGCTGGTGCCGATCTTTCCCTACACCATCGTCAACTATCTGCTCGGCGTCACCCGCATCCCGTTCCACCACTACATGCTGGCCACGGTGGTGTTCATGGTGCCGTCGACGGTGGCCTATACCTGGATTGGCCACGCCAGCCGCGAAGCGGTGGCCGGCGATACCGCCAATATCCAATATGCGCTGTACGCGCTCGGCCTGATCGCCATCGTCATCATGGCGCCGCGCTTCTACAAGCGATTTCGCCGGAAGTAGCGGCTTGCCGAATTATTTCCAGAACTGCTTTGACGCGATCGCTGCGCCTTCGGCCATTGCCGCCAGTTTGGCAAAGACCACCTGCGGATCGACCGCGGCCTGACCGACCCATGTGCCGTAGCCGCAGTCCGAACCGGCAATGACGTTCTCGCGGCCGACCAGTTTGGCGTAGCGGCCGATGCGCTGCGCGATCAGTTCCGGATGCTCGATGAAATTCGATTTGGATTCGAGCACGCCGGGGATCAGCACCTTGCCGTCCGGCAGCTTGACCGTTTCGAACAGCGCCCATTCATGCGCATGGCGCGGATTGGCGGCCTCGAACGAAATAGCGTTCGGCTTGGCGCTGAACACGATGTCGATGATGTCGGCCATCGGTACGTCGCGGTGATGCGGGCCTTCGTAATTGCCCCAGCACACATGCATACGCAATTGCTCGGCCGGGATATTGGCGACGGCGTGATTGAGCGCCTCGACGTGAAGCTGCGCGCGCTTGCGGAAATCGGCGAGGCTGAGATCGGCATATTGAATGTGCCGGCCCATGCCGAGATCGGGGCAATCGATCTGCAAGACGAGCCCGGCTTTGGCGACGACCTCGTATTCGTAACGCATCGCGTCGGCGATGGCGTAGATGTAGCTCTCGAAGTCCTTGTAGTAGTCGTTGCGGAAAAACAGCGACACCACGCCGGGCGAGGCGGCGCTCATGAAACCGCCGGTGGACTTCACGCCGGCCAGCGCGATTTTGAGATTGTCGGCATCGACGATCGGCGCCTCCTTGTCGCGCACCGAAATCGGCGCATTGCAGGCCGGCGTCTTGCGCCGCGAGCGGCCGGGGTCGCCGAACACTTTCTTTTCCAGCGCCGGGAATTCGTGCACGTCCTGATAGACGAAAGTGTTGCCAGTGCCGCCGAAGCCGTCGAGGCGGTCCTTGATGTAGGTGGCGTAGCTCGGCTTCGACATTTCGCCGTCATTGATCAGGTCGACGCCTGAGGCGGCCTGCTTTTCGACGAGTTCCGCGACCGCGGCCTGGACCCGCGCGGCGAGGGCTACCGGGTCGACCGGGACGCCTTCCTCCTTGGCGTACATCATTTTGATGAGGTCTTCGGGCCGGGGCAGGCTGCCGGTATGGGTGGTCAGAAAGCGGTCGCGGCTGCGGTGCATGGCTGGTACCCGGTTGTTCCTTCGGAGGCGGACCGTAGCCCAGCCTCGGGCAAGCCACCACCGGGCCCGCGCCCGCGTTGACAGGGGGCCCCATGACCCTTATGAACCCTCCAAACCTGCATTGAGAGACTGTGATGAAAGTTCGTAACTCATTGAAATCGTTGCGTGGCCGGCACCGGAACAACAAGATTGTCCGGCGCAAGGGGCGCGTTTTTATCATTAACAAGACGAATCCCCGCTTTAAGGCCCGCCAGGGTTAAGCGTTTCCGCCACTGGCCCCTCCCGGCCTTTTCGCGTCGAAAACGCGCTAATGGTGCCGGATCCGTTCAAAAGCCGTTGATTTGCCTTCAGGCGTGGAGCGATTAGTCTTCGCGCATGGGCTATCGATTCCTCGCGCCAGTTCTTGCCGCGGTTTTGGCCGCCAGTGTGAGCGCGCCTGCTCGCGCCGAGCCGGGCAGCTGGCTCGAACCGCCTCTGCCGCAAAATCTGCCCAAAGTGGCGCGCGGCGATCGCACCAAAAATCTCGAATTTCTGTTCGGCGCGCTCAAAGCGGCGCCAGATGAGACGATTGCCAAAGCGATCGAACAGCGCATCTGGGCTTTGTGGGTGGTATCGCCGAGCGACACCGCCAATTTGCTGATGACGCGGGTGCGTACCGCGATCGAGGCCAAGGACACCGACCTCGCCATCAAGCTGCTCGACAGTATCGTCAGGATCAAGCCGGACTACGTCGAAGCCTGGAACCGCCGCGCCACGCTCTATTACGGCAAGAAGG
>CAITJJ010000260.1 GCA_903892675.1 uncultured Hyphomicrobiales bacterium | reverse complement strand
GGCCCTTCTTGTTGACGATCTCGACGTCGCGGCTGACGGCAACGGCGTGCTCGTCGGCCGGATTTCCGTCGCGCGCCGACCCCGTCATTTGCCGCTAAGGACCCGGCTGGCGATCGTACAGTACTTGCGGCCGGCTTCCTGGGCGGCGGCGACCGAGTCTTCCAGCGAGCAAGTTTCGCGCACCTTGGCGAGCTTGATCAGCATCGGTAAATTGATGCCGGCCAGAACCTCGACCTTGGGCTGGCTCATCACCGAAATGGCCAGGTTGGACGGCGTGCCGCCGAACATGTCGGTTAAAATGGCTACGCCGTCGCCGCTATCCACGCGCTTGACCGCGTCGAGGATATTCTTGCGGCACTGCTCAACATCATCCTCGGGACCGATCGTAATCGTCTCGATTTGATTCTGAGGTCCCACCACGTGCTCCAAGGCAGAGCGAAACTCGACGGCGAGCCGTCCGTGGGTCACTAATACGAGGCCGATCATCCCGAACTCCTCGCGGGCGCTTTGGTGCACCGCACGAATGGGGGCGCATTGATGCGCATCCGAAGCCCCGTTGCAAGGGCTCGCCTCGTTATATAGGCGCTCTGCTGCACTGCGGAAAGGCGGGGCCAAAGGGGCACTCAATGTCCGATTGTCGGCGGGGTCGATCCTAAACCCGTTATCGTTAATTTTTCTAAGCGGACCGAGCGCGCGGGCGTAGCCCAGTTGGCCCCCCGGGGTCAATTGGCGGCCGGGTTTACCCCTAACCCTGTACCCAGCCAGGCCAGGACCAGCGGCACCGGGTCTTGCCCGGCTGCGACCGCCAGCCGCGGCAATATGAGCCCGGAAATGGCGGTTTCGGCCGCCTCGCGGGCCGGCAGCCGGCCGGCGTCGGCGGCGGCCAGATCGACAACCAGACCCGCCACAGCGACCGCCTCATAGGGCAGGCGGCGGATGCCCAGTCCGCGGATTTCGATGAGGCCAGCCAAGGCCTGGGCCGGACGGACCAGAAGGCGTCCGGCGCGCACGTCAACGTGAATGCGGTCATCGCCGACCAGCCGGGCAAAGGGCAGGGCTGCGGTACCCGCTGACGCGGCCTGGATCAGGTCCCACGCCAGCGACGATTTGCCCGAGCCTGAGGGCCCGCGAATCAGCACGGCTTTGGCGCCGATCAGGATGGCGGTGGCGTGGAGGGTGGGGTCGTCCGCCATCACATCGCCGGCAAACGCACGACGAAGCGGGCGCCAAGGACGCGCGGTCCGGCGCCGGCGTTGTCGGCGCTTCCCGGCACTTTCGGCGCGACGCGGTTTTCGACGCGGATGCTGCCGCCATGGGCTTCGACGATCTGCTGCGAGATCGACAGGCCGAGACCGGAATTCTGGCCGAAGCCCTGATGCGGCCGGTCGGTGTAGAAACGCTCGAAGATCTTCTCGAGCGCGTCCGGCTGAATGCCCGGGCCGTCATCGTCGACGACGATCTCGACATCGTTCCGGAGCTTGCGGCAGGTGATGCGCACGGTGCCGCCGGCGGGTGAAAACGAGCGCGCATTGTCGATCAGGTTCGAGACGACCTGGCCAATGCGCGAATCATGGCCCGGCACCTTGAACTGCGCGGGCGCACCGCCTTCGAATGTGAGCGTCACCTTGACGTCGTCGCTGTGCACTTCGTTGGCGGCGGTCACCAGCGCGTCGAGCAGCCTGGCGAGATCGACCGGCGCGGCTTCCTGGCGCTGCAATTCGGCATCGAGACGGCTGGCGTCGGAAATATCCGAGATCAGCCGGTCGAGGCGCTTCACGTCGTGCTCGATCACGTCGAGCAGGCGCTTGCGGTTGGCGTCGGTCTTGGCCATCGGCAAGGTCTCGACCGCCGAGCGCAGCGAGGTCAGCGGATTGCGCAATTCGTGCGAGACGTCGGCGGCGAAGCTTTCGATCGCCTCGATGCGGGAATAGAGCGCGTCGGTCATGTCGCGCAGCGCCCCCGACAAATGGCCGATCTCGTCCTTGCGCCGGGTGAAGTCGGGAATTTCGACGCGGGTGCGGATGCGCCGGCGCACGCGCTCGGCGCCTTCGGCCAGCCGCCGCACCGGGCCGGCGATGGTGCCGGCGAGCAGCATCGACAAGACGATCATCACCGCGGCGGCAACAAGAAACACTTTGACGATGGCGAGGCGTTCGGCTTCCACCATGTCGTCGATATCGGCGCCTTGCGTCGACAGCATCAGGGCGCCGCGCACCGCGCGGAAGCGCTGCACCGGCACGGCGACCGAGACGATGACCTCGCCGCGATCGTTGATCCGCACCATGCTGGCATGCAGGCCGTTCAAGGCCTGACCGATTTCCGGATAACCCTTGCCGTTCTCGGGGCCGAGCTCCTTGTACAGCGGCAGGTCGCCACGCCCGAACCAGCGGCGCAAGCCGATATACGCGCGCTCCATCAGGCCGGGCTGTTCGGCGGTCGGCGACGGCAGGTCGAAACGCAGCACGTCGCCGCGGCCGTACAGGTTGCGGCTGTCCAGAATGAGCACGCCGTCGCGATCGTAGATGCGCGCGCGCGTTTTGGTCGGCGACACCAGACGGCGCAGCACCGGCGCGACGCGCTCGGGATTGATCGGAAACTCGATGCCGGACAGCGCGTCGTCGGACGGGCCGTAGCTTTCGCCGGCCTGCAATTCCAGGAGGCGGTCGGGATCGATGGTGATCGAATCGGTTTCCACAGTGGCGGACGCGGCGATAGCGCCGGCGATGATCTCGCTCTGCACCAACAGGCTCTGCACGCGCGCGTCGATCAGGCCGGCGCGGAACTGCGAGAGATACATGACGCCAATGAGCAGCGCGACCAGGCCGGTGAGATTGAGAAAGACGATGCGGCGGGTGAGGCTGGAAAAGCTTTGCGCGACGAAAAAGCTCCAGGCCTTGCTCCAACTCCTGCGCCAAAGCCGGCGCAAGACGCCGCCGCGCTTTTCGCTGCCGCGCGATGGTTCGGCCGCTTGCCGTTCGGCGTCGCTGGCGGCTTCCTGCGCCTGTTGTTCAGCGGTTCGATCGAGCACGTCGTTTCAATCCAGCCTGGCTGTTTGTTCCCCAGAAAGGATACCGCTTTCCGCTCACCCCCGCGAAGGCGGGGGTCCAGTTGTTTCGCGTAGTCTGGATTCCCGCTATCCCATATCGGCCATAGCCGATATGGGCATTTATATCGCCGACATCGCGTAAACCCGATGTCGGATGGGAATGAGCGGAGACGATTATTCCTTGAACCGGTAGCCGACGCCGTAAAGCGTTTCGATCATTTCGAAGTCGTCGTCGACGACCTTGAACTTCTTCCGCAGGCGCTTGATGTGACTGTCGATGGTGCGGTCGTCGACGTAGACCTGATCGTCATAGGCGGCATCCATCAGCGCGTTGCGGCTCTTGACCACGCCGGGACGGGTGGCGAGCGCCTGCAGGATGAGGAATTCGGTGACGGTGAGGGTGACCTGCTCGCCCTTCCAGGTGCAGGTGTGGCGCTCCGGATCCATGCGCAGCAGGCCGCGCTCTAGAACCTTCGCGGCGGCGCTGTCGACTTCCTTCTGCGTCAGCGCCGGATCCTTCGGACTGGCTCTACGCAGCACCGCCTTGACGCGCTCGACCAGCAGTCGCTGCGAAAACGGCTTGCGGATGAAATCGTCGGCGCCCATCTTGAGGCCGAACATCTCGTCGATTTCCTCGTCCTTCGAGGTGAGGAAGATCACCGGCATGTCCGACTTCTGGCGCAGACGGCGCAAGGTCTCCATCCCGTCCATGCGCGGCATCTTGATGTCGAGGATGGCGAGGTCGGGCGGCGAGGTCTTGAAACCGTCGAGCGCGGAAGCGCCGTCGGTATAAGTCATGATGCGGTAGCCTTCGGCTTCCAGCGCCATCGACACCGAGGTGAGGATGTTGCGGTCATCGTCGACGAGAGCGATTGTTGGCATAGAGCCCCTCTAATGCGTCGTCTGAAAAAATTGCGTGACAGCCCGCCAAGAT
>CAITJJ010000259.1 GCA_903892675.1 uncultured Hyphomicrobiales bacterium | reverse complement strand
GGCAAACTGCACTATGCCGGCCGCACTGGCACCGGCTTTTCCCATTCGAGCGCGCGCGACCTTTATCGAAAGCTTCAGCCGCTCAAGCGCACCCAAACCGCCTTCGTCACGCTGCCCGCCGAAGAGCGCGGCGCTCGAGGACCTATCTGGGTTGAACCGAAGCTGGTGGCTGAAGTCGACTTTCACAGCTGGACCCAAGGTGGCCGCGTTCGCCACGCATCTTTCCAGGGTTTGCGCGAAGATAAGGCGGCTGGCGACGTTGTTATCGAAGTGCAGGAAAAGGCAGCCGCGGCCATAAACAAGTCCGCAACCGTCAAAAAGCGGAGCGCTCCAGTCGACAAAGCCAGAGTCAAAAAAGCCGGCAAGAACGCCAAGGGCGTTGTCGGGTCCATTACACTCACCCATCCAGACCGCGTCTATTGGGAAGACGCCGGTGTCACCAAACTGGCGCTTGCCGAGTATTATCGCTCGGTCTGGAAGTGGATGAGCCCGCATGTCACCGGCCGACCGATTTCGCTGTTGCGCTGCCCCGAAGGCGCTGCCGGACAGTGTTTCTTTCAGAAGCACGCCGCCGCCGGCATCGCCACCGATCATCTGCGTTTGGTGCCGGAAAAGGACGACAAGATTATTACCATCGATGATCTCGACGGTTTGATTTCGCTTGTTCAAGCCGGCGTTCTGGAAGTTCACACCCGCGGCACCACGGCCGACGATCGCGACAATGCCGACCGGCTGGTGATCGATCTCGATCCCGGGCCCGGCACCGGTTGGAAGGATGTCGTAGCGGCCGCCCGCGATGTCCGCGCGCGGCTGGATGCGCTCAAGCTCAAGAGCTTTCTCAAGACGTCGGGTGGCAAAGGATTGCACGTCGTCCTGCCGATTGCGCCAACGCCTTGGGACGACGCCAAAGCCTTTACGCAAGGCTTGGCCGGCGCCATGGCCGCCGACGACCCGGACCGTTATGTCGCCACCGCGACCAAAAGCAAACGCAACAAGCGCATCTTCATCGACTATCTGCGCAACAGCCATGACGCAACCGCGGTCGCTCCTTATTCCACCCGCGCGCGGCCCGGCGCGCCGGTCTCGGCGCCAATCGACTGGTCGGAGTTGGGCTCGCTCAAAAGCGCCAGCCACTACACCGTTCTCAACCTGCCCGCGCGTCTTGAACGGCTGCGCAAGGACCCGTGGGCGACGATCGGCCGCTACAAACAGCGGCTGCCTCGCTTCCAGAAATAGAAGCGCATCCGATACCGCCGATGGAACCTGGTCGAAAGCCGGGCGTTAGACCGCGACATTCTTTCGCGGGGGATAAGATGACTAACGGCACGGCAAAAAACACCAATGGTCAAGCAGCGGCCAGGAACGGCGCGACGCCGATAGCGACGGCCTTTTCGTCCTTCGCGCAAAAGACCGCGGCCTGGACCGGGCACCCGATCGCTTTTCTACTGGCCACCGCCGTCATCGTCGTCTGGGTCGTCACCGGCCCGTTGTTCAACTACAGCGACATCTGGCAACTTGTGATCAATACCGGCACGACCATCGTCACGTTTCTGATGGTGTTCCTGATTCAGAACACTCAGAACCGCGACATGCTTTCGATGCAGCTCAAATTGTCAGAATTAGTGCTGGCGATGCATGGCGCCAAAAACAAATTCGCAGCAATCGAAGATCTAAGCGACGCCGAACTCGAGGCGTTGCACAACGAATGCCGGGCGCGTGCCGAACTGACTCTTGATCGCCTCGAACAGCGCCGGGGCAAAACCACCAAGCGGACGACCGCTGTCGCGGTCAAAGCCCAACGCCGGACCGCCAAGGCTTGACCGCCATGCAATGAGTCGACGGCGTCGGCTCTACGGGCCATCCGACGAACAAAGGCCAGCCCGGAATCGGCTGGCTTTTTCGCTAATTGGCGACATGGTTGCTTTATGGGCCGTCCCGCGCGAAAGTGGATCAACGGGGACGGTTGACCATGCGCAATATCTGGCCACGCGGCATGACGGGCCGGTTAAGCGGGATCACTTTATTGGCCGCTGGCTTGGCACTTATTGGCGGCCTGGGACCTGCTCGTGCGCAAAACGTCACCGCTTTCGCCGGCCTCGCCTCCTATTACGACAAGGACTATGCCGGCAAGACCGCCGCCGGTGAGCGATATGACGGCACCAGATTCACCGCGGCGCACCGGACGCTGCCTTTCGGTACCCGTGTCGTCGTCACCGACAAGCGGACAAAACGGACCGTCACCGTCATCATCAACGACCGTGGGCCCTTTATCAAAGGGCGCGTCATCGATTTGTCCTACGCCGCCGCCACGACCCTGCGCATGCATGATCGCGGCGTGATCGAAGTGACCGCCACCGTCGAATAGCGGACGCTTCCCGCCGGTGCATGGTATCGAGCGCCGTGAGCAACACACCCTTCGTTTACGCTGCGATTTTTTCGATTATACTCAATGCGCTTTTCCCCCCGCGCGCGATAGCCCGCGCATCTCTCGCCCACCCGCTCGATCTGCCTCTGCAAAGGAATTCCCATGCCCGCCAAGCGCCCCGCGCCTCGCCTCGCCGTTCCCAGCGAAGCTCAACTGACCAGCGCCCAACACGAACTGATGGAAAAGATCCGTTCCGGGCCGCGCGGCAAGGCGGTGACACCGCGCGGGCCTTTCGCGGTCTGGCTTCATGCACCCGAATTCGGCCAATTGGCGCAGGCGCTGGGCGGCCACTGCCGGTACAAGACGGGCGTCCCCGCCCGGCTGTCCGAATTCGCCATTTTGTGCACGGCGCGGCTTTGGCGCGCCCAATACGAATGGTTCGCGCACGAACCGCCGGCTTTGGCCGCCGGTGTCAAACCAAAAACCATTCAGGATCTGCGCGCGGGCCGTGTGCCGAAGTCGGCCGCCAAGGATGAGCGGGCGATCTACGATTTCATTCAGGAGATCTACAAAAAGCGCCGCGTCAGCGACCGCACCTTCAAACGGGTGCAAGGATTTATCGGCGATGCCGCGACCGTCGAATTGGTCGGCATCCTTGGCTATTACGTCATGATCTCGATGACGCTTAACGTGTTCCAGATGCTGCCGCCGCCTGACGCCAAGCTGGCATTCGCCGAGCCGAAGACATGATGGCAATAGCGGCCTTTTTCGCTGAACGAATGTTCAGGACGAGGCCATAATCCGGCGCCCTCGTGCAACCAAAGTTCCTTTGCCGCGTTGACCCCGGCAACGGAACAACCGAGGAGCTGGATATGAAATTTGCCATCATGGGCGCCGTGCTCGCCGCGACTGTCATCAGCGCGCTGCCGGCATCCGCCGAAGTGGTCATCCGCGCCGGCGAAAGCGGCGTCGCAGTCGGCGAACGCCATCGCGATTCACGGCATAACAATTGGCGTCGGCACCACGCCGAATGCCGTACCGTCCGCACGCGCACGGTGACGCCGAGCGGCCGGGTCATCATCAAGACCCGCCGCACCTGCTAACGGCGTTTCGTTTTTACCAGACGATAAAAGTCCCGTCGCCATTGGCGCCGGGATTTTTACGTTTAGCGGCTAATGCTTCATGTTCATTCCGGGCATCGTGTGGCCGCTGGCCGGCGCCGGGCTTTGCGAGCCGAGCCCTTCGATAGAGAACACGACGTCGACCTTGCCGGCCTTTTCGAACTGCAGAGTCGCCTTCACATTCTGGCCCTGGATCAACTGCTGCCTGAGCCCCATGAACATCACATGATAGCTGCCTGGCTTTAATTCGACCTTTTCGCCCGGCTTAATCTCGAGGCCGTTGGCCAATTCGCGCATCTTCATCACGCCATTGTCCATACTCATCTCATGGACTTCGAAGCGAGCGGCGATATCGGCCGCGCCGCCGATCAACCGATCGGGCGCGCTCCCTGTATTGGTGATCGTCATGTAGCCGCCGCCGACCGCGGCGCCCTTCGGCGTGGCGCGGGTCCATGGCGCGAAGATTTTCAGCCCGCCGACGGTAACGTCATCGGCCAGCGCCGGCGTCGCCGACAAAACGGCGCAGACGGCGGCGGCGATCAAGGAAACACGGATCATTTCAAGTCGCTCCTGACAGCGCAGGCGTGCCGCTGGTCGCGCGCACAGCCTGGCGATTGATAAGGGATTCAAGTCGAACGCTAAAGCACGCTGTCAGGCGAGCGGCGGCGCGCGCGGAATCTGGGGGTACCAGGTCGCCGCCTGCCGCACCGCTTCGAAGTTGAAGACCGGCGCCAAACGCCAGGCAATACTGGGATCATAGACGGAGGCGCCCGGCGTTCCGCCGGATACAGCCTGCGCGCAGCACTGCGTGCCGCAACCGGCGGCACAGGGACAACCTGTATCGCTGCCGGCTGGCGCATGCGTGTCGATGCTGGACGAAACGCACGGGCCATCACCCCGCAGCCCGCCGGCTGCGACCGCCAGCGGAAGCAGCAAAGCCTGCAGTACGACCACATAGACAGCAGCCAGCGAAAATATTCGCCGAAGCGGGGAAGATCGAGTCATCGCGGCAAGTTTATGCCGTCCACGCAGCAGCGTCCACCCGGGGGCCGGTCAGGCCGACGCCGGGTAGAGTTTGATCAGTTTGTTCTGCTCGAACAGGCTGGAGACGAACTCGCCGACTTTGGTTGGATGGAAGCCGCGGGCGCGGTTACGATTGCCGATCTGGAACAGCAGTTGCTGCTGCGCCACGAGGCGGCGGTAGCACTCCCTTACCCCAAGTTGCGGATCCCAGCAATCGATCGACTCGCCGCCGATGCCGTTGATTTCGACAATCGCGAAATCCTCGCCCCGCATCAGGCCTTCGATCGTATTGAAGCGCAGATCGAAACGGCCGTAGTGGAATTCCGTCATGCTGCGGCCAATGGCGTCGAAGCGCGCTTCAAGCGTTGGCGTGATATGGCAGCTGGCATCGCGATACAACGCTCCGGCGCGCTGATTGCCGATCAGCGCGATGCGCACGACTTCACCCCGTTCCGGCACCCGGTCAAGATCGATGGCGCTGACGCCGCGATGCGTCGGGTCGACACCCAGATGCAACGCCGACTTCCATTGCGCACGGGCGTCGGCGTTGATGAGGTCGCGCACCGGCATGCTGCCATTGCCGACGACATGCGGGAAATAACGCAATGTCAGGGACACAATGCGTCCCTTCGCCTCGCCCGGCAGACGCGCATAGAGCACGCCAGCCTCGGCCGGATAGGGCACATAACGCTGCAGCACTACCGTATGGGCTTCCGGGAAATTGTTGATGTAGCAGGCCAGTCCGGCGTGATCGTCGATTCGCCGCACGCCGTGACCGTGCCATCCGATATCGGGCTTGGCGATCAGCGGAAATTCAAGCCCTCGCTCGGCCAATGCGCGTTCGGCGCGCGCGATGTCGGCCGCCGGATCTTGCGCACCGGGCGTTCGATTGACCAGAACAAAATCGGCGATCCATTGCCGCTCTTCCGGCGCGACGTCATGGAAATACGAGCTTTTTGTTTCGCCCCACATGCCGCCGGTAAAGATCGTCGGATTGGCCGCGGTCGGCAAGGTCAGCGAGCGATGCTTTAGGCCAAGCCTGATCCAGTTGAGCACCAGCGGCAGATAGAACAGCGCCGGCGGAATTCGCTCAGCCATGGCGACTTTTCGGTCGGCGCGCGACAATAGCGGCATACCAAAGCTGTTATTGGGCAACGTCGCGTCCTGGGCAATTTCCAGTTCAATCGGGTCGCGGAACGCAAAAATACGCTTGCGGGCAAAGCTGGTCGCGCCGATGGCGGCAAACAGCAATGGCCACGCCCACAATCCAATGCGTTCGTCGAGCGCATCGCCAAACACGATCACCAGATACAGCATCAGCGGCAGATAAAGCGCCGACACGATCAGGCTGGCGGCGGCGAAACGCCAAAGCGACACACGCGCCCAGCCGCAAGCGACGAAGGCGACGAAGACGATGCCCGGCACCACCCGGCATAGCGCAACCAGGCCGAAGACATTGCGCTTGAGCGTGTCGCCCACGCGCCGCACCCGGCCGTCGACGGCAAAGCGCGACAACCAGGGCACATAGCGGGCGGCTGCGCCGATGCCGTAGAGCACGAAATCGCTCGCGACGATGCCGCCATAGATGCTCAGCACGACCCAAGTCGTCGGCATCAATTTGTTCACGATGAGGTAGCCGCCGAGGATGATCGCAAGATCCTCATGCGCGAAAGGCATCACGATCAAAGACATGATTTTTGTAAGGCCGGACAAATCCGCAGTCAGGATTTGCCCGAACGTCGCTATTGATTGAAACAAGAGCTACCCCGATCCCCCACGAAGCCTTTCCCGACGAAAGGCCGAGCCTGTCGTTTTTAAGCTTACGGCTCTGAAGGTTATTTTGGACTAACAAGCCCTGCCCGACAAGAAACTTCAACGCCGCAACGCGCATTATGCTGAATCCCTGCGCAGCTCGCAAAAAATTGTTGCACTGAGGCCACAGCGCAATTTCACCGCTTTTCCAGCGAGAGTCGGCACATTATCCCGATTCCGAGCGATTTTCTGGACGTCTCGCACTGCTTGCGGCGTCTGGCAGTCCAACTCCGGCAAGGGTCGAATATAGCCACTCGCCGTGATAGGTATTTGCTGCATGAATAGTGATAGGTCGCCCTCGCCGCAACGCAGCGCGCGTATATTGAGTTTCCGACGTCGCCAGCCGGCGCCCCAGCCGCCGAACCTTAGCGGCGTTGCGCCCGGATTGAGCCAATACGAGCGTGACGACAACCCGGACGACTACCGCCACCGCATGATCGTCAATCTGGCGGCGTTTTTGTTCGTCCTGCTTCTGGTTTGCGCCGGCTATTGGCTGGCCGACACCATGGCGCGCATGCGCAAGGATCAGGATTGCGTCCTGAGCGGGCGGCGCGGCTGCAGCCCGGTCAGCATCGAAATTCCACGAAATCGCTGGTGACCCCGGCCAGGCGGCCTTCACCGCGGACATTGCGGGGATTAAGTCCCGGAAATTGGCCGTTCTAGCCTTAAAATGGGTACCGCCATTGAACTTGACCCGTTGCTTCGCTATACGGGCGAGCGACCGTTAACCGGTAAAATACCGGGCCGGGGCTGATCCGCTTGGGCGTTGGACGCCACACCTTGGGCAATTGTCAGAACTCAAATTAAATCAGAGAGTTATCGATGTCCTCCACGTTCGAAGCTATCGCCAATATTATCGCCGAAACCTGCGATATTCCGCGCGATTCCATTACGCCGGAAAGCCACGCGATTAACGATCTCGGCATCGACAGCCTGGATTTCCTCGATATCGCCTTTGCGATCGATAAGGCCTTTGGGATCAAGCTGCCCCTCGAGCAGTGGACCCAGGAAGTCAGCGACGGCAAGGCCACCACCGACCAATATTTCGTGCTCAAGAACCTCGCCGCACGCATCGACGAACTCGTCGCTGCCAAGGGGGCATAAAGCAAGACGACACATGCGACTCGAGTATTTTCAACTCATCGATCGCATCGTCGACCTCAATCTCGCGGATCGTAAGATCAATTGTGAGGCGACGGTCCCAACGGCGAGCACAATCTTCGAAGGCCATTTCCCCGGCTACCCACTCATGCCGGGCGTTCTCCTGGTGGAAGCCATGGCCCAGACCTCGGGCTGGCTTGTGGTTGCCGCCAACAGATTCGAGCGCATGCCATTCCTCGCCTCGATCAAGGACGCCAAATTGCGTACCTTCGTGCTTCCCGGCCAGGTTCTGTCGGTTACGTCCCATCTGGCGCACGAAGGCTCCGGCTATGCGGTGCTCAACGCCAGGATCAATTTCGACGGCAAGGCCGTTGCCGACGCCACCCTCACCTTGCGGGTGCTGGATTTTCCCAATTCCGAGATGGCGGAACAGATGCGCAAGCAGGCCGACAATATTGGATTGAAGATCGAGGCGCGCGCCAATGGCTGACGCGCCGCGCGAGGTCTGGATCACCGGTATCGGCATCGTTTCATGTCTCGGTGAAGGCGGCGATAGCCATTGGCAAAAGCTGATGGAGGGCAATCCGTCAGGCGACGCATCGCTTTTCCCGCCCTTCATCGTGCACCCAATCGCACCGATCAATTTCGATACGCAGATCCCGAAGAAGGGCGATCAACGCCAGATGGATTCATGGCAGCGCATCGGCACTTACGCCGCCGGACTTGCGCTCGATTCCGCCGGCGTCAAAGGCAATCCGGATATTCTCTCACGCATGGACATGATCGTCGCCGCCGGCGGCGGCGAGCGCGATCTCAATGTCGATTCGACAATTCTGACCGGCACGCCGCACGCGGCCAATCCGGCCGCTTTCCTGAACGAGAAGCTGATGGGCGATTTGCGCCCGACGCTTTTCCTGGCGCAGCTCTCCAATCTGCTCGCCGGCAATATCTCGATCGTGCACGGCGTCACCGGATCGTCGCGCACCTTCATGGGCGAAGAATCCTCCGGCGTCGACGCGGTCCGCATCGCGCTGTCGCGCATTGCCGCCGGGCAAAGCGACATTGCGCTTGTCGGCGGCGCGCATAATGGCGAGCGGCCCTACCAGTTGATGCTGTATGAATTTGCCGGCAATTGCCTCAAGGAGCCGTTCAAGCCGGTCTGGGAACGCGACGCGAGCGGCGGCGGTTTTGCGCTTGCCTCGCTCGGCGCATTTCTGGTGATCGAAGCCCGCGAGCATGCCGAGAAGCGCGCTGCCAAGCCGCTGGCGCGCCTTGCGGCCGTACTGTCGGACCGCTCCAATCGCAAGCCCGGCGCAGCGACCGCTACGCTGTCGCGGCTGTGGGACAAGATCAAGGACAAGGTCAAATCCGGCCATGCCGCTGTTCTTTCCGGCGCTTCCGGCGCCAAGGCAGCGACCGCCGAGGAACGGGCCTTTCTCGAAGCGCAAGTTCTAGAAGCCAATGGCGACCTTGCCGTTCGGGCCACCGGCTCTTATCTCGGACATGGGATGGAGCCGCAATTCCCGATGAATCTGGCCTTGGCCGTTGTCGCGTTGGGTCAAGGTCGTCTTTTCCCGCCTAGCGATGCAAGCGGGCTGGAAAAGCCGATGAGCGCACCATTGGATCAGGTTGTGGTCACCGGCGTCGGACATTGGCGCGGTGAAGGGCTCGCACTTGTCGAGCGCGTCGGCTGACGGAAGGCATGCAGATGGCATCGGAAAGAGGCGGTTCAGGTCTGGATAAATTCGGCCGGCCGGTGGTGGTCGTGACCGGTCTCGGCGTCGTGACATCGCTCGGCGCCGGCAAGGCCGACAACTGGGCGAAGCTTACTGGCGGCCAGTCCGGCATCCGCGCCATTACTCGCTTTCCGACCGATGGCCTCAAGACACGCATCGCCGGGACAATCGACTTTCTCGCGCCGCAATCCTCCACGGCAGCGCTGGCCGAATCCTACGCTGATCTTGTCGCCGAAGAAGCCATTGCCGAATCCGGCATTGGCTCGCCCGGCAATTTCCCCGGCCCCCTGTTTCTCGCCGTGCCGCCGATCGAAATCGAATGGACGCAGCGCATCGAAGTAAGCAGCCGCTCGGGCAGCAACGACAAGACGACCTATCCCGACCTGATGCGCGTCGCCCCGCAGTTTCCCGATTATCATCACCGCTTCCTGTTCGGCTCGGTCGCCGACCATCTGGCTGAGAAATTCGGCACGCAAGGCTCGCCGATTTCGCTGTCCACCGCCTGTGCTTCCGGCGCCAGCGCGATCCATCTCGGCGTCGAGGCGATCCGCCGTGGCGAGACGGATGCTGCTCTCTGCATCGGCACCGACGGCTCGGTCAATCCGGAAGCTTTGGTTCGCTTTTCGCTCTTGTCGGCGTTATCGACCAGCAACGACAATCCGCAAACCGCGTCACGGCCATTCTCCAAGAACCGCGATGGCTTCGTCATGGCCGAAGGCGCCGGCGCGCTGGTGCTGGAAAGCTACAACGCGGCGGTCGCGCGCGGCGCACGGATCATCGGCGTCCTCGAAGGCTGCGGCGAAATGACCGACGCCTTTCACCGGACGCGCTCCAGCCCGGACGGCAAACCGATCATTGGCTGCATCGCCTCAGCCATCAAGGACGCAGGGCTCACCCCCGACGACATCGACTACGTCAACGCGCACGGCACCTCAACGCCGGAAAACGACAAGATGGAATATCTCGGCGTTTCCACGGTGCTCGGCGAGCGCGCCAAGATCGTGCCGATCTCGTCGAACAAATCGATGATCGGCCATACCTTGTCGGCGGCCGGCGCGGTCGAGGCCGTGTTTTCGCTGCTGACGCTGAATAATCAACGCATTCCGCCCACCATCAATCACGACATCCCCGACCCGGCCATTTTGATGGACGTCGTCCCCAACAAAGCCCGCGACGCCCGCGTCACCCATGCCATTTCCAATTCGTTCGGCTTTGGCGGACAGAATGTGTCGCTAGTGTTGGGACTTGAGCCGGCCTGAACTTCCTTCATCGTCGCCGGACTGCCAAAGAGAAACCATGCGCGCACTCCAACTCATCGGCGATCGCAAGCTCGAACTCGTCGAGGTGCCGCCGCCCCCGCCACCCGCCGCGGGCGAAGTGCAGGTCCGCATCAAGACGGTCGCGCTCAATCATCTCGACGTCTGGGGCTTTCGCGGCATGGCCTTCGCCAAGCGCAAGCTGCCGCTGGTTGTTGGCGCCGAAGCCTCGGCCGAGGTCGCTGCTGTCGGCCCCGGTGTCGACAAATTAAAGACCGGCGACAAGGTGGTCATGTATGGCGCGATGACCTGCGGACATTGCGACGCGTGCCGCGAAGGCCGCGACAATCTATGCGAAAATGTCGCCGGTATCATGGGCTTTCATCTCGACGGCTTTGCCCGCGATCTCATCAATCTGCCGGCCCGCCTCGTTATTCCGGTGCCGGCCGGCGTGTCGTTGCGCGACGCGGCCTGCGCGCCGATCGCCTTCGGCACCACCGAGCACATGCTGTTCGACAATGCCAAGTTGAAGCCCGGCGAGACCATTCTGATTCATGCCGGAGGGTCAGGTATCGGGTCGGTCGCCATAAAGATGGCCAAGGCTTTGGGCTGCACGGTCATTACCACCGTCGGCGACGACGCCAAGGCTGAGAGGGCCAAGGCACTCGGCGCCGATCACGTCATCAACTACAAGACCGAACGCTTCGAAGGCATCGTGCGCAAGATCACCAAGAAGAAAGGCGTCGACGTCGTATTCGAGCATGTCGGCGGCGAAGGCTTCAATGCCTCGTTGTTCTGTCTCAAGCGCGGTGGACGGCTGGTAACCTGCGGCTCGACCGCGGGACCGACCGTCACCATCAATCTCATGCAGTTGTTCCAGCAGCAGTATAAGATTCTCGCTTCCTTCGGCTGCAACATGCGCAACATCCGCGACTGCCTGTCAAAGATGGCCGCCGGCATGTCGCCGATCATCGACAGCGAATTCGCGCTCGGCGATTTCGAACGCGGCCTCGAGCGGCTGGAAGGCCGTCAGGTGTTCGGCAAAGTGATTGTCAATTTCTGATGCTGACCTGGATCAAACGCCGCTTGCGTTACACCTTGAAGAACGTCGGCGGCGCCGTTGCCGGCAACCTCGCGGTCGGCCTGCTCGGGCTTATGCGGCTGGTCGACCCCGACACGATGTCCAATCTCGGCGGATTCCTTGCCCGTAACCTGGGGCCGCTGTTCAAGGAAAACCGGATTGCGCGCGACAGCCTGCGCCTGGCCTTTCCGGAAAAATCCGCCGCTGAAATAGAGGCGATCCTGCGCGGCTCCTGGGACAATCTCGGCCGCGCCGGCGCCGAATTTGCCCAGCTCGACCGGTTGTGGGACTTCGACCCCGATCATCCGGAAAAGCCGAGCCGCGTCGAGTTTCGTCAAGTCGATACCGAACGGTTCGATCGCCTCGCCAATGACGGCAAGCCGGCGCTGATTTTCGCCGCTCATCTGGCGAACTGGGAATTGCCGGCGATCTGCGCCGCGACGCATAAGCTCGACAGCGCGGTTTTGTACCGCCGCCCCAACATCGCCGCCGTCGAACGCTGGCTGCGCCAGACCCGCAGCGCCAGCATGGGAACATTGATCGCGACCGGGCTCGATGCGCCGATGAAGATCGCCGACGCACTCAAGCGCGGCCTGCATGTCGGCATGCTGGTTGACCAGTATTTCGTGCGTGGCGTCGAGGTGACCTTCTTCGGCCAGCGCACCATGGCCAATCCACTATTGGCGCGCCTCGCCCAGCATTTCGATTGCCCGATCCATGGCACCCGCATCGTGCGCCTGCCGGGCCACCGCTTCCGCGTCGAACTGACCGAGGAAATCCAGCCGGCGCGCGATGCTCAGGGCAACGTCGACGTCGCCGCCACCACCCAGCTTATTATCAATGTGATCGAAGGATGGATCCGCGAACACCCCGAGCAATGGCTCTGGCAGCACCGGCGCTGGCGGCCCGAGGACATGACACGCCGTCATGAAGCGCAGCGTCAGGCCGAGGCGTAAGGCTCAGCTTTTGGTCGGCAGGCCGGCGGCCTTCCAGGCAATGATACCACCCGCCATATGCGCACTGTAGGGATAGCCGGCGTCCTGGGCCGCGACCGAGGCGGTGATCGAGCGCCGTCCAGAGCGGCAGGCAAACACCACCTGCTTGCCCTGCGGGTCGGGAATGGCGGCAGGATCGAACGCCGACAGCGGCACGATCACCGCGTCGGGATAGGCCTCCACCGCCGTCTCGTTGAGTTCGCGCACGTCAACCAGCAGCATGCGCCCGGCGCGCAAACCCGCCGCCACCTCTTCTGGCGTCAGGTTGGTCACTTCGTCGGCACGCGGCATTTCATCGGCCATGGCGGAACTCCATCGAGCAGACTTTGAAAGAAAACGCGGGGCCCCCGCGAAAACATGCCGGATTTCTAGCCGGATTTCGTGTCCTGCGCACGCGCCATTTTTTCTCGCCTAGACGGTCACCTGAGTGCCGACTTCCACCACCCGCCCGGTCGGAATCTGGAAATAGTCAGTGGCATCGTTGGCGGTGCGGGTCAGGCTGATGAATAACCTATCCTGCCAGCGAGGCATGCCGGATTTGGCCGCCGGCTTGAGGAGGCGCCGCGACAAGAAGAACGAGGTCGACATAATATCGAAGGTCCAGCCGGCGCGGCGCGCGATCGCCAGGGCTTTCGGCACGTTTGGCTGCTCCATGAAGCCGAAGCGCAGCACGACGCGCAGGAACGTCTCGCCGACAGGCTCGATGCGCACCCGCTCGGCCGGATTGACCCGCGGCGTATCGGCGGTCTCGACGGTGAGGATGACGTTCTTCTCGTGCAGCACTTTATAGTGCTTGAGGCTGTGCATCAGCGCGGTCGGCGCAAAGCCCGGATCGCTGGTCAGGAATACCGCGGTGCCCGGTACGCGAATTGGCGGCTTCTTCTCCAGGCTGGCGACCAAGGTGTCGAGCGGGATTTCCAGCTTGCGCGTCTTCATCACCAGCAGGCGGCTGCCGCGCCGCCACGTGTACATCAACACCATAACGATGGCGCCGAGCGCCAGCGGCATCCATCCGCCTTCGGCGATCTTGAGCAAGTTAGCCGCCAAAAAAGTCAGATCGATGAACAGAAACGGCAACATCAGCGCCAGTGCACCAATGAGCGGCCAACGCCAGACATGCCTGATAACGACGATCGACATTAAGGCCGTGACCACCATCGTGCCGGTGACGGCAATGCCATAGGCCGAGGCCAGTGAACTCGACGAGCGAAAGAGCGCCACAAGCAACAATACGCCGACGAGAAGCAGCATGTTGACGCGCGGCATGTAGATTTGCCCGAACAGGGCTTCCGAGGTGTGACGAATCTCCAGGCGCGGCAACAGACCGAGCTGGATCGCCTGCCGCGTCAACGAATAGGCGCCGGTAATGACCGCCTGGCTGGCGATCACGGTCGCCGCGGTTGCCAGGATCACCATCGGCAACAGCGCCCAATCCGGAAACAGCAGGAAGAACGGGTTTTCAATCGCCTTCGGATCGGCCAGCACCAACGCGCCCTGCCCGAGGTAATTAACGACCAGCGCCGGCAACACGACGGCAAGCCAGGCAATCCGGATCGGTCCCCGGCCAAAGTGACCGAGATCGGCATACAGCGCCTCGGCCCCGGTCATAACCAGGAACACGGCGCCGAGCGTATAGAAACCGATCATTCCGTGGTTGAGCAGAAAATGGACGCCGTAATAAGGATTGAACGCCAGCAGCACCGACCAGTTCTGTCCAATGTGCCAAAGCCCGCCAACCGCCAAAGCGATGAACCAGACCATCATGACCGGTCCGAAAAATGCCGCGACCCGCGCTGTCCCCCGCGATTGCACGGCGAACAAAAGGATCAGGATGATAACCGTGATCGGAACGACATAAGGCTCGAATGCCGGAGTCACGATCTTCATGCCTTCGACCGCCGACAGGACCGACAGCGCGGGCGTGATGATGGCGTCGCCATAGAACAAAGCGCCGCTGATGATGCCGAGCAAGATGATCAGCCCATTGCTGCGACCGAGCGCGCGTGAGGCGAGCGCCATCAAGGCCAGCGTGCCGCCTTCGCCGTGGTTATCGGCTCGCAACAGGACGATGACGTATTTGACCGTCACGACCAGGAACAGTCCCCAAATTATCAATGAGAGAATGCCGAGAATGATCGGCGCGGTGACCGGATTGCCATGTCCCGCGGCCGCTGCAACCGACTCACGAAAAGCGTAAAGCGGACTGGTGCCGATATCGCCATAGACGACACCGATGCTGCCGACGGTGAGCGCCCAGAAGCTGGTTTTATGCACCGCCTCGACGCCATCGGCCGGACCGTGCGAATCGCCGTTTGCGGCGACGTGTTGCGACATCTTGGAAACCTTTTCAAGACTTTGTGGGGGAGCCACGGACGCGGCTTATAGCGGAACTCCGCCCGTTGGAATACGTGCAGTCACAATGCTGCAAAAGACGCCATTTTCATTGTGATTTGTCAATTTTCGCCAGCTACCAGCGTGCCCCGCCGGCTTGGTCAAACCGTGACCTGCGTGCCGACCTCCACCACCCGTCCAGTCGGTATCTGAAAGAAGTCAGTGGCGTCGGACGCCGACCGCGCCAGCGCGATGAACAGATGGTCCTGCCAGCCCGGCATGCCCGATTGCGACGACGGTCGCAGCGTGCGGCGCGACAGGAAAAACGACGTCGACATAATATCGAACTGCCAGCCATGCTTGCGCGCGATTGCCAGGGCCTTGGGCACGTTCGGTTCATCCATATAGCCGAACTTCAATGTCACCCGCGCGAAGTGTTCGGACAGCGGTGTGTACTGCACGCGCTCATCGTCCGGCACACGCGGCGTATCGGCGGTGATGATGGTGAGTATGACATTGTGCGTATGCAGCACCTTGTTGTGCTTGAGATTGTGCAGCATCGCCGTCGGCGCGAATTCCGGATCGCTGGTGAGAAACACCGCGGTGCCCGGCACGATATGCGGCGGCTTCTTTTCCAGGCTGCGGAACAAAGTGTCGATTGGCACCTCGGTGCGCCGCGTCTTGCTAATGAGAATTCCCGAGCCGCGCCGCCAGGTCAAGATCAGCATCACCATGGCGACACCGAACAACAGCGGCGCCCAGGCGCCCTCGAACAGCTTCAACATATTGGCGGAAAAGAACGTGACGTCGACGATAACGAAAGGAACAATCAGCAGCAGCGCCTGCCACAGTTTCCATTTCCACAAATGCCACACCACGAAGAAGGCGAGCAAGGTATCCATGACCATCGTCGTCGCCACCGCTATGCCGTAAGCGGAAGCCAAAGCACCGGATGTCCGGAACAGTCCGACCAGCAGCAGCACGCCGATCAACAAAGCGATGGTCACGCGCGGAATGTAAATCTGACCGACATGCGACGCCGAGGTGTGCAGGATCGCAAGGCGCGGCAGGAGGCCAAGCTGGATCGCCTGATGCACCAGCGAATAGGCGCCGGTGATGACGGCTTGGCTGGCAATCACCGTCGCCGCCGTGGCCATCAATATCATCGGGACCAGGAAGGCTTCCGGCACCAGGCGGTAGAACGGATTTTCAATCGCCGCAGGGTCGGCCAGCACCTTGGCGCCCTGCCCGAAATAATTGATCAGCAGCGAAGGCAACACCAGGCCGAGCCAGGCGAACTGGATCGGCCGCCGGCCGAAATGGCCGAGATCGGCATAGAGCGCCTCGCCGCCGGTGACGACCAGAAACACCGCACCGAGCGTAATCAGTCCGACATGCCCGTGCGCAAGCAGAAACGAAATGCCATAGAGCGGATTCAACGCCAGCAAAACGTGCGGGTCGTCGGCGATATGCATGGCGCCGGCAATGGCGATGGCGACGAACCAGACCAGCATGACCGGCCCGAACAACGCCGCCACCTTGGCCGTGCCACTGCTTTGCGCCGCGAACAAGCCGATCAGGATGATGACGGCGAGCGGCGCGACATATTCGGCGAAGGCCGGATTGGCGAGCTTGAGACCTTCAACCGCCGACAACACCGAGATCGCCGGCGTAATAACCGAGTCGCCGAGGAACATCGAGGCGCCGATCACGCCGAGCAGGAGCATCAACGGCGTGCGGCGGCCGGCCGCGCGCGTTGCCAGCGCCATCAGCGACAGCGTGCCGCCCTCGCCGTTGTTGTCGGCCCGCAACAGCAGCAGCACGTATTTCAGCGTAACGGTAACGATCAATGCCCAGACGATGAGCGACAAGACGCCGAGCACGATGTCGCTGGTGACGCCGCGGTCGCTGCTGGCCGCCAGCACCGCTTCGCGAAACGCGTAAAGCGGGCTGGTGCCGATATCGCCATAAACAACGCCGACGCTGCCGACGGCAAGCGCGACAAAGCTGGGTGGCGCGACCTGGCCATGGCTCGCATTGGGGGGCTCGGCCGGTGCTGCCGTTACGTTCACGCCATCTCTCATGAAAGTCGTGCGAGGGCCCAACCGCCGGACCGGAAGGCCGCGCTTATAACATCGAGGCCGCGGCGAGAATACCGGCGTTCGGCCGATGCCTGTTGATGAAAATCGACCGCGCCGGAACTCTCAAGACCGCTGATTAAGGGCTCAAATCGGCCGGAATCGGCGGCTCTTCCCGCATCAGGGTAATGGTCACTCGCCGGTTCGGCGACATTGACGGATTGTCCGGGAACAACGGCTCGTTGTCGGCTTTGCCGGCGACCATGTAGAAATTGCCAGCCGGTACGCCCTCGGCTGCGAGAATCTGGCGCACCGCATTGGCGCGGTCGGCCGACAATTCCCACGGACCATAGCCCGGCTTGGGCGGAACCTTGCTGCTCGCGGTGTGGCCGGAAATGGAAATGCGGACCGGCATCGCCTTGAGCGATGGCCCCAGCTTCTGGATCATCTGTCGCGTGCGCTCGAAAGGCTCCTTGGCGCCGTCGGCGAACATCGAGCGGCCGTCCTGATCGACGATCTCGATGTTGAGGCCCTGCTTGGTTTCCTCCAGCATGATGTGCTTGGAGGCCTCGGAAATTTCCGGCATGTTCTGCAGGGCTTGGCGCAGCGACGCGGACGCCAGCGCGAATTTGCGGTCTTCCTTGAAGCGCGCGCCATAGCTGCGATTGCGGTCATTGTCGTCCGGCGCCGGCGTCGCCGAGGCGTCTTTCGGATCGATATTGGCGACGTTCTTGAGCTTCGGCCGGGTCGGCAGACCCATGACCTCGATGACGCCGGAATAGCGCACCTTGTCCTGCACGCCGAAGGCATCGCGCATCGAGCCGGCAACGACCTGCAGTTTGGCCGCGTCCTGGGTCGAGAACGCGACAAGCATCACGAAGAACGCGACCAGGAGCGCCATCAGATCGGCGAAAGTCACGAACCAGCCGTGGCCGCCTTCGTGTCCGCCGCGTTTCTTTTTGGCCATAGCGGTTATCCGTTAGGCTGCGGCCGGCTCGGCCTCGCCGTCCTCAAGCGCATGGCGGTGCTTTTCCGGCAGATAGGCCAGCAGCATTTCGCGCACCAGCGTCGGACTCTTGGCTTCACGGATCATCAGGATGCCGTCGATGATCAGCGAGCGATTGATTTCCTCTTCGATCAACTTGACATGCAGTTTGTCGGCGATCGGCAGACAGAACATGTTGGCGACGGTCGCCCCGTAGAATGTCGCCAGCAACGCGCCGGCCATGAACGGGCCGAGCTTGGAGGGATCCTGCATATTGGAGAACATCTGCACCATGCCGATCAGCGTGCCAATCATGCCGAAGGCCGGCGCACAGTCACCAATGGCGCGATAGATTTTTCCGCCTTCGTCGAGATGCGTCAGAAAGTTGTCGCGGTCGCGCTCCAGATTGTCGCGGATAAAATTGGTGTCGTAACCGTCGGCGACGAAGCGGATGCCTTTGGCCAGGAACGGATCATCGATCTCGACTTTTTCCAGGCCAACCGGGCCCGACTTGCGGGCGACTTCGGCGATGCCGGCGATCTCATCGACCAGTTCGCGCTGTGACGTGCGCCGCTGCGAGAAGGCGTATTTCATGCCGAGCGGCATGCCGTGCATGATCGCCGAAAACGGGAAGCGGATCATCGTGGCGGCAAGACACCCGCCGAAAATCAGGATCGCCGCATGCTCGTTGACGAACATGTGCAGATCGCCGCCCATCAGGATGACGACGGTAAGAACGCCGACGCCGAGGGCCAGGCCCAGACTTGTCGCTAAATCCATAACGCTACCCCACCGACGCAAACCGACACCGGAGCCGTGAAAACCGGCTCCACATCGAGACCCTAAACCGACGCTGTTAAGAGGCCGTAAAGGCTACCGGCCGGTGAAATGAATCCGCCCGTCCGGCGCCGACAAACCTGTGATCCGGCCGACAGATGCTGTAAAAACCCTTGCGAAAGGGTATCAAGGCCGCCGGCTGGCGGGCCTGGTGCCTTAAAGAAGAATTAACCCGAGGAGAGCGTCCCATGCGCGATATTGGCCATTTCATCGGCGGCAAGACGGTCAAGGGCGCATCCGGGCGCACCGGCGACGTCTTCGATCCCAATACCGGTGATGTGCAGGCCAAGGTCGCGCTCGCCAGCAAAGCCGAGGTGGAGGACGCAATCGCCAATGCCGCCGCCGCGCAGCCGGCCTGGGCTGCGACCAATCCGCAGCGGCGCGCCCGCGTCATGTTCAAATTTCTCGAACTCGTAAACAGGGAATACGACGCGCTCGCCAAGCTCCTGTCATCCGAACACGGTAAGACGGTACCGGATGCGCGGGGCGATATTCAGCGCGGCCTAGAAGTGGTCGAGTTCGCCTGCGGCATTCCACACCTGCTCAAGGGCGAATACACCGAAGGTGCCGGCCCCGGAATTGATCTCTACTCCGTGCGCCAGCCACTCGGCGTCGTCGCCGGCATCACGCCGTTCAATTTCCCGGCGATGATCCCCTTGTGGAAATGCGCGCCGGCCATCGCCTGCGGCAACGCCTTCGTCCTCAAGCCGTCCGAGCGCGATCCATCCGTGCCAATGCGCATCGCCGAATTGTTTCTCGAAGCCGGTTTGCCGCCAGGCATTCTCAATGTCGTCAATGGCGACAAGGAGGCCGTCGACACGCTGCTCACAGATCGCCGCATCCAGGCGGTCGGCTTCGTCGGCTCCTCCGACATTGCGCAATACATCTATGCGACCGCGGCCGCGCACGGCAAACGCGCGCAATGCTTCGGCGGCGCCAAGAACCACATGATCGTCATGCCGGATGCCGACATCGACCAGGCGGTCGATGCCTTGATTGGCGCGGGCTACGGCTCGGCAGGCGAGCGCTGCATGGCGATTTCGGTCGCTGTGCCGGTCGGCAAGAAGACCGCCGATCTCCTGATGGAAAAGCTGATCCCGCGCGTCGAAAGCCTGAAGATCGGACTTTCGACCGATGCGCAGGCCGATTACGGCCCGGTGGTCACAAAGGCGGCGCTCAACCGGATCAGGGATTATGTCGACACCGGCGTCAAGGAAGGCGCAACGCTCGCGGTCGACGGCCGCGGCTTCAAGATGCAGGGTTATGAAAAAGGTTTCTTCATGGGCGGCTGTCTGTTCGACAACGTCACGTCGGACATGAAAATCTACAAGGAAGAAATCTTCGGGCCGGTTCTGTCCGTCGTGCGGGCGAAGACCTATGAGGAAGCGCTGCGCCTGCCGAACGAACATGACTACGGCAATGGCGTCGCCATCTACACCCGCGACGGCGACACCGCGCGCGACTTCGTCAACCGCGTGCAGGTCGGCATGGTCGGCGTCAACTTCCCGATCCCCGTGCCGCTCGCCTATCACACCTTCGGCGGCTGGAAACGCTCCGGCTTCGGCGATCTCAACCAGCACGGTCCGGATTCGGTGCGCTTCTATACCAAGACGAAGACCATTACCCAGCGCTGGCCGAGCGGCACCAAGGAAGGCGCCGAATTCTCGATTCCGACGATGAAGTAAAGGCGGGGCCGGTATGAGCCGCTGGCGGGTAGCGGGGCCGATGCTGATCGCAGCGACGCTCGCCGGCTGCGCCGGTGGTGCGTCGCTGTCCGATTCGGCGGCGCCACCGGCGGAACTGACCATGCCAGGCCGCTGGATGCTGGCGGCGCCAAACGCGCCGGCCTGCGGCATGACCTTTACCGCGCGGCCGGGCGCCAGCGAAGGCTCGGTGTCGCCCGAAGGCGGCTGTCCGGAACGTTTTTTCACCAGCCGGCGCTGGTCGCTGCGGCAAAGCGCGCTCACCATCAGCGACGACAGTAACAATGAACTCGCCCAGCTCAGTTATGCGGGCGAACGCTTCGAAGGCAAATCCAACTCCGGCACTGCGCTGACGCTCGCGCGTTAGCCGTCCCTCAATTCACCGGCAAACACAGAGGCGCATCTCATGTCAGACTATCAGCTCTATTGCTTCGCCCAGTCCGGCAACGCCTATCGCGCCGCGCTGATGCTCAATCTGATCGGCGCGAAGTGGGAGCCGATGTGGATCGACTTTTTCGGCACGGGCGTCCAGCGCACGCCGGACTACCGAGATGGCGTCAATGAAATGGGCGAAGTGCCGGTGCTGGTCGATGGCGAGAAACGGTTGTCGCAATCGGGCGTGATCCTCACTTATCTGGCGCGCAAGTCGGGCAAATTCCTCCCTCAAGGCGAGGATGAGGAACTGGAATCGTTGCGCTGGATCATTTTCGACAACCAGAAGGTCAACGGCTTCCTCGGGCCGTTTCGTTTCCTCAAGAACTTCGCCAAGCCGGCCGGCGATCCGGCCGTGGTCGGGTTTCTCAAGGGCCGCATCGACAATGCGCTTGCCATCGTCAACAAGCGTTTGACCGGCCGCAACTTCCTGGTCAGCGACAGACCGACCATCGCCGATATTTCGATGACGGCCTATTTGTATTACCCGGCGGAAGAATTCGGCTTCGACATTGCCAAGGAGCATCCGGCGATCGGCGCATGGCTCAAGCGCATGCAAGGCCTGCCGGGCTGGGCGCATCCTTACGACATCATGCCCGGCTATCCGTTCGGCACGCAGGGATTCCGCAACAAGCAGTAAGTTTTATTCGTGCTTGTGGCCGTGGTGTGAATGGCCGTGATCATGATCACGATCATGCGCATGCCCGTGGCTGTGATCGTGGCCGCAATGCGCATCATGAACGTGGTCATGATCATGGTCATGGCCATGATCGTGATGATGATGGCCAGGATCGCTTACCGGCGGCGGCGCATAGGCGCCGCCTTCGGGTTCGAACGGCGCATCGATCACCGCCACCTTGGCGCCAAGTGCCGCCAGCAATTTCTCAACCGCTTCATCGCGTAGCGCCCGGATGCGGTTCGGTAACAACTGAACGGCGACGTGACGATCGCCGAGATGCCAGGCCAGACGCGCCAATGCCGCGACATCGGCGCCGCGCGCTTCGATCAGTGGCTCCGGCGCCGCCACCACTTCGACCAAGGCGCCGTCGTCAAGCACCAGCAGATCGTCGGTGCGCAACCGCACGCCGCCGTGCAAATGGATTTCGATCGTGCGGCCCTTGACGGTCGTCACCGATACTTGGTCGCCGCTGCGCGTTGCGTAATCCAGGATCACGGTATCGGCTATCGGCCGTTCATGGCGATGCTGGGCGGCGAGGACGCTGGTGGCGCGCGGCATGATAACAAAAATTTCTATGAACGCTTGAAAACGGTCAGTTCAGGTGTGTCGGACGATCGGGCGCCGCATCATCGCCCGCCGGCGGTGAAAGGCCCGCCTCGGGCGCTGTTGCGTTGACGGACGCCTGTGATTCGGAACCCGCCGCACTGGCCGCCAGCGCATCCTTGCGTACATAGTCGCGGTAGGACAGCCAGCTAAGTGGCAGGCTGGCGAGGTAGACGATCGCGCTCACCGACAGCACTTCCCACGGATAGCTGATCAGCAGTGCGAAAACCAATACCACCACCACGAATACCGGCAGCACCATTTCCGGCGGCACTCTTTTGCCGACGCGCTTGCCGGACAGTACCGGCAGACGCGACACCATCAGCAGACCGATGGCCAACGTGTAGAACAGCGTCAGCCAGATCGTGACAAGTCCGTTGGAGACGCCAAGGAAGTAGAGATAGATCGGCAACAGCACCGTCAGCGCACCGGCCGGCGCCGGGATACCGGTGAAAAAATTGCCCGACCAGGCCGGTTTATCCGGGTCGTCAATCATCACGTTGAAGCGCGCCAGCCGCAGCGCCGCGCAGATCGCGAACACCAGAGCGGCGATCCAGCCCGCCGATTTCAATTCGTGCAGGCCCCAGAAATACAGGATTAGCCCCGGCGCGACGCCGAAATTGACGAAGTCGGCCAGGCTGTCGAGTTCGGCGCCGAAGCGCGAGGTGCCCTTGAGCATGCGCGCGACGCGCCCATCGATACCGTCGAGCACGGCGGCGAAGACGATGGCGCCGAGCGCCAGTTCGAGCTTGCTCTCGATCGCCAGCCGGATCGCGGTCAGGCCCGCGCACAGCGCCAGCAACGTTATGAGATTGGGCAGCAAGGTCCGCACCGGGATCGCCTTGAAGCGGCGGCGGGGGGGAGACTGCGTCGGATCGATGGGTTGAAAGACCATGGTGTGAATATAGCCCCTCGCCGCCGTCGGCGCCATGCCGGTTTGCGGCGAGTTCCCCTCGCCGTTAACGAATGCGGCGCGACAAATCAGCCGGCGCGGAACGCCCGGCTTTCGTCATGCGCGCGCAGATCGGCAAGCACGGTCTCGCCGGAAAGTGCGGTCTGACCGACCGCGACCAAAGGCGCGGTGCCCTCGGGCAGATAGACGTCGAGCCGCGAGCCGAAACGGATCATGCCGAAGCGCTCGCCGGCGCCGACCGGCTGGGTTTCGCGCACGTAGCAGATGATGCGGCGCGCGATCAGCCCGGCGATCTGCACCACGGCGATGCGGGTGCCGGCGGCCGAGATGACCAGCGAGTTGCGTTCATTGTCGAGCGAGGCCTTGTCGAGATCGGCGTTGAAGAACTTGCCGGGCTGGTAGAGGATTTTCTCGACCCGGCCGTTCACCGGGCTGCGGTTCACGTGGCAGTCGAAAACGCTCATGAATACCGAGATGCGCAGCATCGGCGTAACGCCCATGCCGAGTTCATGCGGCGGCGCGATGGTGGTGATCATGCTGACGCGGCCGTCGGCCGGCGACACCACCAGACCTTCGCGCACCGGCGTCACCCGCGGCGGATCGCGGAAGAAGTATACGCACCAGAGCGTCAGCACGGTGCCGATCCATCCGAGCGGCGTCCAGATCCAGAACAGGACCAGGCTGGCAAAGGCGAAGGCGCCGATGAACGGATAGCCCTCAGGCGTGATCGGCACCAGTTGCTTGCGGATCGAGTCATAGATCGACATTGTCAGGTTCCTAATTCCGCCGCGTCGGCGGGCGCGGCGATGGCCGGCGAATCGGCCGGAGCAATCATATCCGCAACCGGCGGCGGATTGCGATTGGGCATGGCCTCGTCCTCGGCGACGCGGGCAAGCTTTTCGCGCGCCTCCTCGGCTTCGCGCTGCCGGTTCCACATGCTGGCATAGAGACCGTTATTGGCGAGCAGCACCGCATGGCGGCCGCGCTCGACGATCTCGCCCTGGTCGAGGACGATGATCTCGTCAGCGCCGACAATCGTCGACAGCCGATGCGCGATCACCAAAGTGGTGCGGCCTTTCGACACCCGCTCCAACGCATCCTGGATTTCGCGTTCGGTATGGCTGTCGAGCGCGGATGTCGCCTCGTCCAACACCAGGATCGGCGGTGCCTTCAATATCGTGCGCGCAATGGCGACGCGCTGCTTCTCGCCGCCCGACAGTTTCAGGCCGCGCTCTCCGACCTCGGCGTCGTAACCTTTCGGCGCCAGCCGGATGAAGCCGTCGATCTGCGCCAGCCGCGCCGCCTCTTCCACCTCGGCGTCGCTCGCCTCCCAGCGGCCATAGCGGATGTTGTAGCGGATGGTGTCGTTGAACAGCACGGTATCCTGCGGCACCATGCCGATGACCTGGCGCAGCGATTTCTGTGTCACCTTGGCGATATCCTGACCGTCAATGGTGATGCGGCCGCCGAACAGATCGTAAAACCGGAACAGCAGCCGCGAGATCGTCGACTTTCCGGCCCCCGATGGCCCAACCACCGCGACAGTCTTGCCGGCCGGAACCTCGAATGTAACGCCCTTGAGAATTCGTCGCGCCGGCTCATAGGCGAACTGCACGTTCTCGAAGCGAATGACGCCACCGGACACTTTCAGCGCCGGCGCGTTCTGCTCGTCCTTGATCTCCGGATCGCGGTTTAGAATCGAAAACATCAACTCGATGTCGATGATCGCCTGCTTGATCTCGCGATAGACCATGCCCATGAAATTGAGCGGCTGGTACAGCTGGATCATCATCGCGTTGATCAGCACGAAGTCGCCGACCGTCTTGCTGCCATCGCGGATTTCGAAGGCGCACAACACCATCGCCGCCGCCAGACCGCAGGTGAAGATCACCGCCTGCCCGGCATTGAGCACGGCAAGCGAGGTATAGGCGCTGGTCGAAGCGTTCTCGTAACGCGCCATGGCGCGGTCGTAGCGCTCGGCCTCGCGCTCCTCGGCGCTGAAATATTTCACCGTCTCGTAATTGAGCAGCGAGTCGATCGCCTTGACGTTGGCGTCGGTGTC
>CAITJJ010000258.1 GCA_903892675.1 uncultured Hyphomicrobiales bacterium | reverse complement strand
CGCGCCGAGCGATTTCTCGGCTTCCGAGGCGTTGGTCTTGATCGCCTGGCTGAGCTGCTCCATGCGCGAATGCAGGGTTTCGGCGGCCGCCTTGGTGCGGCTTTCGATCTGGTCGGTGACGGTGACGGCGCGGCCGACGAGCAGTTCCTCGAAGCGGCTGATGCGGCCGTCGAGCGTGTCGGCGACTTCCATCGCGCGCGCGCCCAGCGTCTTGTCCATGTCGCCGATCTTGGCGCTGATGGCGTCGGCGACTTCGGCGCCGCGGGTATTGATGGTGCCGGTGACGTCGCTGATACGCTTGTCGAGCGCGCCGACCACTTCCTCGCCGCCTTTGGTGAGCGTGCTGGCCAGCTGATTGACGCGGCCATCGAGCATGGTCTCGAACTGGGTGAGACGGCCATCGAGCGAGCCGGACAGTTCGTTGGCGCGGCCGGTGACGCGGCTGTCGAACGTATCGAGATAGGCGCGCATCGCCTCGGAGACGTCCTGCGTGCGCTGGCCGAGGCGCTCGATAAGCTCGCCGCCATAGGTCTTCACGGTGTGATCGAACTCGGTCAGGTGGCGGGTGACAAGGTTGCCGAGGTTGGTCGAGTCGCGCGAGATCTTCTCGGTCAGCTCGGTGCCGCCCTTGTTGAACATATCCTCGAAGGCCTGCAGGCGCGTGGCCAGGATGTCCTTGACTTGGTCGCCGCGGCTGTTGAGCGCGGTCACCAGGGTTTCGGCGTTGGTGCGGAAGATGTCGGCGACGTTGTTGCTGCGGTCGATCAAGGTGTCGGTGATGTGCGTGCCGGTTTGTTCCATCTTGGCGACGACATCGCCGCCGCGCAGCGACAGGTCGAGCACCAGTGAATCGCCGGTCGAGCGCAACGTCGAATTGACGTCGTCGGCGCGGGCGGAAATGACGTCGGCCATGCGGTTGGCGGTCTCGGTGATGGCGTCGGTCAGAAGCTGCTGGCGGCCGGTCATGCCGTCGACGGTCGCGGCGGTCTTCTGGGCGAAGCCCTGCGCGACCAGGTCGAGGCGCTGCGACATCATCTGCTGCAAGCGCGCCGCCATGTCGGCGAATTCGTCATGAACGTGCTCGGTCTTGAAGTTGAGGCTGGCCGAGAGCCGGTCGCTGGCGGAGGCGATCGCAGTGGTCGCCTTGTCGCTGGTGGTTTCCAGACGATCGAGCAGGTTGGAGCCGCGCTCGCTGAGCGCGTCGATCATGCTGTCGCCGGCGTGTCCAAGCGCGAGCGTGATGTGTTCGCCTTTTTCGGTCAGCGAACGGGTGACGCGCTGCGCCACTTCGTTGACCTTCTCGGCGACGAGATCGCCGACCGAGGTGATGTCGTGCGACAGGTCGAGATGAACGCTGCCGATCGCCTTGCGCACCTGTTCGGACTGGCTGACCAGGGTATCGCGCTGATTGGTCAGTTCGCTCAGCAAATCGCGGATGCGGACTTCGTTGTCATTATAGGCGCGCTCGAGCGCCGAGACTTCATTATGCACGAGGGCTTCGAGTTCGGCGGCACGCGCCAATGCGCGCTCGACGCCGTCGCCCATTGCCGCGACTTCGCGGCGGATGGCCTGGCCGACCGAGACGATCTGCTCGCGCGCGGCGGTTTCCGGCTGCGCCAGACGCATGGCGACTTCGGCCATGGATTCGGCGACCAGCCGCATGTCCTGCGACCGGCTGAACATGTGGGCGATCACATAAAAGAAGATCACCGGGACGACGATGGCGGAGGCGATGCCAACCATGGCGGCAATGCCGACATTGGGCGTGGCGATCAGCGTCTGCAAATCGGCGCTCGCCAGATAGGCCAGCGCGCCGGCACCGGCGACCCAGCCGAAAGCGGCGATAGCGGCGATCGCATAGGGCGCGCGCGCGCGGCGGCGGCGCAGCGTCTGCAGGATCTGGCCCATATTCGCTCGGTCGTCATTGGCGGGCAGGTGCGGCGCGGTGTCGGAGGCCGGCCATTGCGGCGCGTCGTCGGAATCGCGGAACAGGTCTGCGTTGAGCGGCGGCGTCTCTTTGTCGGGGTCGATGGCGGGATTGGCCGTCAGTTGCGGCTCAGTGCGCTCGACTTTCGGCTCGGTGCGCTCGGCCGGGCTACGCGGCAGCAACGCATCTTCGATCGCGGCGAGCGCTTCGTCGGTTGCGTTCTTGGTTTGCTGCGGATTCTTTGCCATTTAGGTCATCGCCTCGTCGTTACGCAGAACAGAATTGACGGTCCGATCCGCCGCTCAAGGGGCAGGCCGGGCCGCGACTGCTTGTGCCGTCAGAGCCTGCGGGAATTCGATCGCCCTGGTCCCGGCCGGAAACGCCTGCTGCCATTCGGGATCATGCACGTTCCGCACCAAGCTCTACCAAACCGCCAGAACTTCATCCTATCGCCTTGGCAACGCGAAAGAAACAAGGGCCAGTAAGGTAGTTTTAATCATCGTTAACGAAGGTTAACCATAGAAATGCTGCGATCTGACGAAATTTCTCGCGAGAGGGAGCATGACCGGTGAAATAAGGCCGCGCCGCGGCAATCCACATGCCGCCGCAATCTGAATTGTTTGCTCAGGAATTAACCACCGCGGTGATTAGCCGGGCGATTGGCGCCAGCGGGACGGAAATCGGCCGAAAGCGGATGCGGCATTTACCGTATTTTTGGTCGTGCGCGGGCACAGTCGGGAAATGTCGCGCACGCGCGGCCCGGAGATGGAGACGAGCATGGCCCAAAGTGCAATAGAGACGGCGGCGCCGGATTCCCTCGCCGCGATCGACCGCCGCCATCTCGCCCGCATGACGCTGGGCGACCGCAGCCTCGAGCAGGAAGTGCTGCAACTGTTCGACCGCCAGGCCAGCCTGCTGATCGAGCGCATGCGCAATATCGACCGCGCCGGCGACGGCGCCGCCATTGGCGCGCTGGCGCATACATTGAAGGGTTCGGCCGCCGGTATCGGCGCAGGCCCGGTGGCGCGCGCGGCCGAGGCCGCCGAACAGGCGGTTGTCCATGCGCCGGGCGATCTCAGTGCCACCATCGACCGTCTGGCGCAGGCCGTCGACGAGGCGCGGGCGCTGATCGCCGCGCTGCTGCGCGGGGGTTGAGCCGCCGCGAGGGGGCTGAAAACCGCGCTCTGGTATCCATTGCCGATTGACGATATAGGAGCCGGCAGTCCCGCCAACGTCCTGCCGAACGCTCACATCATGCCGAAGATTACCTATATCGATTCCGCCGGTGCCAAGCGCACGGTCGAGGCCGACACCGGCTCGACCGTGATGGAAGCGGCGATCCGCAACAACATTCCCGGCATCGAGGCGGAATGCGGCGGTGCCTGCGCCTGCGCCACCTGTCACGTCTATGTCGCCGAGGAATGGCGCGCCAAGGTCGGCGAGCCGACGCCGATGGAAGAAGACATGCTCGACTTCGGCTACGACGTGCGGCCGAATTCGCGGCTGTCGTGCCAGATCAAGGTGACGGCGGAGCTCGACGGCCTGGTCGTCACCACGCCGGAGAAGCAGGCTTAGAGCGTTTTCGAGCGAAGTGGGCACCGGTTCGCGTGAAGAAAACGCGGCAAAAAATAAAGGCCCTGCGCCTCAGGTCGCCGGCGTCGTGTGTTTCAAGCGGGCGCGTTGCGCGAGCATTATCGCGACGGCAAAAGGCGCCAGCAGCACCAGCCGGCTTTGATAGCGATCGACCGGATGCGAGAACACGCCGCAGATCGCCGCGTTGGCGGCGAGCGCCAGCAGAATGGTGACGCACAGCGCCGCCGCTTCAGGCGTCAGCCTCAGTCGCCGCCGCGGGATCAGCGCCAGGATCAGTGCAAGGATCAGCGCGGCCATCGCCAGCCCGCCGACGGGCCGGTGCAGATAGTTCAGCGCCGCGACATTGATACGTTCGTTATGCTGGCGCGCCGCGTTCAGCGCCGGCAACAAGGCCGGAATGAAATGCGACACAGCGTCGAAGGTCGGATCGTTGTCGTCGAGGCTGACCTCGGTATCGAAGGTGACGAGCTGCATCGCGGTCGCGACGATAGCGGCTTCCAGATGCATGCCGGGATACATCAAGAGGGTCTGGCGGATGATGCGTTCCTGCTCGGCCCTGTGCGCGTCCCAGCCGCCGAGCTTGTAGAGGATCGAGTCATTGCCCCACAGCCAGTCGTCGGACTGGTCGGGCATGTCGTCCATGTAGGGGCAAAGCCTTATCGTCGGGTCCGGGCAATGCTCGCCGAGATAGCGTTCGACAATGCCGTCCTCGATCAGCCGGCCGAACAGGAAGCCCGGCCCGCCCGGCGTAAAGGCGAAGTTGCCGGTGACAGCGAGGTTCGACACCGGGCAGAGCGCAATGCCGGCGGCAACCGCAAGTGCGGCGAAGCGCAGGCGCGGCGCCGGGCATAGAAGCGGCCGGACCCGCGCCGCCGTAGCGATCAGCGCGAACGCGGCGAGCAGCGCGACGCAGAGTCCCGCGGCCGCCATATGCGTCGGAATGGACAGGGCAATGACGGCGGCGAGCGCGTATCGCTCAAGGCGCGCCAGCCGCTCATGCGCAAAGCCGAGCAGGTAAAGCGCAAGCACCGAAGCCGCGAACAGAATGTCGGGCATCAATTGTCCGGCCAGCCAGGGAAGGCTGGTCGTAACGGTCAAACCCGCGACGATGCAAAGCGTCAGCCACGGCCGCCCGCCGAGGCCGTTGACGCGCATGGTCACCGCGAACAGCCAGGCCATCAGTGCGCATTGCAGGATGACGCAGGGCCAGAAGGCGAGTGGAATGCCGGCGATCAGAAACAGTCCATACAGCGCCGAACGGCCCGGCAGCGGCATGCCGGTGATGGCCACCGTGAGATAGCCGCCGGTATCGGGAAAGACGATCGGGAAGCCGTTCCAGATGGCTGGCGTCAGCAGCAGCACCGTCATGGCCGCGCCGGCCAAAACCCAGACCGAACGTCGGGCGGCATTCGAATGGCCGGCACTATTGGCGGCAGAGCCACTACTCGCAACCAGACTGTCCGCCATCGTTTCTAGATCCACCGCGCCAGCATGCCGGACAACTTGGCACGGCAGGCGTCGAAATGCACCGCGATTGCAGCGGACGGGTTAATTCGCCGGCCGGTTGCCGCATCGCCATGGCGCCGATTGATAACAAGCCACGCGGCCATCATGGCCGTGGCGAAAACGGCCAACCACACCAGCCGGCTTTGATAGCGGTCGACGGCGTGCGCGAAAACGCCGCAAATCGTGGCATTGGCGGATAGCGCCAGCAGCACGGTCGCGGCAAGCCCGGCAAATTCCGGCGGCAGGCCGAGCCGGCGCCGTAGCAACAAAGCAGCGCCGACACAGGCCATGGCGAATGCCGCCACCGGAACATGCACGCTGTTCACGAGCGCCGCATTGAAGGTCTGGGTTTGCTGGCGCGCCTCTATGAATCGCGGAAACAGACTCGGAAAGTGCTCCTTGAACATCGCGATGGTCGGCTCGTTATTGGCGAAACTGACTTCGGTCGCGAAGGTCGCCATCTGCGTCAGCGCCGCGCGTGCCGCCGCGGTCAGATGCATGAACGGATAGGCTTTCAACGTCGCCAGCGCGATGGCGTTTTCCTCCGCGCTGCCCTCGAAGTCCTTCAGCTTGCGGAATGGCGAATTGCCATCCCACAGCCAGGTATCGGCGTCAGTCGGGAAATCCCTGGTGAAGGCGCACAGCCGCATCGCCGGGTCGGGGCACTTGTCGTTGAGATAGCGGATGACGATGCCGTCCTCGACCAGCCGGCCAACCAAGAAGCTCGAGCCGCCCGGCGTCAGCGCGAAATTGCCGGTGATCGCGTAATTGGAGACTGGACACAGCGCCAGCCCGGCGGCGACCGCGCCGGCGGCAAATGTCAGCCGCGCCGGCGGCAGGGCGACGAAGCGGATGCGCGACAGCAGCGCGACCGCGAGAACAATGGCGACGCACATGCCCGCCGCCGCCATATGGCTCGGCATGGCGAAGGCAATCACCGCCACCAGCGCCCAGCGCTCGAAGCGGCCGAGCATGCGATCGCGGAATATCAATAGGTGCAGCGCCAAAGCCGCCGCCGGAAACAGAATGTCGGGCATCAATTGGGCCGTGAACCACGGCATGCTGGTGGTGACCGTCAGCAGCGCGACGATGCCGAAAGCGAGCCAGGGTCTGCCGCCCAGACCATGCGCGCGCAGCGTCAGCACGATCAGCCAGCTCATCATCATCGCTTGCACGACGATATTGAGCCAAAAGCTCGACGCAACGCCGAGATAAAGAAACGCGCCGTACAGCGCCGAGCGGCCCATGCCGAGCGTTCCGAGAATTGGCCGGTCGAGATAGCCCCCGGTGTCGGGGAAAATCACCGCAAATCCGTTCCACAGGGCGGGCGCCAGCAACAGCAGCATCATGGCGCCATAGGCCAGTGTTCGCACACCGGCCTGGCGTATGGAGAAACGCGCAAAGGAGCCCGGCAGCGCCACGCCGCGCGCGGGTTCCCGGCCAACAAGAATATCTGCCATCCCAAGCCCCACGATGCGGCGTCAGCACCGCGCTACAAAGCCGCTTCTATGTGATGCATAAAGCGCGCCGCGAGGTGAACGCAGCCTGAAGGCTTTGGTTCAAATGATCGTGGCTGCGGTCAGGCTGGCAAAATGTCGCGGCCTTGCGCCGGCAGCGGCGCGTTTCTGCGCTCGATGACGCAGGCCAGCGACAGTGCGACGGCAACGGCCGCCAGCCAGACGATGCGCGCGCCATAGCGGTCGTGCGGATTGGACAAGGCGCCGCAGACCAGCGCATTGGCCACAAGCGCCAGCACGCAGAACCCCGCCAGTTCGCCAAACGCGGCCGGCAGCTTCCGCCGCCAGGCGAGCGCAAAGATCGCCGGCAACAGCGCCATGCTCAGAAGCGCCAGCGGATAATGCAGCTTGTTGATCGTCTCGAACGAGACTTCGCCGCGCTGCTGACGAGCCGCCTTCATCGCCGGCTCGAGCTGCGGCGCATAGTCGTGAACGATGAAATAAGTGTGCCAGACCCAATGCACGACGCCTTCGCCGGTATGCACGTCGACCAGTTGGCGCGCGGTGGCGATCGCCGCGGTTTTGAGCTGCAACGCCGGATATTCGATCAGGCTTTGAACGGCGATGTGTTCCATCTCCTTGCCGAGACCGGCGAAGCGGCCGAGCCTGTCGAACAGCGGGCTGCCCCAGAACCAGACATCGGCATAGCGCGGCAACACATCCTTGTATTCGCATAGCCGCAGCTTCGTGTCGGGGCAATGTTCGTCGAGATATTTATTGACGATGCCATCCTGCAACATGCGGCCGAACGACAGCGCGAAACCGCCCGGCGTCCAGGCTAGCCTTTTTGCGACCGCGTAATTGGCGGCGAATACCATGACGGCGCCGAGCATCAGCGCCAAGACGCCATGGCCAAGGGCTACGCGCGGCAGGCGCTTGCGATCGAACAGATAAAACAGCGCGGCACATGCGACCAGCGCGCCCATTACCGCGATGGTGGCGCTGTGCGTCGCGGCGGCGACGGCGCTTAAGCCGATCAGGCCGATACGCTCAGTGCGGGTCAGCGCATCGCCGCGCATCAGCAAGAGATAAAGCGCCAGCACGCCGAGGCCGCAGAAGATGTCGGTGAGCAGGATCGCGGTCAGAAACGGCAGTGTGGTGAGGATCGATAAAGCGGTCACGCTGCCGAGCAGCAGCCAGGGCCGGCTGCCAAAGCCGTGCACCCGCACCATCAACGCAAGAACCCACACGGTCAGCGCCGATTGCGCGATCAGCACCGGCCAGAACGACAGCGGCACGCCGGCATTGAGAATGAGGCCATAGACCACGGCGCGGCTCGGCACCAACGTGCCCTCGTACCAGCGCGCCAGATAGCCGCCGGTGTCGTATTGCAGCAGGGGAAACCGGTTCCAGATCGCCGGCGCGATCAGGATCGCCACCGACAATATAATCGCAAGCGCCCAAAAGGCGCGGTCGCGCAGCGTCACTCGAATCCTCCGCCGGGTCTTTTTTTATCGCTGTCCCTCATTAGCGTTTTGGGACAAGGCGGGAAAGCTTGAAATTCGGCGTGTACAGGCATTTCATTGCGCGTTTATTTGCTAAACTAGGCGAACGCTCAGGGAGCCACTTGATGTTCGTCAATTTCTTCCACGACCTGAAGGCCGCCGGCGTGCCGGTGAGCTTGCGCGAATATTTGACACTGATGGAAGCGATGCAGGCGGATCTGGCCGAACGCAAGGTCGAGGATTTCTATTATCTCGCCCGTGCCATTCTGGTGAAGGACGAGCGCAACATCGACAAGTTCGACCGTGTCTTCGGTCAGGCCTTCAAAGGTCTGGAGATGCTCGGCGACGGTCTTGCCGCCGATATCCCAGCCGAGTGGCTGAAAAAGATGACCGACAAATATCTGACTGAGGAAGAAAAGAAGCAGATCCAGGCTTTGGGTGGGCTGGAGAAATTACTGGAGACGCTGAAAGAACGCCTCGCCGAACAGAAGGGCCGCCATCAGGGCGGCTCGAAATGGATCGGCACCGGCGGCACGTCGCCGTTCGGTAATGGCGGCTACAATCCGGAAGGCATTCGCATCGGCGGCGAGAGCACGCATAAGCGCGCGGTCAAGGTCTGGGACAGACGCGAGTTCAAGGATCTCGACGACGACGTCGAACTCGGCACCCGCAACATCAAGGTGGCGCTGCGCCGCCTGCGCAAATTCGCCCGCACCGGCGCGCCCGATGAACTCGATCTCGACGGCACCATCAAGGGCACCGCGCACAAGGGCTATCTCGATATTCAGATGCGGCCCGAGCGGCACAATGCGGTGAAAGTTTTATTGTTCTTCGACATCGGCGGCTCGATGGACTGGCACATCAAGGCCACAGAAGAACTGTTCTCGGCGGCGCGCACCGAATTCAAGCACATGGAGCATTTCTACTTCCACAATTGCGTCTACGAAAAAGTGTGGAAGGAGAACCGCCGCCGCTTTCAGGCGACGACGCCGACCTTCGACGTCATGCACACGTTCCCGCACGACTATAAAGTCGTCTTCGTCGGTGACGCCTCGATGTCGCCTTACGAGATCGCGGCGCCCGGCGGCTCGGTCGAGCATTACAACGAGGAATCAGGGCAGGTGTGGATGGAGCGCGTGCTGCGCACTTATCCGCACGCGGTGTGGCTTAATCCGACGCCCGAACGCGAATGGGACTTCACGCATTCGATCCAGATGATGAGGCAACTCATGGGCGGGCGGATGTATCCGCTGACGCTGGACGGCTTGGATAGAGCGATGCGGGAGTTGGTGAGGTGAGGGGCTACATAAGGATAGCTGGCGCGTTCAAGTTTTGCCCCGAGTCGTAGGGTAGACATCGGGATATAGCAATCGAGCGACCTTCCGAAATGTCTCGTGAATGTGCTTCTGACAGCGTTGGTGATTATATGCTTGCGCGCCCGTATGGAACGTCTCGAACTTGGTCACGGTTCTCGGGACCCGCAAACACTTTATTGCCCGCTGCGCCTTGCGCCCGCAGAAGACGATGGCTTCTAAACTCGGAAGCGCATCGACGAAAGCTTGCGTATCTGGAATCGCTGCGCGGACCTGAGCGCTAGTCGCATTGCGATTCTTATCCTCGGTGCTGAGGTAATACGGCACGACGTTCCAAAGGACGACGTCGGCTCTCAAGAGCTTTGCCTTGTCCAATGCGCGTCCCATATTCTTGGCCGTTTCGTCGTCATTGCACCGGGACACGAAGCCGGACGCCACAGACTTTCGGCCTGGTGTCTCAAGCAAGAAGAGCGCGCGCGCGATCTGGCCGCCGTCATTCGGATCGACGTTCGGATACTCAAGCTTGTGCGACCGCCCGCGATCCCGCATTTCGTCTATAAGACGCATCAAATTCGTGAAACGCGCGTCGTTCAATCGGGCTATTCGCGGGTCCGGCATTTTGTACTTCCTGATATTGCGCGATGCCAATCCTACGCTACCTTATGGCGTTGTCGTTCGTGTTGGCGATAGCGATGTAGCAACCGTAGCCCGGATGGAGCGTAGCGAAATCCGGGGGCGACTCTCGCGTCGTGCCTGTATCCCTGCATTTCGCTTCGCTCCATGCGGGCTACAAAGGTTCACTCCAATTCCACCCTCAAATTACGCCCCACCGCGCTCGCTGCCCTTCGCAGTGTCGCCAACGTCACAGAGCCATTGTCCGGGTCGAGCAGCCGATCCAGTTGTCGGCGGCTCGTTTTCATTCGCGCAGCCATGGCCGATTTGCTCAGGCCCTTTTTATCCATTGCCACCTTGATCTGATCGGCAATGATTTCCTTGACAGCAGCGTCTTCAGTTTCCGCCAGCAAGCCGTCCTGCGCGAGGAACTCGTCGAAGCTCTCGCTGCGGTCGATTGTGCCCTTCTTCTTGACGGCCTTCTTCATCCTTCGATCTCCTGTTTACGTCTAAGTGCCAAATCGATGTCGCGCTGCGGTGTCTTCTGCGTCTTCTTCTCGAAGCCATGCAGCAGCAACATTTCGCCACGCACGATGCAGAACATGACCCGCGCGATGCGCCCGCCGGTCAGGTCGCTGCGCACTTCCCAAAGCCCGTGACCAAGCGGCCGGCAGTAGGGCATTCCAATTGGCCAGCCGAACTCGACTTTTTGAATGTCCTTCCCAATCAATCGCCGGTCATTCTTTGATAGACCAAGCAACCACTCACGGACCGGCCGGCGGCCGTTGGCGGAAGCGAAGAACCGGCCGGTGATCTTCTTTGATCGGTCGATCATATAGAGATGGATTGTGTCAAAAATGGTACAAAGGGGCAAGGGCCAAGTAAGCCCTTCCTTCTCCCCAAATCCCATTTATATTTATAGGGTCCATCAACAACCGAAAGGAGGTGATCCAGTGTCTCATTGTCTATCGCCGCGGTCGCCGGCATTCGTGAACTGGGTCCTCGCCTCTGCTGGGGTTCAGTGCAGCTGATCTGAGACGGTCGGCTGGTCACGGCGCGAAGCGGGCAAGGCTTCACGCAATCGGGCCACGGTTTCGACAATGGAAGGGCCGCCTCGCAAGGGCGGCCCTTCTTTGCGTGGGGCGCGCGCGCGGCTAACCGCGAGGCGGTATCGGAATCCATTGCGCCAAATCAAGGCGGGTGCCGGTGAATTGGTTCATCTTGCAACGATGATGCACTGGAATCACAAACGCACCGCGCCCGCCGCCGCGCAGATCTTTCCCGCCCAGCAATTGGCGGAAGTGAGCGCACGGCTCGGCCGCGATCCCGCGCCGTCGCCGCGTGCGGCAAGCTGGCCGGCCGGCGTGTCGCTGCTGGCGCAGATGGTCGATGCCTGTCAGCGCTGCGATGCCGAGGAAGTCTGTAGCGACTGGCTGGCGCGCGCGCCGAAAAAAATCGCCACGCCGCCGGCCTTTTGCCCGAACGCGGATGCGTTGAAGCGCTCGTAGAGCCAGTTTTTTCATATGGCGTCATGGCCGGGCTTGTCCCGGCCATCCACGTCTTCATTTTCAAATGCACACAAGGCGTGGATGCCCGGCACAACAGGGCGTTCGCGCCCGTCTTCGACGGGCTATGGCCGGGCATGACGAATTTAATTTACACCGCCACTGAATGCCGCTTCTGGCTCGCCGTCAGATAGCTGTCGAAGGCCGCCGCCGCGATGCGGATATAAGGCCGTCCCGCTTCGGTGATCGCGATCTTCGCGCCGTCGATGGTCAGCAGCCCCTGCGCCGCCAGACCCTGCAGCGTATCCATCTCGCCGGCAAAACGCGCCACGCCGCCGAATTCAGTCAGGTCGAGCGCCAGATCGCACATCAGACGTTCGATGATTGAAGCGCGCAGCCGGTCGTCGTCGGAGAGCGCCAGACCCTTCACCGTGGCAAACCTGCCGACGCTAATGCTGCGCGCATAATGCCCCATGTCGGGCGCGTTCTGCACATAGCCTTGCGGCAGTTTGCCGATGGAGGATGCGCCGATGCCGATCAGCGCGTCGGCATCGTCGGTGGTGTAGCCCTGAAAATTCCGGTGCAGGCGGCCTTCGCGCGCGGCGATGCAAAGTTCGTCGTCGGGCAGGGCAAAGTGATCGAGCCCGACCGCCTTGTAGCCGAAGCTCGCCAGAGTCTCGGCGGCGATTGCTGCCTGTTCGATGCGCTCGGCCGCGCCCGGCAAGGTCGCGGCATCGATCAGCCGCTGATGGCTTTTGAACCACGGCACATGCGCATAGCCGAACAGCGCCAGGCGTTGCGGATTGAGAGATGCCGCAAGCTCGGCGCTGCGCGCCACGTCCTGGCCAGTCTGCTTCGGCAGGCCATACATCAGATCGAGATTGAGATTCTCAATGCCGGCCTCGCGCAGCCAGGTCGCGGCGCGCTCGACGTCCTCGAACGGTTGCACCCGGCCGATAGCGTGCTGCACATGCGGCGAGGCGTCCTGCATGCCGAGGCTGGCGCGGTTGACGCCGACGGCCTTCAGCGTGCGCACCAGCGGCTGGTCCATCCGCCGCGGGTCGAGTTCGATGGCGTGCTCTTTCAATTCGCTCAGGTCGAAGCGCGAGGCGATCTTGCCCGCAATCGTCTCCAGCCATTGCGGCCCGAGGATCGACGGCGTGCCGCCGCCCCAGTGGATGTGCGTCAGCCGCGCGCCATTGAGGTCGCCAAGCAGCGCGATCTCCGCGATCAGCTGTTCGGCGTAAATATCGACCGGCGCGCGCTTGCGCACGGCGCGGGTGTTGCAGCCGCAATAAAAGCACAGCTCGGTGCAGAACGGCACATGGAGATAAAGCGATACGCGCGCGGCGCGCGGCAAGGCGGCAAGCCATTCGCGGTAGGTGTCGGCGCCTACTTGTGTCGAGAAATGCGGCGCCGACGGATAGGACGTGTAGCGCGGCACGTTGCGCTCGGCGAGCGCCAGCGAGGCCGGAGGCGAATTGCTCATGTCGATTTTGCTTCGGTGAGGCATGAAATGGGCATGCACGGAACTCGGATTTTGGCCCCCGCCAGGATGTCGCGGCCAGACTAGCGCTGTGCGGCCGGGCGCCGCCTTGCGGTATATCAAGCGCCGCGCCGGGGCCTGCAGGGCGCATAAAAAAATCGCCGGGCTTTGGGGCCCGGCGATGCAGCTTTTGTCGGTGATTTAGGTCAGATCAGGCCGCGTTCGCGGCGTCCAGCGCTTCCGGTTCCTCGGCCGCCTGCTGCGAACGCTGCAGGCTCATCACCTCGCGCATGACGCGGGCGAAGTCCTTGCGGCCGGCTTCCAGCGCGCCCTCGACCACCGCGCGGTCGAGCTTCTCGCGCTGCAGGGCGGCCTTGAGTTCCTCGATCGCCTGTTCGGCCAGCATCTTGTCGTTGGCGCGTTCCTTGGTCAGCATATCGACCTGGGCGCTGAGAGCGGCGACGCTGTCTTCGGCGCGGGTCAGCGACGCTTCCTTGGCGGAATAGGCGCGGGTCAGCGCGCCGCCGCGTTCCATCAGGGTCTGGCGCGCGTGATCCATTTCCTTGATCTCGGATTCGCGGCGGATGCGGTCGGCCTCGAGATCGGCGACGCGGGCCTGCAGGTTGTCGCGCTCGTTGCTGACTTCGCTGACGCGGCGGTCGTATTCGCGGATTTCCTCGGCGCGGGCCAAGAGATGTTCGCGGGCTTCGCCGAGCAGATTATCGGTGGCGGTGGCGCGGGCCTGCAGCGCGTCGAAGCGCATGCGCTGGCTGGTCAGTTCGTGGTCGTGGCGTTCGTTGCTTTCGTCGAGCGCGCTGACCAGGCGGGCGCGTTCGTTGTTCACTTCGGTGAAGTTGCCTTCGACGTGGCGCAGGCGGCCTTGCGTGGCGCTCAGGCTGGCTTCGGTCTCGGCCAGCTTGCGCGACAGGCGCGACGCGTCGGAGTTCATCTTGTCGAGCGTGGCCTGCTGGGCGCGCTTCTCGTCGTCGGCCATCAACAATCGCTGGCGCGCAGCGTTGAGGTCGGATTCAAGCGTGATGACGCGCTTGTTCAGGGCGGTGAGGCGCTCGTCGAGACGGCGGTTTTCTTCGCGCAGCGCCTGGCTCTCGCCGGTTTCCTGCGTCAGCCGGCCTTCCAGATCGGCGATCTGGGCGCGACGGGCGGCGATATCGATGGAGATCTCGGCCTTTGTCGCCTCGACCGCGCGCAAAAGGCTCTGCGTGGTGGTCAGTTCCTGGCGCAGCGCGCCGCATTCGTGCTCGAAATGCGTCGCCTTCTTTTCGAACTCGGCGACTTCGTTGCGCAGCTTGCCGTAGGCGGTGCGGGTATTGTTGAGCACGGCCTGCAGGCTGAGCTTTTCCGATTTCTCGGCCTCATAGGCGCGCAAGGTCTTGGAGACCGGATCGGCCAGCTTGCCGACCGCGGCCTTGATGGCGTCGAGCTCGCCGATCTTGGCGTTGGCGTCGAGCAGGAGGTTGCGCAGGGTCTCGTTGTCGCCGCCGATCTGGGCGCCGAGCACCGAGAACAGCTCCTCGTCGAGCTCCAGCGGGTTCTCGGGGACGGCCGCGCCGGTCGGCGACGGCTGCGCCAGCTGATCGAATACACCCGGCTTACGGGCGAATAGGCCCCCGAATTTGCTCATAAACGTGATCCCTTTTAACGCCGATCCGCCCGGCCGAAGCGACGCCGAATCACATTGGCAACTGTCCTAAGGGAATGTGAACGGACCTGGTTAATGGCCCGTTAATGAACGCCCGACCCGATAGGAATACCTAGACTTATCAGAAGCTTGTCGAGCTTGGCCGGCTCGCCGGAAAAGTTGGTTTTTGGCCCTAAAAGCGGCTCACTCGGCAGATTTTGCCCTGTTAATAACAGCGAATCGGCCAAACGCGGCGTCTCGACTTGGAAGGCGAAGCAGCCGACAAATGGCGGCGATTCTCATTCAAAAAAGTACCGGGAGAGATTGTGATGAAACGTAGTCTTGCGCTGGCCGCCGCCGTGATTGCGGCCTTTTCGTTGACCGTGCAGAGCGCCGACGCGCGCGGCCGCCGTCATGTCGCCAAAGAGGTCAAGGTGGCGGCGATCGTCACCGGCGCGGCCGCGACGGTGACCTATTTCGCCATCAACGACTGGAAATGGCGTTGGAACAACAGCAGCGGCCTGACCAGCCTGGCCGCCTACGGCGCCACCACGCTCGGCTGCGCCGCGGTCGCGCCGATGGTCGCCACCGTTCTGGTCAAGCGCCCGCTCACCATGCGCGAAGGCCATGTGCTGGTCGGCTCCTGCGTGCTGCCGATCGTCGGCGGCTGGCTGGTCAACGAAGCCTATAACGCGCATCCGGAATGGGAAGGCCGCAAGGCGCGCAAGCATCATCGCAAGAAGGCGAAGTAAGCGCGTCGCGCGCGACTTCCGCTTCTGAATGAAACGCCGGCGCTGGTGAAAACTGCGCCGGCGTTTTAATTTTCCCGGGGGAGGCTAATCCCGCTTCGCGATAAACAAGCCTTCGCACAGGCGGAACGTCAGCGTCTCGCCGTCGCCTTGCGGCTCCAGCAAATCCGCGATCTCGGGCGTGGCCTGCGTCAGCATCGCGCCCAGAAGGCGCTTCATGACGTCGTCGTAGCGCGCCGCCCAGCTCTTGAATTCCATCTTCTTGAACAATTGCTCGTCGAAACCAAGCGTGAAGCCGGCGGCTTTGATCGCCTCGCGCCACTCGTCCATGGTCCAGGCGCGCAGATGGCTCGGATCGCGCAGCCGCTCGAACGCATTGACGTAATCGCCGACCGGGCCGGGCGGCACGACATTGTCGACGATGGCGAGCGTGCCGCCGGGTTTGAGCACGCGGCGCGTCTCGGCGAGAAATTCGGGGATCGAGTCGAAGTGATGCGGCGCGACGCGGCAGGTGACCAGCTCGAAGCTTTCGTCCTCGAACGGCAGCGCCTCGGCCTTGGCGTATGTCGTGCGCAGGTTGGCTAGCCCGCGCTTGGCGGCCTCAAGCTTCACCATGTCGAGCATTTCCTGGGTGATGTCGGTGGCCCAGACGCGCGCGACATGCGGCGCGAATGTGTAGGCGACATGGCCGCCGCCGGTGGCGATGTCGAGCACGCGCCAGGACTTTTGCGGGCTGGTCAGATCGACCAGGCGCTGCAGGCTTTTGCCGGTCGCATGCGGCGTCGAGGTGAGGTAATGCGCGGCGTTCTTGCCGAACTGTTCCTGCGACAGCGATTTGTTCATG
>CAITJJ010000257.1 GCA_903892675.1 uncultured Hyphomicrobiales bacterium | reverse complement strand
TCCGCGCGTCACGCCGGGCCTGCCGTCCGAATTGCTGACGCAGCGCCCAGACATCCGCGAAGCCGAGGCGCAACTCGCCGCCGCCAATGCCAATGTCGAGAATGCCCGCGCACAAATGCTGCCGTCGATCACGCTGACCGGCGAAGGCGGCTATCAGAGCGCTATCCTGCGCACCTTGATGCGGCCGGAGTCGGCCTTGTTCTCGTTCGGCGCCGGACTGACGCAGCCGATCTTCGACGGCCTGCGTTTGCAGGGCAATCTCGATCTGACCAAAGGCCGGCAGGACGAACTGTTGCAGAACTATCGCAAGGCGGTGATCTCCGGCTTCGCCGATGTCGAGAATGCGCTCGACGGCATCCGCCAGACCGCGCTGCGCGAACGGCTGCAGGGCGACGTGGTCAACAGTTCGCGGCGAGCCTTCGACATCGCCGAACAGCGCCTGCGCGAAGGCACCGTCGATCTCGTCACCGTGTTGCAGACGCAGCAGACTCTGTATCAGGCACAGGACACTTTGGCGCAGGCGCGGCTGGCGCATGTGCAGGCCATCGTCAGTCTTTATCAGGCGCTCGGCGGCGGCTGGCTACCGAAACCGGAAGTGGCAACGATCGAAGGATCCGATGCACGGTAAATTGCCGACACTGGGCGAGATCGGAACGCTGGTCACGTCCGGCAGCCGGCGCCGCCGCTACATCATCTATGCCGTGACGTTGCTCGCCATCGCCGGCGCGCTCTATTTTGTGTTAGCGCCGTCGGCGACGCAGCAGCGCCGCGCCGGCCGCTTCGGCGCCGATGCCGGGCCGGTGCCGGTGCTGGCCGCCGCCGCGACGCTCGCCGACGTGCCGGTCTATCTCGACGCCGTCGGCACCACCAAGGCGCTCAACACCGTCACCGTGCGCCCGCAGGTCGACGGCAAGCTGCTCAGCGTCAGCTTCAAGGAAGGCCAGGACGTCAAGAAAGGTGATGTGCTGGCGCAGATCGACCCGACCACGTTCAAGGCGGCACTCGATCAGGCGGTCGCGAAAAAGGCGCAGGATCAGGCGCTGCTGAACAATGCGCAAAACGACATGGCGCGCTACGAGCAACTCGCCGCCACCAATGCCATCAACCGGCAACAGGCCGACACCCAGAAGTCGCTGGTCGCGCAATATACCGCGCAGGTGCAGTCCGATCAGGCGGCGGTTGAAAGCGCGCAGGCCACTTTGGCCTACGCGACGATCAAAGCGCCGATCGACGGCCGCACCGGCATTCGCGCCGTCGACGAAGGCAATATCGTGCATGCTTCCGATTCGACCGGCATTGTCACCATCACCCAGCTGCGGCCGATTTCGGTGTTGTTCAACCTGCCGCAGCAGTATCTGTCGCAAGTCAACGACGCCTTCGCCAAGGCGCCGCTCAAGGTCGATGCGCAGCGATCCGACAATGACGCGGTGATCGACTCCGGCACGCTGACCGTCGTCGACAACCAGGTCGACGCCTCGACCGGCACGGTCAAGCTGAAGGCCGATTTCCCCAACGCCAATCTGCAGCTCTGGCCCGGCCAGTTCGCCAATGTGCGGCTGTTGATCGACACGCTCAAACAGGTGGTGACGATCCCGACCGGCGCGGTGCAGCGCGGCCCGAACGGCACATTCGTTTACGTCATCAAGGACGACAACAGCGCGACCATCCGCCCGATCGTGGTGCAGAAGCAGGATGAGACGCAGACCGTGGTCAAAAGCGGCGTCGCGGCGCAGGAGCGCGTCGTCACCACCGGCTTTGCGCGATTGACTGACGGCAGCAAAGTCACCATCGGCTCCAATGACGGCACGCCGGCCACACCCGCCGGTCAGCGTCAACGCGGGCAACGCCCGGCAGGCAGCACCGGCGAACGCGCGCCGCGCGCCGACGGCAGCGCGCGGCCGGCGACGGCGACACCCCCCGCCGCGCCGCAATGAGCGTCTCGTCACCCTTCATCCACCGGCCGATCGCCACATCTCTTCTTGGCGTCGCGGTGATGCTGGGCGGCGCGCTCGGCTACTGGTGGCTGCCGATCTCGGCGCTGCCGCAGGTCGATTTCCCGACCGTGCAGGTGACGACGCAACTGCCCGGCGCCAATCCCGACACCATCGCCGCATTGGTGACGGCGCCGCTGGAACGACAGTTCGGCCAGATTCCGGCGTTGCAGGTGATGACCTCGTCGAGTTCGTTCGGCATCAGCCAGGTGACGCTGCAATTCGATTTGAACCGCGACATCGACGCCGCCTCGCAGGATGCGCAGTCGGCGATCAACGCCGCCGGCTCGACGCTGCCGAAGAACCTGCCCTATCCGCCGCTCTATTCCAAAGTGAACCCGGCCGACGCGCCGATCATCACGCTGGCGATCACCTCGACCAACATCGCGCAACGCGCGCTCAGCGATCTGGCCGACACCATCATGGCGCCGCGCCTGTCGGAATTATCCGGCGTCGGCCGCGTCTCGGTGCAAGGCGGCATCAAGCCGGCGATCCGCATTCAGGCCGACCTGTCGCGCCTGGCCGCCTACGGCATCGCGCTCGAGGATCTGCGCACCGCCATCGTCGGCGCCAATGTCGCCGGCGCCAAGGGCGCACTCGACGGCGCGCATCAATCCTACACTATCGCCGCCAACGACCAGATTTCCTCGGCTGACGCCTACAAGGCGATCACCGTCGCCTTCCGCAACGGTGCGCCGGTGCTGTTGTCCGATGTCGCCGATGTCGCCGACGGGCTGGAGAACAGCAAGGTCGGCGCCTGGTTCAAGGGTCAGCCGGCGATCGTCATCGATGTGCAGCGCCAGCCCGGCGCCAATGTCATCGACACGGTGACGCGCGTGCGCAACGAGCTGCCGCGGCTGCGGCGCGCGCTGCCGGCCGGCGCGCAGCTCACCATCGTCACCGACCGCACCACGACGATCCGCGCCTCGATCCACGACGTTCAATTTACTTTGGTTCTGTCGATCGCGCTGGTCGTGCTGGTGGTGCTGATCTTCCTGCGCACCGTCCGCGCCACCATCATCGCCGGCGTGGCGCTGCCTTTGTCGCTGATTGCAACCTTCGGCGTGATGTGGTTCTGCGGTTTCTCGCTCGACAATCTGTCGCTGATGGCGCTGACCATCGGCACCGGCTTCGTCGTCGACGACGCCATCGTCATGATCGAGAATATCGTGCGCCATATCGAAGACGGCGAAAACCCGCTGGAGGCGGCGCTGAAAGGCGCGCGCGAAATCGGCTTCACGGTGATTTCGCTGACCTTGTCGCTGATCGCCGTGTTCATTCCGCTGCTGTTCATGACCGGTCTCGTCGGCCGCATGTTCCGCGAATTCGCGCTGACCTTGACCATCGCGGTGGTCGCCTCGGCCGTCGTGTCATTGACGCTGACGCCGATGATGTGCGGACGGCTACTGCGGCGCGGCAAGGAAGGCGACGGCAATCGCTGGACTCGGGCCTTCGAGGATTACACCGACCGCACCGTCGAGATGTATCGCCGCAGTCTGGTTTGGGTCTTGCTGCGCCAGCGCGCGACCTTGATCGTCACGCTGATTAACGTGGCCATGACCATCGGACTTTATATCGTCATCCCAAAGGGCTTCCTGCCGTTGCAGGACACCGGCCAGATCACCGCGGTGACCGAGGCGAGTGTCGATGTGTCCTTCACGGAAATGCAGCGCCGGCAGACCCAGATCGAGGCGATCGTGCGCGCCGACCCGGACGTCGCCGGCGTGGTGTCGCTAGTCGGCGTCTCACCGCTCAACGCCACGCCGAATGCCGGGCGGCTCGCCATCAGCCTGAAGCCGCGCGAGGAGCGCGCCGCCCGCGTCGGCGCCATTGTCGAGCGCATGAAGGATGCCGTGGGCGGCATTCCCGGCATGACGGTGTATTTCCAGGCGACGCAGGACATCCAGATTTCGACCCGCGCCAGCCGCGCGCAGTATCAATACACTTTGGTCGGCAGCGACGCGGCCGAAGTGGTCGACTGGGCCGGGAAGCTGACCAACACGTTGCGCCGCAGCCAGGCGCTGCGCGAAGTGGCGTCGGAAGCGCAGGAAGGCGGCCCGCGCGTTCTCGTCAATGTCGACCGCGAGCAGGCCGGCCGCCTGGGTGTATCGATGCAGAGCGTCACCGACACGCTCAACGACGCCTTTGGCCAGCGGCAGATCTCGACGATCTATGGCCAGTCGAACCAGTACCGCGTCATTCTCGAGGCGCAGCCGAGCTACCAGCAGGACCCGACCTCGCTCAGCAAGCTCTATGTCACCGGCGCAAGCACGGCCAACGGCACGGCGGCGACTGTCGCCAACACCGCGTCCGGCACCACCAATACCAACACCAGCGCGACGCCGAACGCGGTGACCGGCTCGAACCAGGTGCCGCTCGCCGCCTTCGCGCGCTTCGAGAACATCTCGGCGCCTTTGGCGATCGCGCATCAGGAGCAGTTCCCCTCGATCACCATCAGCTTCGATCTGGCGCCGGGCTATGCCCTGAGCGACGCGGTCGACGTCATCACCGCCGCGCAGCAGCGGATCGGCATGCCGTCCTCGGTGACCGGCAGCTATTCGGGCGACGCCGCCGAATTCGCCAAGTCGCTGGCCGGCGAGCCCTGGCTCATCCTCGCTGCGATTATCGCCATCTATATCGTGCTGGGCGTTTTGTACGAGAGCTTCATTCACCCGCTGACGATTTTATCGACGCTGCCGTCGGCCGGCGTCGGCGCGCTTTTGGCGCTGATGCTGTTTGGTTATGATTTGTCGGTGATCGCGCTGATCGGCATCGTGCTGCTGATGGGCATCGTCAAGAAGAACGCCATTCTGATGATCGATTTCGCCATCGACGCCGAGCGCAAGCAGGGCCTGTCGCCGGAAGACTCGATCATGCAGGCGGCGCTGCTGCGCTTCCGGCCGATCATGATGACGACCTTGGCCGCCTTGTTCGGCGCGTTGCCGCTGGCGCTCGAATCCGGCACCGGCTCGGAACTGCGCAATCCGCTCGGCATTACGATTGTCGGCGGGCTTTTGTTGAGCCAGTTGCTGACGCTCTACACCACGCCGGTGATCTATCTTTATATGGAGCGGCTGCGCGCGCGGTTGTCGCCAGAACCACCCGCCGCGCCGCGGCTGGCGCCGGGACCGGCGGAGTGAGGGCGATGAACCATCCTCCGCTCATTCCCGCGAAAGCGGGAATCCAGACTGGCAATATCCAACAGACCGATTCGTGGCCCCGGGATCCCCGCCTTCGCGGGGATGAACGGGGGAAAATATGAACTTCTCCTGGCCCTTCATCCGGCGGCCGATCGGCACCACGCTGATGGCGATCGGGCTGTTTCTCACGGGCGCGGTCGCCTACGATTTCCTGCCGGTCGCCAGCCTGCCGAGCGTCGAATTCCCGACCATCAGCATCACCGCGTCGCGGCCCGGCGCCGATCCGAACATCATGGCGGCGACGGTAGCCGCGCCGCTCGAACGCCAGCTCGGCACCATCGCCGGCGTTACCGAAATGACCTCGACCAGTTCGACCGGATCGTCGCGCATTTCGGTGCAGTTCGATCTGTCGCGCAATATTGAAGGCGCGGCGCGCGACGTGCAGGCCGCGCTCAACGCGGCGCTGACCGATTTGCCCGGCGACCTGCCGACGCTGCCGACGTTCCGCAAGGCCAATCCTGCGGCGGCGCCGGTGCTGATTCTGGCGCTGACCTCCAAGACCATGCCGGCCAGCGCGATCTATGACGCCGCCGACAGCATCATCGTGCAGCGGCTGTCGCAGGTCGATGGCGTCGCCGACGTCACCGTCGCCGGCTCCGAACAACCGGCGATCCGCGTTCGCGTCGATCCGGCGCGGCTGGCCTCGATGGGCCTCGCCATGGAAGACGTGCGCACGGCGATCGCCAACTCCAACGCGCAGGGGCCGCTCGGTACGTTCGACGGGGCCAAACGCGCGGTGACGATCGGCATCAACGATCAGTTGCGCGAACCGGCCGATTACGACCCGGTCGTGGTCAAGACCGTCAACGGCAATGTCATCCGCCTGTCGACGGTCGCCACCATCGGCCCCAGCGTGCGCAATACGCGCTCGGCCGGCTGGTTCAACCGCGATCCGTCGGTCC
>CAITJJ010000256.1 GCA_903892675.1 uncultured Hyphomicrobiales bacterium | reverse complement strand
GGGACGGAACAGATGCACGATGACGCTGCCGGCGTCGATCAGCACCCAGTCGCCCTGGCGCAAGCCCTCGACGCCGATGCCGGTGATGCCGTGGCCTTTCAGGTCCTTGACCACGCGGTCGGCGATCGCGCCGAGATGCACATTGGAACGGCCGGTAGCAACAACCATGGTTTCGCCGATCGAGGATTTGTCCGACAGGTCGATGACCACAGGCTCCTCGGCCTTCATCTCGTTCATGCTGGCGAGAATATAGCCGAGCACCTTGTTGTCGCGGATCTGTTCGGCGGCGGTCTTCGGCTTTGGCGCCGGCGCGGGTTTCGGCGCAAGCGGCTTTTTGGCAGCGGCCTTGTTCTTGGAAAAACTTTTCGCCGAGCCTTTGGAGGAACTCTTGGAAGAATTCTTCAGCGCATTCTTTGGAGAATTTCTCGAAGAATTCTTGGCGGCGCTCTTCGATGAGCTCTTGGATGAGCTTTTGCCTTTCGCAGCGCCCGGCTTCTTGCCGGCAGAAGTTTTGCCGGCAGCCGGTCGCTTGGCGGTGCGTGTCGATTTTGCCAGGGAGTGTCCTTTCAGTCCGCGACGATCAGGTGATCGTCATTTAAGTGCGTGTTGTCCGCACCATAATCATTTAGCCGGTCAATCGCCAGCTTTCGCGACTGTGGCGGTGTCCTGGTGCTTGCGCAGCGCGCGCAAGGCCGTCGATGACAGGCCGGATTTCAGGCCGTGCAGGAAGGCCCAGGCCGGCGCGCGCCGTCCCGGCAGCGAGGCGGCGGCGCTTTCCGGAATGCGGAACCGCGCCAAGGCTTGACCGGCAGTCGAGGCCGAGGCGTACAGGCTCGGACCGGGCCGATCGACCACCACCATCGGCAACAGTTCGGCGATGCCGCGCCATTTCTGCCAGCGGTGGAAGTGGCGCAGATTGTCGGCGCCCATGATCCAGACGAACTGAACGCGCGGGCAGCGCTTGATCAGCCACGAAATGGTGTCGAAGGAATAGCGCGTGTTGATGACGGCCTCGAGGCCGGTGACGTCGATGCGCGGATGATGCGTCAGCGCGCGCGCGGCGGCGAGACGCTCGGCGAGCGGCGCCAGCCCGCTGGTGTTCTTCAGCGGATTGCCCGGCGTCACCAGCCACCAGACCCGGTCCAGCTTCAGGCGCTTCATCGCCAGCAGCGTGGCGTCGAGATGCGCCTGATGCGGCGGATCGAAGGTGCCGCCGAACAGGCCGATTCGCATGCCGGGGGCATGCGGCGGGATGATCCGCTCATTGTCGGCGAGTTTCTGGCGGGCAATCTGCGGGGCGATCACGGTCTTGTCTGACCGTTCCCGCGAATGCGGTATTTGAAGGTCGTCAGCTGATCGACGCCGACCGGCCCGCGCGCATGCAGGCGGCCGGTGGCGATACCGATCTCGGCGCCGAAGCCGAACTCGCCGCCATCGGCGAATTGCGTCGAGGCATTGTGCAGCACGATGGCCGAGTCGACTTGGCGCAAGAATTTCTTGGCTGTCGCAGCGTCCGCGGTGACGATGGCGTCGGTGTGATGCGAGCCGTACTTCTCGATATGCGCGATGGCCGCGTCGACGCCGTCGACCACGCCCGCGGTGATGATGGCGTCGAGATATTCGGTGCGCCAGTCTTCCTCGGTCGCGGCTTTCACGCGCGCGTCGAGGGCCTGCACATCCTTGTCGCCGCGGATTTCGCAGCCGGCGTCGATGAGCATCTCGATAAGCGGCTTGAGGTGCGTTGACGCGGCGGCGCGGTCGACGAGCAAGGTTTCCGCCGCGCCACAGACGCCGGTGCGCCGCATCTTGGCATTGAGCACGATGGTTTTCGCCATAGCGAGGTCGGCGGCTCTGTCGACATAGACATGCACGACGCCTTCGAGATGGGCGAAGACCGGCACGCGCGCCTCGTCCTGCACGCGCGCGACAAGACTCTTGCCGCCGCGCGGCACGATGACGTCGATATTGCCGTCGAGGCCGGTGAGCATGGCGCCGACCGCGGCGCGGTCGCGTGTCGGGATCATCTGGATCGCGGCTTCGGGCAGACCGGCCTCGCGCAGGCCCTGCGTCAGCGCGGCGTGAATGGCGCGGCTGGAATAGGTCGAGTCGGAGCCACCGCGCAGGATCGCGGCATTGCCGGACTTCAGGCATAGCGCGCCGGCATCGGCGGTGACGTTTGGCCGGCTCTCATAGATGATGCCGATGACGCCGAGCGGCACACGCACGCGCTCGATGGTCATGCCGTTTGGCCGCGTCCAGGATTCGGTGACGGCGCCGACCGGGTCTTTCAACGCGGCGACGGTCTCGATGCCCGCGGCGATGCCCTCGATCTTGGTATCGTCGAGCTTGAGCCGGTCGAGGAATGCGCCGGTCATGCCGGACGCCTGCGCCGCTGCGATATCCTCCGCATTGGCGGAAAGGATGGCGGCCTTGCCGGCGCGGATGGCCGAGGCCATGGCGGAAAGCGCGCGGTTCTTCTGCCCGGCGGGAGCCAGCGCCAGAGCGCGGGCGGCGGCGCGCGCATCGCGGCCGATCCCGGCCATCATCTTGCCGAGGGAAGCCGAATCGCCAGTTCCATCGATGCTCTTGAGCGGCGCCGTCATGGTCGAAAAGGTCCGGAAAAAACGCAAACCTACAGCCCGGTAGCGGGGTGGTTTTCCTACCACACCGCGTCCGGCCCG
>CAITJJ010000255.1 GCA_903892675.1 uncultured Hyphomicrobiales bacterium | reverse complement strand
TTGCCGCCCACCTTGAGGGATTTGCAGCACTTGAAACTGTCGAGAGACGTCATGTCGGTGTTTCCATTCCCGGCGGGGACAACGGCGCTGATTCGGTGTAAGTCATTGGCAGAAAATGGGGTTTTCTAGCCGTAGAAAACTCAAGTCGAATTCCATTACGTAACGCCGCAAGTGCTGGCTTATAAAGTCTTTTCATGCGCAATGCCATCATGACTGGGATGATTCCAAAGGATGAATGAAAATTTGATCGGTTCCGGCCTATGCATTGCTGATCCGCGTTGCGCGGTGAGCGAGTGACCGCGGCGATGCAGCTTCGGGGCGACGATCTGGCGTGCGAACGCGGCGGCCGGCTGGTCTTTGCCGGGCTGAATTTCGCCCTCGCCGGCGGTGAGTCGCTGGTCGTCACCGGGCGCAATGGCGCCGGCAAGTCGTCGTTGTTGCGCGTGCTTGGCGGGCTGCTGCGCCATTCGGCCGGCCGGATCGAGCTGGGCGGCGGGACGGACGAGGCAACCCTGGCCGAACAATCGCATTATCTCGGCCATCTGGATGCGGTGAAACCCTCGCTTTCGGTTAGCGAAAATCTGCGATTTTGGACTTCCTATCTGGGTGCGCCGCGCGGCGCGGCGATCCAGCCAGCGCTCGACGCGGTCGACCTTGCCGAACTAGCCGATTTACCGGCGGCCTATTTGTCGGCCGGCCAAAAGCGGCGGCTGTCGATTGCCCGGCTGGTGGCCGTCCGGCGTCCGGTCTGGCTTTTGGACGAGCCGACTTCCGCGCTCGATACCCCGTCGCAGGAACGGTTGGCGGGATTAATGCGCGATCACCTCGGCTCCGGTGGCATGATCGTGGCGGCGGCGCATGGACCGATCGGGCTAGATGGCGCGCGCGAACTAAAGCTCGGCCGTCCGGCGGAGCCATTTTCATGAGCCCGTTTCTGGCGCTTTTGGCGCGAGACATGAAGCTCGCGATCCGGGTCGGCGGCGGCGCGCTGATGGGCGCGCTGTTCTACTTCATCGTCGTCGCAATGATGCCCTTCGCCATCGGCCCCGACCTCAATTTGCTGGCGCGCATCGGCCCGGCCATTCTCTGGCTCGGCGCCTTGCTGGCGAGCCTGCTGGCGCTCGACCGGCTGTTTGCCACCGACCACGACGACGGCTCGCTCGATCTCCTGATGATGGGCGCCATGCCGCTCGAACTGGCGGTCGCCGCCAAGGCGATTGCCCACTGGCTGACGACCGCCGTGCCGCTGATCGTCATCACGCCGGTGCTCGGCCTGATGCTGAATATCGATATGTCGTCGATGGGCTGGGTGGCGCTGACGCTTTTGGCGGGCACGCCGGCGTTGACGTTCATCGGCCTGATCGGCGCGGCGCTGGCGGTGGTGCTGCGGCGCGGCGGCTTGCTGCTGGCCGTGCTGGTGTTACCGCTGACGATTCCGGTGCTGATTTTCGGCGTCGCCGCCGCCAATGCCGCGCTCGTCGGACCCGCGCCATTCGGCCCGCCTTTCACCATCCTTTGCGCTTTATCGTTGGCGAGCCTCGTCCTGGGGCCCGTCGCCGCCGCGGCGGCGTTGCGGCAGGGGCTTGAATGAGCGCCAAATTCGCCAAAATTAGTATTGATCAACCTCATTGCCGCCCCCGGCAGCGCTGACTAAAAGGCCGCCTATGGCTGTGATCGATCTTGCCAATCCGACCCGATTTCTGACGCTGGTCGACCGCGTGCTGCCGTGGCTCGCCGGCGTCACGGCGCTGGTTTTCGCTTATGGCCTTTACCGCGTCCTGGGCGCGCCAGACGATTATCAGCAGGGCGCCACCGTCAAGATCATGTTCCTGCATGTGCCGGCCGCCTGGCTCGGCATGATGGGCTGGAGCGTGATGACGGTTGCCGCGCTCGGCACTTTGGTCTGGCGCCATCCGCTGGCCGACGTTGCCGGCAAGTCGGCAGCGCCAATCGGCGCGGCCTTCACGTTCATCTGTCTTGTCACCGGGGCTTTATGGGGACGGCCGACCTGGGGCACCTATTGGGTGTGGGACGCGCGGTTGACCTCGGTGCTGGTGCTGTTTCTTCTGTATCTCGGCATGCTGGCGCTCTATTGGGCCGCCGAGGACCCCAACCGCGGCGCGCGCGCCGCCGCCATTCTGGCCTTGGTCGGCGCGGTCAATATTCCGATCATCAAGTTCTCGGTCGAATGGTGGAATACCTTGCACCAGCCGGCCTCGATCATGCGCGCCGGTGGCGCGGCGATCGACGCTTCTATCCTCACGCCCTTGCTGATCATGGCGCTGGCTTTCACGCTGTTGTTTTTCACGCTGCATTTCGCCGCCATGCGTAATGAGATCCTGCGCCGGCGCGTCCGGACCATGCGAATGATGCAGGCGCGCGGCGCATGATCCCGAAAAGTGTGAAGCGGTTTTCGGATAAGATCATGCGCAAAGGGGAAAGTGCATGAGCCTCGGCCCGCACGCCGATTTCATTGTTGCGTCCTATGCGGTGACCGCGCTGGTCGTCGCCGTATTGATTGCCTGGATCGCCACCGACTTTTCGGCGCAAAAGCGTGTACTCGCCGACCTCGAACAGCGCGGCGTGACGCGGCGCTCAAAGCGCGGCGATGGAGACGCGCCATGAGCGACGCGCCGGATCGGAGCACGCGCGGCAAGCGGAATATACTGGTGATGCTGCCGCTGATCGCGTTTCTCGCGCTCGCGGCTTTGTTCCTGTACCGGCTCGGCGCCGGCGATTCTTCGCGCATCCCGTCGGCACTGATCGGCCGGCAGGCGCCGGTCACCGACCTGCCGCCGCTCGAAGGTCTCACCCGCGACGGCAGGCCGGTGCCGGGACTGACCAATGCGAGTTTTGCCGGCAACGTGACGCTGGTGAATGTCTGGGCGTCGTGGTGCGTCCCGTGCCACGACGAGGCGCCGCTGCTCGATCGGATGGCGAAGGACAAGCGCATCCAGATCGCCGGCATCAACTACAAGGATACGCCCGACAATGCGCGGCGCTTCCTCAACCGCTACGGCAATCCTTTCGCCGCCGCCGGCGTCGATCCCAATGGCCGCACGTCCATCGATTGGGGCGTCTATGGCGTGCCGGAGACGTTCCTGATCGGCCGCGACGGCGCCATCGCCTACAAGCTGGTAGGCCCAATCACGGCGGAAAATCTGGCCAAGGTTCTTCAGCCGGAAATCGAGAAGGCTCTGGCGGCGCGCCCTTAATTCCATCCTGTAACAGGCCGAACTTATTGCCGTCAGAACCGCCGAGATAAATTCGTGTGCAGGCGCCGTCCCGGCCTTGATTCAGGCGAAATCATCGCGGCACATTCGGGCCGTCGTTTAACCGGGGAAGGATAAACCCATGCGGATTGTTCGCGCTTTGCTGATTGCTTCGGCCCTCGCCTTCGCCACCACTCTCACGCCCGTTCTGTCGCCTCCCGCCGCCGCGCAGACCGCCGCCCTGATCGATATCAACTCGGCGGCAAAGGCCGACCTCGAAGGTCTCAAGGGTGTCGGCCCGGCGCGCGCCGATGCCATCATCAAAGGCCGGCCCTACAAGGGCAAGGACGACCTGGTGGCCAAGAAGATCATTCCGGAAAATGTCTACAAGGACATCAAGGACAAGATCATCGCCAAGCAGAAGTAGCGCACGGCTTTCTTGAAAATTGCGGCGTCAGCGGTCATCCGCTGGCGCCGTTTCCTTTTCGGCATATTTCATCAGCAAGGGATATTGCAGCGCGCCGAAGATGAAGGTGAGCGGCACCACGCCGAACAATTTGAAATTGACCCAGAAGTCCGTCGACTGGGTGCGCCAGACGACCTCGTTGACGACGGCAAGAAACACGAAGAACAGCGCCCAGCGCCAGGTCAGCTTGCGCCAGCCTTCCTCGGTCAGATTGAATACCGAGTCGAACACCATGCCGAGCAGCGGCTTGTCGAAGGCCAGTCCGAAGAACAATGCCCCGGCGAACAACACGTAGATGATCGTCGGCTTGAGCTTGATGAACAGCTCGTCGTGCAGGAAGATGGTCAGCCCGCCGAAAACCAGCACGATGACCGCCGTGACCAGCGGCATGATCTCGATGCGTCGCGTCAGCGCGTATGCAACAGCGAGCGCCGCCAGCACCGCCACCATGAACGCGCCGGTCGCGACATAAATGCCCAGTTTCGCATTGGCGGCGAAGAACAATATCAGCGGTCCGATATCGAGCACCAGCTTGAGCGTCGGGTTGAGCTTTTTCTTGTCGGCCATCGCCTAGTCCTCAATTCCCGCTACGGCCCGCGCGAAGTCGCGCGCGGTGAAGGCGGCAAGATCGTCGACGCCTTCGCCGACGCCGATGAAATGCACCGGCAATTTGAAGCGCTCGGCAATCGCCACAAGAATGCCGCCGCGCGCCGTGCCATCGAGCTTTGTCATCACAAGTCCGGTCACGCCGGCCGTCCTGCCGAACACTTCGACCTGATTGAGCGCGTTCTGCCCGACCGTGGCATCCAGCACCAGCAGCACCGCATGCGGCGCGGTCGGCTCGACCTTGCGCATGACGCGCACCATCTTTTCCAGTTCGCTCATCAATTCAGCGCGATTTTGCAAACGCCCGGCGGTGTCGACGAGCACCACTTGTGTCCCGTCGGCCCTGGCCGCGGTGATCGCCTCGAACGCCAGACTTGCCGGATCGGATCCGGGCGCGCGGGCCATAACCGCAGCACCTGTGCGCTCGCCCCAGATTTTCAGTTGCTCGATGGCCGCGGCGCGAAACGTGTCGCCGGCGACCAGCATGACCTTCTTGCCTTCGGCGCGGAATTTGGCAGAGAGCTTGCCGATGGTGGTGGTCTTGCCCGAACCGTTGACGCCGGAGACCAGAATGACGAAAGGCGTCGCGGTGACTTCCAAAGGCGTGGCCACCGGCGCCAGCACCTTCTCGACCTCAGCGGCGAGCAGCGCCCGCACCTCTTCCGGCGCGATGCCCTTCTCGTAGCGCGCCTCGCGCAGCACTGTGGTGATCCGGCTGGCGAAGGCCGGGCCGAGATCGGCGCGAATCAATTCGCTTTCCAGTTCCTCCAGCGTATCGGCGTCCAGTCTGCGCTTGGTGACCAGATCGCCGATCGCGCCGCCCAGATTGGCGGATGTGCGCTTGAGCCCGGAGCTCAAACGCTTCCACCAGCTGGTTTTATGGGTGCTGTCGTTCATGCTGGGCTCGTGATACCCGTTTCGGCATGCAACTGAAAGCCGATAACAGGGCCGGATTCCGGGCTCGCGATTTTCAATCGCGCGCCGGAATGACGGTACCGACATGACCCCCGACGAGATGCTGGGCCGCCTGCTGTACCGCGACGGACTGATGCTGGTGATCGACAAGCCGGCCGGTCTGTCGGTGCATCGTGGGCCGAAGGGCGGCGACAGCCTGGAAGACTATTTCGACGTGCTGCGCTTCGGCCTGCCACGCATGCCGGCATTGGCGCACCGGCTCGACAAGGACACGTCCGGCTGCCTGGTGCTCGGCCGCCACCGCAAGGCGCTGGCGCTGCTTGGCAAGCTGTTCAAGAACGGCGTCATCGGCAAGACCTATTGGGCTGTGGTCGAAGGCGGGCCCGAGGCCGATGAAGGCCGCATCGACATTCCGCTCGCCAAGCTCGACGAGAATCGCGGCTGGTGGATGAAGCCCGATCCGGCCGGCAAGCCGTCGTCGACTTTGTGGACTGTGATGGGGCGCGCTGACGGCAAGACCTGGCTGACGCTGGAGCCGCTGACCGGTCGGACCCATCAACTGCGCGTGCATTGCGCCGAAATGGGTTTTCCGATTCTCGGCGACAATATTTATGGAACGGCACCGCGTACCGGCGGGCCGCCATTGCATCTGCATGCGCGCGAAGTGGTGGTGCCAATTTCAAAGAACAAGCCGGCGGTGGTCACCACCGCGCCGGCGCCAGCGCATATGCGCGAAATGCTCGGGGCCTGCGGATGGAACGACGACCCGAAGACCGAACAGGTCGCGGCCAGCGAGTCTAGTACAACATCGCCTTGATGCGTTCGGGCGCTTCCTTGTCGTAGGCCTCGCCGCCCATTTTACCCTGGCTTACTTCGGCGATGATCGAGCCGGTCGATGGCAGGCTCTTGCGCTCGATCTGCGTAGCAGCATCCCACAGTTTCGAGCGCACGACCGCCTTCGAGCAGTGAAAGAAGATCGTCTCGATATGAACGATCAGCACGCTGCGCGGCAGTTTGCCGTTGACCGCGAAGCTTTGCATCAGCTCGGGGTCGATGGAGATCGACGCGCGGCCGTTGACCCGCAGCGTCTCGCCAATGCCGGGAATGAGAAACAACACGGCGATGCGCGGATCGCGCAGGATGTTGCGGAAGCCGTCGATGCGGTTGTTGCCGGGCCGGTCGGGAATGGCCAACGTCTTGTCGTCCAGTATCCGCACAAAACCGGGCGCGTCGCCCTTCGGCGAGCAATCGAGCCCTTCCGGGCCGCCGGTCGCGACCGCGACGAAGGGCGCGGCCTCGATCAGCTTGCGGTAGCCGGGACTGATGTAATCGATTTCCTTGGCGAGCGAGGGCCCGTAAGGCTGGCCGTAAATCGCCTCCAACTGCTCGACTGTCGTCACCAGATGATCGGCAAGAGCCATCGCTCGATTCCCCTTGAAAGCTAGGCCGCGATCAACTGCCGGCCGTCATGCGCCATAATCGTCAGGTCCAGTATAGCACCCGGCGCGACCGGTGCGGACAGCCGCACGGCGGTGAACTGCTCGGTACGGCCGATGCCGCCGCGTTCAGTCAGCACCTGTCGCTGCCGGCCGATTTGCGAATCCAGATAGCGGCGCAAGGCCGCGTCGCCCGCGTCGCGCAGGCGCTGCGCCCGCTCCTTGATGACGCCGCGATCGAGTTGCGGCATGCGCGCGGCCGGCGTGCCTGGGCGCGGCGAAAACGGAAAGACGTGCAATTGCGTGAGCCGGCAATCCTCGACCAGATCGAGCGAACGCGCGAACATGTCTTCGGTTTCGGTCGGAAAACCGGCGATGATGTCGGCGCCGAACACGACATCCGGCCGCAGGCGACGGACCTGATCGCAGAAGGCGATCGCCTGGCTGCGCGTATGCCGCCGCTTCATGCGCTTGAGGATCATGTCGTCGCCGGCCTGCAACGATAGATGCAGATGCGGCATCAGGCGCGGCTCGCTTGCGATGGCGTCGAGCAGGTCGGCATCGGCCTCAACTGAATCGATCGACGACAGCCGCAGCCGTGCGATCTCAGGCACGTCGCGCAGCAGCCGCTTGACCAAAGCGCCGAGTTTCAATTCGCCATCGCGGTAACTGGTGATATCGACGCCGGTCAGTACGATCTCGCGGTAGCCGTTGCCGGTGAGCCGGCGTGCCTGCGCCACCACATCGTCAATCGGCAGCGAACGCGAATTGCCGCGCCCGAACGGGATGATGCAAAAGGTGCAGCGATGGTCGCAGCCGTTCTGCACCTGCACGAAGGCGCGCGTGTGACCGTCGATATGATCGACGCCGTGCGCGGTCAAAGTCTTGGCCGCCATGATGTCACCGACGGCGACGCGTGCCTCGCCCACCCATGCCCGTGCACTGAGCTTTTCCTCGTTGCCGAGAACCCGATCGACTTCCGGCATCGCCGTGAAGGTCGCGGCCTCGGCTTGCGCGGCGCAGCCGGTGACGACAATGCGTGCGTCTGGGCGCTCGCGTTTGATGCGCCGGATGCTCTGCCGCGCCTGTTTCACGGCCTCGGACGTCACCGCGCAGGTATTGACTACTACCGCATTGTCGACACCGGCGGCCGCCGCCTCGCGACGAATGACTTCCGACTCGGCGATATTCAGGCGGCAGCCGAAGGTGACAATGTCGAGGCTCACGGCGTAGCCTGCTCGAACAAGGCTGGATTAAACGTACCGTTGAACTCGAACGCCACCGGCCCGGTCATAAGCACATGATCGTCGGCGCGCCATTCAATGGTCAGTTCGCCGCCCGGCAGCGTCACCTTGACCTTGCGGTCGGTGCGCTTCAATCGCGCGGCGGCTACCGCCGTCGCACAGGCCGCCGAACCGCAGGCTTTGGTCAGGCCGGCGCCGCGTTCCCAGGTACGAATGACGATGTGCTCGCGCGAGACGATATGCGCCAGCGTGATGTTGGCGCGGTCGGGGAAGATTGGATGGTTTTCCAACAGCGGCCCGAAGCGCTCGAGGTCGTAGGCATAAGGATCGTCGACCCAGAAGATCGCGTGCGGGTTGCCCATGTTCACGGCCGCCGGCGAATGCAGTACCGGTTTGTCGATCGGCCCGATCTGCAGTTCGATGGCGCGGGTGTCGCGGAACTCTTCCGCCAGCGGAATTTCGTTCCAGGCAAAACGCGGTTTGCCCATATCGATGGTGAACAGGCCGTCGGCGCCCTTCCAGGCATTGATGAGCCCGGCCTTGGTCTCGAAAGTGAGCGTACTCTTGCCGCTTGCGTCCGATACGATCGAAGCCACGCAGCGCATGCCATTGCCGCAGGCGCCGGCTTCGGAACCGTCATTGTTATAGATACGGACGAAGGCATCGGTGCCCGGCGTGCGCGGCGGATAGAGCGCCATCAACTGATCGTAGGGCGCGCCTTGCGGCGACGCCGCCACGCGCGCCTCGTCGGCGCCGATCACCGGCGCCTTGCCGTCACCTTGGCGCAGATCGACGACGACGATTTCGTTGCCGACGCCGTTCATCTTGACGAAAGCCTGATTGGCGAGCACGCCCATAGTCACGCCTATGATATCGTTGCGAATTAACGGCCCGAGCCCCTGCCCGGATTCCTAGTGGTCCAATTCTAACATTCGCATCCCATCCGCGGAGCCACTCTTGCGAATGTTAGAATCAAAGGACCACTAGCAAGTTATTGTTGCTAGTGGAGCTTTGGATTTGACGTTCGCTTAAGATAGGCGCGGCAAACGGGTTGCGAACGTCAGATCCGCTCCACTAGCGTTTTATATGGCGAATGATCGCCCTCTGACCAGAGCCGTGATAAAATGGAAAATGCCGGCGAATCGCGGGAAGGCCGCGGCATTTCGGAGACCTCGATGTCATATGCGCGCTTTCGCTTGGCGGCCCCGCTTGTTCTCGGCCTCACACTGGCTTTCGATGTCGTGGCGCTGGCGCAGGGTGCCGGCCCGTCCGCCGCCCCGCCGGTTCTTAATCTCGACAAAGGCCCGATTGATAAGGGCCCTGCCGGGCCGAGACCCGGCGATGCCTTCGGCGAGACTGTGACCTTGCCGAATCGCACCATCGTGTTCCTGAAGGGGCACACCAATTGGGACGCCGCCTTCGACTCGCTCAAGGACGCCTTCAAGTCGCTCAACGAATATCTCGACAAGCAGGGCATCAAGCCGAACGGTCCGCTCATCACGATTTACACCCAGACCGACGACACCGGCTTTTCGTTCCAGGCGGCGGCGCCGGTGGCGACCGCGCCGGCCAACCCACCCAAAGGCGACATTGCGGTCGGTCAGGCGCCGGGCGGCAAGGCGCTGAAATTCGTCCATCGCGGCTCCTACGATTCGATGGATTCGACCTACGAGGCGATCACCAATTTCCTCGACGACAAGCAACTGGAAGCCAAGGAACTGTTCATCGAGGAATACACCACCGACCCGGTGAAAACCGAACCTAACAGCCTCGTCATCAACGTATTCGTGCCGATTAAATGAAGAAATTCGTCCGTATCGTCGGCATCGGTCTTTTCGCTGCGATCGGCTTCACGGCCTTGCCCGCGAAGGCCGCCGAGAAACTGATTACCGTTACCGGTGAAGCCACAGTCTCAGTTGCGCCGGACGCGGCGGCGATCCGCGTCGGCGTTTCCAGCAGCGCCAAAACCGCGCGCGAGGCCAGCGACGGCAACGCGAAACAAATGACCGCGGTGCTGGCCGCCATCAAGGAGGCCGGTATTGCCGACCGCGACGTGCAGACGTCACGCCTGTCGTTGCAGCCGCAATACGATCAGGGCAAGTCCGGCACTGCCCGCCTGCTCGGTTTCCAGGTCACCAACCAACTTGCCGTCAAGATTCGCAACATCGACACACTGCCCTCGATCCTCGACCGCGCCATCGCCGCCGGCGCCAACGAAATGTCGGGCATCGAATTTGTCGTCTCCGAGCAGTCCAAACTGCTCGATCAGGCCCGCGACGACGCGATCGCCGACGCCCGCCGGAAGGCAGAGCTCTTTGCCAAGGCCGCCGGGGTCAAGGTCGGCCAGGTGCTGAGCATCGTCGAGGAAGGTTCAGCCCCGCCACAGCGGCCGATGGTGCAGGCCATGCGGGCGGGCGCGGTGCCGGTCGCCCCGGGCGAGCAGACCCTGCGCGCTCAAGCGACCGTTACTTATGCAATAGTCCCTTGATATTGCATGAATTTCTGTACCTTGACTTAGCCGGCACCGGCCCCTAGGTTCCCGGCACTTATCGCTACGCGACAAAAGACCGACCCGCCGCCCGGCCCTTAGAGACCGGAGGCCACCGCCCGACAGCGCAATGCGCCCTCGGGCGTCAAGTCGTTTGGACGTCAGGCAACCGGGATTTCGATGTTCGACTCACTGTCGGAAAAATTAGGCGGCATTCTCGACAAGCTCACCCGCCGCGGTGCGCTGCGCGAAGCCGACGTCGACGAGGCGATGCGCGAGGTTCGCCGCGCGCTGCTGGAGGCCGACGTCGCGCTCGATGTCGCGCGCGCTTTCACCGACAATGTGAAGAAGCAGGCGGTCGGCGTCGAAGTCGTCAAGTCGGTCACGCCCGGCCAGATGGTCGTCAAGATCGTGCACGACCAGTTGGTCGCGACACTGGGCGGCGGCGCCGAAGGCACCAGCAACGCCATCGACCTGCATGCCGCTCCGCCCGTCGCCATCATGATGGTCGGCCTGCAAGGCTCCGGCAAAACCACCACCACGGCCAAGCTGGCGCTGCGCCTGACGCAGCGGCAAAGGAAAAAAGTTCTGATGGCCTCGCTCGACGTGCGCCGTCCGGCCGCCATGGAGCAACTCGCGGTGCTCGGCCGCGACACCCAGATCGATACACTGCCTGTCGTCGCCGGCCAACTGCCGCCGCAGATCGCCAAACGCGCGTTAGAGGCTGGCCGTCTCGGCGGTTACGACGTCGTGCTGCTCGACACCGCCGGCCGCACCACGCTCGACGACGAGATGATGAACGAAGCGGCCGAGGTCAAGAAGGCCGCCAATCCGCATGAAGTGCTCCTCGTCGCCGACTCGCTGACAGGTCAGGACGCCGTCAATCTGGCGCGCGCCTTCGATGAGCGCGTCGGCCTCACCGGCATCGTTCTGACCCGCGTCGATGGCGATGGCCGCGGCGGCGCGGCTCTGTCGATGCGCGCCGTTACCAACAAGCCGATCAAGCTGATCGGCACCGGCGAAAAGATGGACGCGCTGGAGGAATTCGACCCGGCGCGCATCGCCGGCCGCATTCTCGGCATGGGCGACATCGTCGCGCTGGTGGAAAAAGCCTCGGCCAATATCGATGCCGAAAAGGCGATGCGCGTCGCCGAAAAGATGCGCAAGGGCGCCTTTGATCTCTCTGACATGCGCGAACAGCTCATGCAGATGGCGGCGATGGGCGGCATCGGCGGCCTGATGGGCATGATGCCGGGCGTCGCCAAGATGAAGAACCAGATCGCCAATGCCGGCATCGACGACAAGACGTTAAAGCGTCAGGTTGCGATCATCGACTCGATGACGCCGCAGGAACGCCGCAACCCGGACCTCTTGAAGAACAGCCGCAAGAAGCGCATCGCCGCCGGTTCCGGCACGACGCCCGAAGCGATCAACAAATTGCTCAAGATGCATCGCGGCATGGCCGACATGATGAAGGCCATGGGTTCGGGCAAGCGCGGCCCATTGGCAGGCTTAGGCCAGATCATGGGCTTCGGGTCCGGCGGCATGCCGTCGCCAGAACAGATGGCTGAGATGGCCAAGAAAATGCCGGGCGGCCAGTTGCCGCCGGGCTTTCCGGGCGCCGGCGCGCCGGGACTTCCCTCTTCGATGCCGCAACTACCGCCGAACATGCCGGGACTTCCCGGCCTCGGCACGCCCGGAAAATTCCCCGGACTGCCGGGTCTGCCCGGCTTCGGGAAAAAGAAATAACGCGCTCAATCAACCAATCACACCAACCAAACGATCAGTTCGTCTTTCAGAAAGGAAACTAAAATGTCTCTCGTTATCCGCATGGCTCGCGCCGGCACCAAGAAGCGCCCGTTCTATCACATCGTGCTCGCCGACTCGCGTTCGCCGCGCGATGGCCGCTTCATCGAGCGTCTCGGCTACTACAATCCGCTGCTGCCGAAGGACAAGGTGGAGCGCCTCAAGCTCGACCTCGACAAGGTCAAGGCCTGGATGGTCAAGGGCGCGCAACCGTCAGATCGCGTCAGCCGCTTCCTCGATGCCGCCGGCGTATTGAAGCGCGAGAAGCGCAACAACCCGACCAAGGCAGTGCCGCGCAAGGAACGCAAGGCGCTGAAGGAAGAGGCCTTGAAGGTGAAGGAAGCCGGCGACGCAGCGGCCAAGACCGCGGCGCAGGCCAAGGTCAACGAGAAGGCCGCGGCCGACAAGGCGGCCGCCGCCGAAGCGGCGAAGTAGCCGCGGCAAAACGTGACTCGCGACACCAGCAAGTCACCTTCGCCCGATACGGGCAACAAGGTCCGCGTCGCCCGCATCGGGGCGCCGCATGGCGTGCGCGGCGAACTGAAGCTGTGGCCCTTCACCGGCGATCCGGCGGCGGTCGCCGATTACGGGGCGCTGGAAACCGAGGACGGCAAGCGCCGGTTCGAAATCGAGACAATGCGCGCGGCGAAGGATCATTTCGTCGTGCGCCTTGTCGGCGTCGCAGACCGCGACGCCGCAGAGAAACTGGTGAACACCGATCTGTTCGTGCCGCGCGAGCGGCTGCCGGCCATCGATGAAGACGGCACTTATTATCATGCCGACCTGATCGGGCTTGCCGCCGTCACGCCGGACGGCGTCGCGCTTGGCCATGTCACCGCGCTGCATAATTTCGGTGCCGGCGACCTGATTGAGATCGCCACGACGCAGGGTGGCGAACCGCTGCTGCTGCCGTTCACCGACGCCATCGTGCCGGAGATCGACATTGCCGAGAAAAAGATCGTCGTCGTCCTGCCGAGTGTGACGGAGTAATCCGCATGTGGCGCGCATCGGTTCTGACAATTTTTCCGGAGATGTTTCCCGGCCCGCTCGGCATCAGTCTAGCCGGCAAGGCGCTGGGCGCCGGGCTGTGGTCGCTTGAGGCCATCGACATCCGCGCGCATGCCATCGACAAGCACGGCACCGTCGATGACACACCGGCGGGCGGCGGCCCGGGCATGGTGATGAAGGCCGATGTGCTGGCCAAAGCTCTTGATAGCTTGGCGCTCGACAGCATTCCGCCGGACCCGCGCCCGCGCCTCTTGATGAGCGCGCGCGGCGCGCCGCTGACGCAAAGCCGCGTCGCCGCGCTGGCCAAGGGCGATGGCGCCGTCATCCTGTGCGGCCGCTTCGAGGGCGTCGACGAGCGGCTGATTGCCGCCCGTGGGCTTGAGGAAGTCTCGCTCGGCGATTTCGTCCTGTCCGGCGGCGAAGTGGCGGCTCTCGCCGTTCTCGACGCCTGCGTCCGCCTCATTCCCGGGGTCATGGGCAAGGAAGCCTCGGGCGTCGAGGAAAGCTTCTCCGACGGCCTGCTGGAATACCCGCAATACACCCGGCCGGCGCTGTTCGAGGGTCTGGCTATCCCGGAGGTCCTGACCTCCGGCGACCACGGCAAGGTCGCCAAGTGGCGTCAATCCGAGGCCGAAAGGCTCACCCGCGAACGCCGTCCGGACCTGTGGGAAGCCTATCAGGCCCGCAAAAAGCCCTAAAACCAAGCCAATCCGGCAGGTGACAACCTTGCCTAAGTGTACTAGAAGCTCGCCAACCCATTCAGACCAAGCATGACCGCGCGCCGGTTGCTGGCGCCGCCGAGGAGATTTGAGCCATGAACCTGATCGAAACGCTCGACAAAGAGCAGATGGAAAAGTTGTCCGCGGGCAAGACCATGCCGGACTTCGGCCCTGGCGACACCGTGCTGGTGAACGTCAAGGTCAAGGAAGGCGACAAGAGCCGCGTCCAGGCCTACGAAGGCGTTTGCATCGGCCGCCACGGCGCCGGCATCAGCCAGAACTTCACCGTCCGCAAGATTTCCTACGGTGAGGGCGTCGAGCGCGTGTTCCCGCTTTTTGCGCCGATGATCGAGTCGGTGAAGGTTGTGCGCCGCGGCAAGGTGCGTCGCGCCAAGCTGTATTACCTGCGCGGTCTGCGCGGCAAGGCCGCTCGCATCGAGGCCGAAACGACCCAGAGCCCGGGCGCAATTGCCAAGGAAGCAGCCAAGGCAGCGGCCGCCAAGTAACGGCGCTGCGACTTATAAAGACTGCTTCAAGGGGCCGGCGTTCGGCCCCTTTTGCTTGGCTGCTGCCATGCGCGCCGGACACGCCGCTTTCGTTGTCGGAACCATTCCAATCGACTATATAGCTGCCATGGTTTCCAAGGCTTGCCGCATCATCCTCGCCGACCACACCCGCCTGCCCTGGCGGTTTTTTGGCCGGCTGACGGCTGTCCAGGCCGGACTCTGAGAGCCCGCCGCCGGCGTAACGCCGGACGCCTGCGGGCCGCTTTCCCTTTTCGACTTTGCACAAGGTTATCCGAGCCATGAAACCGCGCACCCTCTACGACAAGATCTGGGACGATCATCTGGTCGACGAACAGCCGGACGGCACCGCGCTGCTCTATATCGATCGCCACATCGTCCACGAGGTCACCTCGCCGCAAGCCTTCGAAGGCCTGCGCATGGCCGGCCGCAAAGTGCATGCACCGGAAAAAACACTGGCCGTGGTCGATCACAACGTGCCGACATCGGACCGATCGTTGCCCAATCCCGATCCGGAAAGCACCATCCAGATTGAGGCGCTGGCGCAGAACGCGCGCGACTTCGGGCTGACTTATTTCGACGAGTTCGATAAGCGCCAGGGTATCTGCCACATCATCGGGCCTGAGCAGGGCTTCACGCTGCCCGGCACCACCATCGTCTGCGGCGACAGCCACACCGCGACGCACGGCGCCTTTGGCGCGCTCGCCTACGGCATCGGCACATCGGAAGTCGAACACGTGCTGGCGACGCAGACGCTGATCCAGAAGAAATCCAAGCACATGCGCGTGGTGGTCGACGGCAAGTTGACGCCGGGCGTCACCGCCAAGGACATCATCCTGTCG
>CAITJJ010000254.1 GCA_903892675.1 uncultured Hyphomicrobiales bacterium | reverse complement strand
TTGATGGTTACGATGAGCCAGAAATCCTCCCTTCCTCAAGCCGCTAAATCTGTCTCACTGGCGCTGACGCCGGACAGGGGGTAAAGTTCACTAACGGGTTGGAGGTCATCGCCAAGGCGAGCGACCTTCAGGACGAAACCGCCGCCTAAAAGATCAGGCCGTCACCAACTTTAGGCGATAGCTCGTTTCGTGGACGGAAAATCGTCTAATAGAAAAAGTGAGGAAACACATGCCAGCCAACGCGCCACGCAACGCAGATGTTTCTCTGGCCGCTCCCGTCTACGCCGCGACGATTGCGGCCGATCTCAAGACTGCAATTTCGTATTTTGCCTCAGTTGAGGCGCGCATCGAACGCTGCGGCGCTGCCGGCAGTCGGGGCCAGTCTGGGAACGATGAAGTGCTGGCGATTTTGCGCGAAGCGCGCACGAGCCGAGAAGCCTTTTTCGCCCGCTATTCGCGCGACATTTATGAGCAACTGACCACCAGCCGGACGCGGCACCCGCGCGTCGCTGACCTTGCCTATGATGTCGCCGAGACATTCCCTGGCCTGCTGCCGACGCGGCGGCAGATCGACCAGGAACGCGCCTTGCTAAGGCAATCCGCCAAGGACGGCCGCGAAATCGATCAAGGGCTTTTCTTTGCGCACGTTCTGTCGGACCCGGACTGCGGGCTGCATCTGATTCACGCGATGCTGCGGCCGACGGCAGCGGCGGAGGCGGCGCTCGCCGAATTCAAGCGCACCGGCTTTTTTGATTTCGGCGCCGCCACGGTCGAGCGCAAGGGCTTTGTCGGCCACGTCACCGCCACGAACAAGAAATTTCTCAACGCCGAGGACGATGTCGCGGTGGCTGCTCTGGAAAGCGCCGTCGATCTGGTGCTGCTGGACGACCGGATCAAGGTTGGCGTGCTGCGAGGTGGGACGGTCGATCATCCCAAGCATCAGGGCAAGCGCGTCTTCAATTCCGGGATCAATCTCACGCATCTTTATTATGGCCAGATCTCGCTGATCGACTTTCTGCTCGAGCGCGAACTCGGCCTCGTCAACAAAATGTATCGCGGTCTTTGGCTCTCGGATGCCTGCCACGAATTGCTTGAGAATTTTGTCGAAAAGCCGTGGCTGGCGGTGGTGGACCGGTTTGCGATCGGCGGCGGCTGCCAAATTCTCTGCGTCATGGATCGCGTCATTGCCGAGCCGGATGCCTACTTCAGTTTGCCGGCCAGCAAGGAAGGCTTCATCCCCGGTTTTGCAAACTTAAGATTCCCGCGCCTCGTCGGTATTCAAACGGCGCGGCACGCCATCTTCTTTGAAGAGCAGTTTCCCGCCGGCTCACTTGGCGGCGCAAAAATCTGCGATGAGATTGTGCCTGCCGACCAAATGGATGAGGCCATCGAGCGAAACACCGCCCAGATGATCCGCGGCGGTTTCGTCAGCACGGTCGCCAACCGGAAGGCGCTGCGCGTCGGGCAGGAGCCGCTGTCGGCGTTCCGCCATTACATGGCGGTCTATAGCTGGCAGCAGAGCCTGTGCCTGTACGATTCAGACCTGATCGAGAATCTCGAGCGGGCCTGGCAGCCGCACAAACGAACCCTGTAAGGCGGCTGTCGCGCGCCGCTTTGCCACCAGCCCGCCGAAGGCCCAGTTCCGGGCACCTTGACATCCTAAGGGGAGCGTCTAAAAATAATCCGGCTGGCCGGTTTTTATGAATTGGCCGTTATTCCGCGGCGATGCCCGCAATAGGCCGGATAGATGACCAAACCCAAGGACCCTGCCATTTCCGCAGCCATTCCGAATGACGATGGCCTGATGGATCTGCACCACTCCATGCTGCGCGTGCGGCTGGTGGAGGAAAAGCTTCTCCAAGTTTTCGCCGACGGCAAAATCCCGGGCTTCATTCACGTCAGCATCGGCCAAGAAGCGGTCGCCACCGGCGTGTGTTCCTGCCTGACGCCGGCCGACACGATCTTCACGACGCATCGCGGTCATGGCCACACGCTCGCCAAGGGCATGGAGCTGAAGCCGTTCATGGCCGAAATTTTCGGCCGCGCGAACGGCGCCTGTCACGGCAATTCCGGCTCCATGCATGTCGCCAGCGCGGAGGCCGGTGTCGGCGGCGCCAACGGCATTGTCGGCGCCGGCCTGCCGATTTCGCTGGGCAGCGCCTTCGGCACGGCCTTCAAGGGCGAAGACAGTGTCACAGTCGTTTTCTTCGGCGATGGCGCATCCAATCAGGGCACGTTTCATGAATCCCTGAACCTGGCCGCCTTGTGGAATCTGCCGCTCGTGTTCGTTTGTGAAAACAACGGCTGGGCGCAGTTCAGCGCGCAGAAGGCCTACATGAAGATCGACAGCATCGCGCGCCGCGCCGACGGCTACGGCATGCCGGGCGTTCTGGTCGATGGCGACGACGTGCTGAAGGTCCGCGATGGCATGCGCCAGGCTTTGGCGCGCGCGCGGGCCGGCGATGGGCCGACGCTGCTAGAATGCAAAACCTATCGCTGGTTCGGTCATTATGCCGGCGATCCGCAGAAGTATCGTCCCGCCGCCAATGTCGAACAGGCGCGCACCGTCGACTGCATCGCCAACTTCGAGAAATTTCTCATCGAGCAGGGTCTTGCCGGCCGCCAGCAACTCGACGACGTCGATGCCCGCTTGCGCGTGGAGATCGACGAAGCAATCGCTTATGCGGAGGCTTCTCCCGCCGCGCCGAAAGGGCAGTATCTGAATGACGTCTATGCTTGACGGCTTGCGCAGGGGTAATTCGCCGTGACAGAGACCCGGTACATCAAGGCGATCAATGAAGCCTTGCATGAGGAAATGACGCGCGACGAGAACGTCGTCATTATCGGCGAGGACGTCGGTGCGCCGGGCGGCGCCTTCGGCGGCACGCGCGGCCTTTTGCAGGCCTTCGGCGACAAGCGCGTCAAGGATACGCCGATCAGCGAATCCGCAATCGTCGGCCTTGCGCTCGGCGCGGCGATGAAGGGGCTGCGCCCGGTCGTGGAAGTCATGTTCGCGGACTTTCTGCCGGTCTGCATGGACCAGATCGTCAACCAGATCGCCAAGACACGGTTCATGTTCGGCGGCCAGTTCGCCGCGCCGCTGGTGATCCGCGCGCCGGGCGGCGCCGGGCTCAATGCCGGTCCGCAGCATTCGCAAAGCCTTGAAGCGTGGTTTGCGCATATCCCCGGACTTAAGGTCGTCATGCCGGCGACGCCTGCCGATGCCAAGGGACTGCTGAAAAGCGCAATCCGCGACAACGATCCGGTGCTCGTTCTTGAGCACAAGGCGCTCTATGCCTCGTCGGGCGATGTTCCCGCCGGCGAGTATCTCGTGCCGATCGGCAAGGCGGATGTGCGGCGAACCGGCAAGCACGTGACCATCGTCACCTTGTCGCGCATGGTTCTCGACTCGCTCGAAGCCGCCGAGACTTTGGCCGCGCAGGGCATCGACGTCGAAGTGATCGACCTTCGGTCGATTTCGCCGCTCGACAGGCAGGCGATCTTCAGCTCGGTCGAGAAAACATCGCGTCTGGTGATCGCTCACGAGGCGGTCAAGTCGTTCGGCATCGGGGCCGAGATTTCGGCGATGGTCAGCGAGGAGATGATCGACGTTCTCGATGCGCCGATTTTGCGCGTCGGCGCGCCGTTCTCGCCAGTGCCCTTCAGCCAGGAACGCGAATACCTGCCCAACGCCGCCGATATCGTCCGCGCCGTCGAGAAGGTCATGAACTATTAGTGGATGCGAACGCCGGTTCGCTCCAACCTGAAACGAGATCGAGAGGCGTTAGGTTCATGAGTTCCGCAATCCTCATGCCAAAAGTCGGTCTGACCATGACCGAAGGCAAGATTGTCGAGTGGAGGAAAGCCGTCGGCGATCGCGTCGAGCCGGGCGAGATTGTCTTTGTTTTCGAAACGGAGAAAGTCAGCTTCGACGTCGAAGCGACGCAGTCGGGCAAGGTTTCGCGGATCATCGTCGGCGAGGGCGAGACCGTTGCCATCGGCACCGAAGTCGCGCTGCTCGACGACGCCTCGGCGGCCGCCGCGCCGGCCCAGGTGGCGGCGGCGCCGCCACAAGGCGACGTGCCGGCCAAGGATAATCCAGCGTCCGTCCGCGCGGAGCCGGCGCCAGCCCGCGGCTCGTCGAAAACCCGCGCGACGCCGCTGGCGCGGCGGATCGCGAAAGTGAACGGCATCGATATCGCGCAGGTTGCCGCCACGTCACCCGGCACTCCGCTCAAGAAGCGGGATGTCGAATCCTATCTGGCCGGGTTGGCGGTACGCACGACGTCCGCACCCGGCAGCGCGGCAATGCCCACGCCGGCGGATGGCCGCCTGGTCAAGCTCACCTCGATGCGCGAGGTCATCGCCCGCAAGATGGTGGCCAGCACGGTCGAGGCGGCGCAAGCCTATATGGTCGTCTCGGTGGACGCGGGCAATCTCGTCGACGCACGCACGCGGCTTATCCCGTCCATTGAGAAGCAGACCGGCGTGCGGCCGACGCTGACCGATCTGTTCGCCAAGATTGTCGCTGTTGCCATCGAGCGTCACCCGGTGATGAACACGCGGTGGACCAAAGAGGGCATCGTCTTTCTCGACGCCATTCACATGGGTATTGCCACGGCGCTCGACGATGGTCTGGTTGTTCCGGTGATCGGCAATATCGGCACCAAGAAGCTGGCCGAGATTGCGGTCGAACGCCACGACCTGATCGAAAAGGCGCGCAGTGGCAAGCTGCCGCCCGAGCGCATGAAGGGCAGCACGTTCTCCATTTCGTCGCTTGGCATGTTCGGGGTGGAAGAGTTCAGCGCCATCATCAACCAGCCCGAGAGCGGCATCCTGGCGGTCGGCGCCATCATCGACACGCCCGTTGCTCGCGATGGCGCCGTCGTCATTCGGCCGATGATGAAGCTTACCTTGACCTACGATCACCGGATCATCGATGGTGCCAAGGCGGCGGCCTTTGTTGCCACCCTGAAGGATGTCGTCGAGGAGCCTTTGCTTGCGCTCGCATGAGCTAGACGCGTTACGCACGTTGATTTTCGGCGGGGCGTTCAACCCGGTCCACATCGGCCACCTGCGGGCGGCGATCGAGGTTTCCGGGATGCTCGGCTTTAAGCGTGTCGAATGGGTGCCCAGCTACGCGCCGCTGCACAAGACGGATCAGACCTTGCTGCCCTTCGAACTCCGCGTCGCCATGTTGCGAACGACGCTCGGCGGGCATGATGACTTTCATGTCAGTGAAATCGAACGCGAATTACCGACACCGTCGGTTACGGTCCAGACATTAGAGGCCATGGCACAGCGTCAGCCTGCGGCCGAGCACCATTTCCTGCTTGGTGACCGTGAATTCTTGCGCTTGCCCACATGGCGAGCCGGCAACCGCGTCGTCGAACTGGCTCATATTATGGTGGTATGTCGTACGGAATTCGACCTTGAGGTGTTCGCATCGCAGGTTGGCAACGCCTGGCCGCTCAGCCGGCGCGTTCCGGCGCCGCCGGGCGCCGTGATGGCGTTCGAACTGATGCCTGGCCGTCGCGCCGTTGTCGTGGCCATTCCGCGTATTGAAATCAGCTCGTCGCTGGTGCGGACCGAGTGGCTCGAAGGCCGCAGCGTGGCGCATCTTGTTCCGCCTTCGGTGTCCGAACTGCTTGCGCTTCATCGCGATGCCGTGCAATCCGCATGGACGGCGCCGGCCGGCTTGAGCCCCGGCGTGGCAGCGAGCGGGGTGGGAAAATGATAGCCGATCTCAGAGACACGATTTTCGTTTCCGTCGCCGACCGCTTCTATGTCGCCGACGTCCGGGTGACCAGCGCCGGCGTCATTTGTGGCATCGAGCGCGCGGCGCAAAAGGCGAAGGATCTCGGTTGCGAGGTGCTGCACGCCGCCGCCGACGGCGATGAGGTCGGTATCGACAAACCCGTGCTGACCATTCGCGGAACGGCCAAGGCGATTGCGATTGCCGAGGATTGCGTGCCCGGCGCCATCGCCAAGCCGTCGGGAATTTCGCGGGCCATGCGGCGCGCGCAGCAACTGGCCGGCAGCCGCGTTCGCGTGGTGTCAGGCGCGGCGAAGAAGATGCCGGAAGAGGTCAAGGACCAGATCAGGCGCGCGGTTCATCGCGGCGGCGGCAGCGGCCGCATCTCGGACAAGCCGTTTCTTTATCTCGACAAGAATTACGTCCGTATCTTCGGTTCGGTTCGCAAGACGCTGGAAGCGGTGGCGCCGATGCAGGGTTACGTCCGCGCCATTCAGTTGCGCGGGCTGGTCGAGGACATCGCGGCGGAAGCGCGCGCCGCGCTCGAACTCGGCGCTGAAATTCTGATGGTCGACAGCGGCAAGGTCGAGGACCTCGATCTGGTGTCGCGCATGGTGCGCGACGCCGGCCGGCGCGATGTGACGACCATAGCTTTTGCCGGCGACATTGCCATGGACGACATCCCCGGCGTCGCCGAACACGATGTCGATATTCTCGATATCGGCCGCGCCATTCTCGATGCGCCGATCGTCGACATCAAATTCGACGTGCGAACGGACTGAAGGAGAGAATTGTGACTTACGTCGTCACCGAGAGCTGCATCAAGTGCAAGTTCACCGATTGCGTGGAAGTCTGCCCGGTCGACTGCTTCTACGAGGGCGAGAACATGCTGGTCATTCATCCCGATGAGTGCATTGACTGCGGCGTCTGCGAGCCGGAATGCCCCGTCGATGCGATCAAGGCCGACAGCGATGCGGCCGCGACCGGCGAATGGCTGAAGATCAATGCGAACTATGCCAAGCTCTGGCCGAACATCACCGTGACCAAGCCGGCGCCGGCCGATGCCAAGGAATATGAGAAAGCCACGAACAAGAAAGAAATGTTTTCGTCCAATCCGGGCGATGGCGACTGACGGGACGTTGCGCGCCTTGCTCAACCAATGCGAACGGTAAAATTACGGGAGTCCGGAATGAAGAATGGCCTGCGTTCAAGAATGGCGGCGCGTTTGCTCGGTGCAGGGTTGGCGTTGCTGCCTGCGGCGGCGTTGGCCCATCCGGGCGATCATACCCTCGGCCATGGCGACAGCTTTGTCAGCGGGTTCCTTCACCCGATCTTCGGCGCCGATCATTTGGTCGTCATGCTGGCCATCGGCCTTTGGGCCGCCTATCTCGGCGGGCGCGCCGTCGTCGGCGTGCCGCTTGCCTTCATCGGCATGATGATCGCCGGATCCGTGTTGAGCCAGGCCGGTGTCGCTTTGCCCGCCGTCGAGCAAACGATCGCGGCGTCGATTGTCGTGTTCGGCCTGCTGATTTGCCTTTTGGCCAGACTGCCGGCCGGGCCGGCGGCGTTGCTTGTCGGCCTGTTTGCCAGCTTCCACGGCTTTGCCCATGGCGCCGAGATGCCGGACGTGGCCACGCCGTTTCTGTATGGCGCAGGCTTCGTTATGGCGACCGCGATGCTGCTGGGTCTTGGCGGTGCGATCGGGTTTGCCAGCCGCGGCAATGTGCCGGCACCGTTTATCCGCGCCGTCGGCGCAGCGGTGATGGCTTTCGGTGTCGTGACCGTCTGGGCTCAGATCGCTTAAACGTCAGGAGGGCGCTTTGCCCTTTTTGACGGTCATCGACGTCCAGCCGTTGAGAAACAGCTCGCAACAAAAATCGGTCAGTTCAGACAGCGGCATCGGTCCATCGGACCGGTGCCAGTTGATGATCGAATTGTACATGCCGAACACGATGTAGCTGCACGCCTTGATCTGCTTGTCGTTGAGGCGGCCACCGGCATTGTCCGCGAGGATCTCGGCCAGCATGCGGGCATATTGCTTCTGCTTGCGGACGATCCCCGCAAGTTCGGCGGCTGGCAGGTTGTGCGCGTATTTGAGCAGAATGCGCGCGCTGGCGTCGTGCGAGCTGAAGGTCAGCATGTGGCGCGACAGCATGAACTTCAGCTTGGCAAGGCTGTCGGGCAGGCGCTCCAGCTCATCGTCGAGGCCATTGAGCAATTCATCCATATAGCCATTGAGGATGTAGAGCAGAATTTCGTGCTTGTTGGAGAAGTAGTAGTAGATCGCGCCCTTGCTCAGCCCGGCGGCGCTGGAAATGTCCTTGAGGCTGGTCTCGTGATAGCCGGCCTTGTCGAAAAGCTGCGCGGCGGTCCTGGCGACGGTCTCGACGCGGGCCAATTCCTTGGGCGACAAAGTTTTCAGGTAAGGGGATTCTGTGGCGGTCATTGACGATTGCGGCTCGTTCTTCGCTTTTGGTTCAGGCGATCGGGCGTTTTGTCGCGCGGTGTCGGCGCAAAGCATGCAGCGTTCTGCGTGAATGGCAATCGGTTCGGGCCGGTTCGATGTCGAAACGCACGGCAATCTTATCCTTAGCTGCTGCTGCCCCTGTCGACTTGTCCCTCCGTCCGGCGCTGAGTGAGCCGAAGGCCAATTGGACTGGATTGGTTCCAATCACTGCTTGACAGGGAAATCATACCCGACCGATAATAATCCGGCTAGCCGGTTTTTTTATAAGACCAAGAAATAGCGTCTGAGGGGGGTTATGGGTTCGCTTCTGGAAGAATTGGGCTGGAAGAACTTCATCGGGCACGAATATCCGGCTCATACCGGAGAACCGGTGCTGGCCCGCGATATCCGCCGCTATGCGCTGGCGATCGACGACGATAACCCGATCTTTTTCGACGAGGCGGCGGCCAAGGCCGGCCGCCACAAAGGTCTCACGGCCCCGTTGAACTACATCAGCTGGTCGGTCGGCGTGCCCGGCGCCGAAAAGGCGACCAAGGACCTCGGCGAGGATGGGCTGTCATCCTTCGTCGGCATCCCGAACATCCCCAATGCGTTTTCGCTCGGCTGGGTGCGGGGCGGCGAGGAGCTGGAGTTCTTCAAGCCGATCTACGCCAACGACCGCGTGACGGTGCGCGGCCGGGTAACCAACATGGCTGAAAAGGTCGGCAAGAGCGGCACGCTGGTCTTCGTGACCTCCGAATTCACCTACACCAATCAGAACGATGAAAAGCTGGCGACCCATGTCGTCACCATGATCGCTTCTCCACGCAAAGAAGAGGCGGAGTAACCCGAATGCCGTCGCAGATTTATTTCGATGACGTCTCGGTCGGGCAGGAAATTCCTGTTCTGACGAAGAACGTCAACACCGTGAACATCCTGATGTATTGCGCCGTCGTCTGGCTGATGGACCGCATCCACTTCGACAATCCGTTCGCCGTGAAGCGGCGCGGATTGCCCGATATTGTCGCGCCCGGAAACATGGCGCCCGATTACTACGTGCAGTTGCTCACCGCCTGGGCCGGCGACAAAGGCCGCTTGCGGAAGCTCGGCGTGCAATTCCGTAATTTCATGGTGCCGGGCAATGTGCTGACCTGCGGCGGCCGCATCACGGGCAAGACCGTCGAGGACGGCAAGGGCCGCGTCGACCTTGAATTGTGGATCAAGAATCAGGATGGCGTCGTGTGCGTCCCCGGCAAAGGGGTCGTCGAACTGCCGATCCGGGCGGAGTGACGCCAGTGCAGAACCTCGCCATCGCGATTGAAAAAGATGCCATGAACAGCATCGTCGCGACGGGCGCCGTTGTGGAGGCGATCGCCTCGGGGTTCTATTTCACTGAAGGCCCGGTGTGGGATGCGGCGAACGATTGCTTGACCTTCAGCGATATTCCCGCCGACGTCATTCATCGGTGGCGGGCTGACGATGGCGCGTCGGCGTTCAAGGCGCCGAGCGGCAAGTCGAACGGCCTGACGTTTGACCGCGACGGGCGATTGCTGATCTGCGAACACGCCGGACGCCGCGTTTCCCGGCTTGAGAAAGACGGAAGCACGACAACTATCGCCGCCCACTATCAGGGGCGCCGCCTCAACAGTCCTAACGATATCGTCGTCAAATCCGACGGCTTCATCTACTTCACCGATCCGCCGTACGGTCTCAACCCGGTCTTCGGCGTCGCGGAATCAGCCGAGCTGGACTTTGCAGGCATTTACCGCGTCGCGCCGGACGGCGGCGATATCGTCGCCGTTGCCGCCGATTGCACGCCGAACGGGCTCGCTTTCTCGCCGGACGAGACGCGGCTTTACGTCGCCGACACCGAAGAGAACCACGTTCTGGTCTACGACGTGGATGCCGCCGGGATGCTGTCTGCGCCGAGGCTGTTCGCGCGCATCGGCGGCAGTCCGGCGCCCGACGGCCTCAAGGTCGACCGCATCGGCAATGTCTTCGTCAGCGGCGGTGGCGGTGTCTGGGTCTTCGATCCAAGCGGTACGCGTCTCGGCATCATTCCGGTGCCGGAGCTTCCATCGAACCTCGCCTGGGGCGGGGCAGACCGGTCCGCGCTGTACATCACGGCAAGATCGTCGGTCTATCGCATTCAGACGAAGACGGCAGGTTTGCCGGTCTGAGAACAAGAAGAAGACGCCAAGTGCTTATATCAATGACAAACGGGAGGGAGACTATGACTATCATTCGAAGAAGCCTACTGATCGGCGCCGCCGCGATGGCCGCGGGCATGTTCGCCTCGGCCGCCTATGCCCAGAACACAATCAAGATCGGCTCGGTCCTGTCCGTTACCGGCCCGGCGTCATTCCTTGGCGATCCGGAAAAGAAGACGCTTGAAATGTACGTCCGTGACATCAATGCCGCGGGCGGCGTCAACGGCAAGAAGCTCGAACTATTCATCTACGATGACGGTAGCGATGCCAACAAGGCGCGCACTTTTGCAACCCGCCTTGTCGAGGAAGACAAGGTCGATGCCGTCATTGCCGGCTCGGGCAGCGGCTCGGCGCTGGCGATCCGCGGCGTTTTCGAAGAAGCAGCCCTGCCGTACATTTCGCTCGCCGGTGCGGCTGAAATCGTGCTGCCGGTGCGCAAGTGGGTCTTCAAGATGCCGCACACCGAGCCGATGTCGTGCGGCAAGATTTTCGAAGACCTGAAGAAGCGCAATCTCACCCGCGTCGGCATCATCTCCGGCACCGATGGCTGGGGCAAGGCGATGCGCGCCGAATGCGTGGCCATGGCGCCGAAGGAAGGCATCACGGTCGTCAAGGATGAAATCTACGGCGCCGCCGACAGCGATATGACGCCGCAGCTCACCAACATCAAGAACACGGCCGGCGTGCAGGCGGTCATCAATTGCGGCTTCGGTCAGGGCCCGGCGATCGTGACACGCAACTATCGCCAGGTCGGACTCTCGGTGCCGCTTTACCAGAGCCACGGCGTCTCCTCCAAGAGCTACATCAATCTCGCGGGCGAGGCGGCTAACGGCGTTCGCCTGCCGGCCGCCGCGCTTTTGGTCGCAGAACAATTGCCGGACAGCGACCCTTTGAAGAAGGTGGCCATTGAGTATAAGACGAAGTTCGAGAAGGAAACCGGGCAGCCGGTTTCGACCTTCGGCGGCCATGCGCGCGATGCTCTGTTCATGCTGGTCGAAGCCCTCAAGCGGGCCGGCTCGGCGGACAAGGCCAAGGTGCGTGACGAAATCGAAAAGACCAAAAACTTCATCGGCACCGGCGGCGTCATCAACATGTCGGCGACGGACCACCTCGGTCTCGATCTTAACTCGTTCCGCATGATCGAAATCAAGAACGGGGATTGGAGCCTGGTTCTGTAGTATCGAACGGCGCAACTCCGCGCACATACGTAAATGCGAGCCGGCTCCGTTTCGCCACGGAGCCGGTATCGTCAATCGCCCGGGCTGACAGCTTGAAACTGTCGGCTTGCCGGGATTACCGGTCGGGGAAAAGACTTGGCTGAATTTCTTCAGTTTGCGTTTTCAGGCATGACGGTGGGCGCGATTTACGCCCTCGTGGCTTTGGGATTCACGCTGATCTACAATTCCTCGGACGTCGCGAATTTCGCCCAAGGCGAGTTCGTCATGCTGGGCGGCATGGTGACGTTCTTCGGCTATGCCGCCGGCCTGCCGCTGTTCGTGGCGGCGGTGTTGGCCATCGTGGTCGCTGCGGTGGTCGGCCTGCTACTGTATCGCTTGGCCATCGAGCCGGCGCGCCGCGCTTCTCCGGTGACGCTCATTATCATCACAATTGGTGCGTCGATATTCATTCGCGGCGTGACGGCCATCGTCCTCGACAAGAACTTCCACAGCCTGCCTTCCTTCTTCGGCAACGAACCTTTCGTGATTGGCGGCGCGACGTTGCTGCCGCAAAGCCTGGTCGTGATGTTCGGCGTCTCGCTAGTCCTTATCGCCTTGTGGCTGTTCATGAGCCGCACCTTGCGTGGCAAGTCGCTGCTGGCCACGGCCGCCAACCGCACCGCGGCGCAACTCACCGGCATCAATACGCGGGCGGTGACGAGCACGGCCTTCGTCATCTCGGCCGCGATCGGCGCCATTGGCGGTGTTCTCGCGACGCCGATCACGCTGACCTATTACGACGCCGGCACCTTGCTGGCGCTGAAGGGCTTCGCCGCCGCCGTGCTGGGCGGCATGGGCAATCCGCTCGGCGCGGTTGTTGGCGGATTGGTGCTGGGCCTGCTCGAACAGTTCTCGGCCGGCTACCTGTCGTCGCAGTACAAGGACGCGGTCGCCTTCATCGTTATTCTTCTGGTTCTCTTTACGATGCCGCAAGGCCTGTTCGGCGCCAAGTCGGTCGAGAGGGTGTAGCGTGCGACGTTTTTTGACCAGTCCCTTTCTTCTTGTCGGGGCCGTCGCGGTCGTCGTCGCAATCCTGCCGATGATCCTGCCGTCGAATTTCTATATGCGCGTCGCGGCGCTGGTTTACATCAACGCGATTGCCGTGCTCGGACTCAATCTGCTGATGGGATTTGCCGGCCAGGTCAGCCTCGGCCATGCGGGCTTTTTTGGCATCGGCGCCTATGCGATGGCGCTCGGCCCAGTCTATCTCGGATTGCCGAGCTGGGCTTCGCTGCTCGGAGGTACAGCGGTCTCGGCGCTGCTCGCTTTCCTCGTCGGCCGTCCCATCCTGCGCCTGAACGGCTACTACCTGGCCATCGCCACGCTCGGCATGGGCATGCTGGTGGCGATGGTAATTTCCAACGAGGCCAACATCACTGGCGGGCCCAACGGCATGGAAGTGCAGCGCATGGTGCTGTTCGGCTGGCGCGTCGCCGGCTCGGTGACGTGGTACTGGATCTCCGGCATTTCGCTTGTTATCGCCGCGCTGGTCGTGGTCAACCTGATCAACAGCCCGACCGGTCGCGCCTTGCGCTCCATCCATGATAGCGAGATCGCCGCGCGTGTCCTCGGCATCGATGTCGCCCGCTACAAATTGCTCGCGTTCGTCATCTCGGCGATTTTCGCCTCGATTGCGGGCAGCTATCTGGCGCTGCTCGACGGCTTCGTCACGCCGACCACGGCGGGCTTTCTGCTGTCCATCGAACTTGTCGTGATGGCCGTGCTGGGCGGACTCGGCTCGATCCTCGGCAGCATTGTCGGCGCGGCCATTCTGGTCATCCTGCCGCAGGCTTTGACCGTTTTTCACGAATACGAACACGTCGTCCTCGGCGCCATCATTGTCGTATTCCTGATCCTGCTGCCGAGCGGCATCGTCCCGGCCATCGCCGCGCTGATCCGGCGGAGGCCAGCGTGACCATCCTCCGCGTCGAAAATCTGGGGATTGCTTTCGGCGGCGTCGTCGCCGTCGACGGCGTTAGCTTCACCGTCAATCGCAGCGAAATCTTCGCGTTGATCGGGCCAAACGGCGCCGGCAAGACGACCTTGTTCAACATGATCAGCGGCGTCTATGTCCCGCAACGAGGCCGTATCGTCCTCGAAGGCGCAGACGTGACCAACCTCGCCCCGCACCAGTTGGCGCTGCGCGGCATGTCGCGCACGTTCCAGAACCTTCAGGTGTTCTTCCGGATGACGGCGGCGGAGAACGTCATGGTCGGCCGCCACGTTCACGAAAATCACAACGTCTTCGCGCACGTTCTGTCGCTGCCTTCTGTGCATGCGCAAAACCGCAAGACGCGCGCCGATGCCGAGCGTCTGCTGGCGATGGTCGGTCTTGCCAAAGTCGCGGACAGTCCAGCGAGCAGTCTATCTTATGGCGCCCTCAAGCGGCTCGAGATTGCGCGCGCGCTCGCGGCGGAGCCGAGAGTTTTGCTGCTCGACGAACCGGCCGCCGGCTGCAACCCGGTCGAGACGGAGGAGATTGACGCCGTCATCCAGAAAATCGCGGGGCAGGGTATCTCCGTGGTGCTTGTCGAACACGATATGCGGTTGGTGATGCGGATTTCACATCGTATTCATGTGCTCGATCGCGGCAAGACACTGGCGGTGGGCACGGCCGACGAAGTGCGCGGCAATCCGGCGGTGATTGCGGCCTACCTCGGCGGCATGGGCGAGCGGGAGGCGGCGCGTGCTCGCGGTTAGCAACCTCACCAGCCGTTACGGACGCATCGAGGTCCTGCACGGGATTTCGCTGGAGGTGCGAACGGGCGAGGTTGTGACTCTGGTCGGCTCCAATGGAGCCGGCAAAAGCACGCTGCTGCGCGCGATTTCAGGCGTGCAACCGGTGTCGTCCGGCAGCATCATGTTCGACGAGCAGGCGATCGGCAAATGGCGGCCGCATGTCCGGGTCGCCAAAGGCATCGCGCAGGTGCCGGAAGGGCGCCAGATTTTCACGCCGTTGACGGTCGACGAAAACCTGCGTCTTGGCGGTATCACGCGGCGAGACGATGGCGTCAGCGCCGATCTTGCCGAGATGTATGCGATGTTCCCGGCGCTGGGCGAGTTTCGCAACAAGACTGCCGGCACATTGTCCGGCGGCCAGCAGCAAATGCTAGCGATCGGGCGCGCCTTGATGGCGCGGCCGAAATTGCTGCTCCTCGATGAGCCGTCGATGGGACTGGCGCCTGTCCTGGTCGAACAGATTTTCACGACCATCGGCATGCTCAAGGCGCGCGGCCTGACCATTCTTTTGGTCGAGCAGAACGCCAATGCCGCGCTGGCCATCGCCGACCGCGGCTATGTCATCGAGACCGGCCGCATCGTGACGACGGGAACGGGCAAGGAATTGCTGAGCGATGAGCGCGTCCGTAATGCGTATCTCGGTCTGTAAGGGCTTTGTTGAAGTCAGGGAAACAGAGGTTTAAGTCTTGCGCACGATAGCCGAGGTCATTCGCTGGCGCGCCCAGCGCCATCCCGATCTGGAAGCGATCTGGTTCGAGGGCCGGAGTCAGAGCTATGGCGCTCTCGACCGCGCCAGCTCCGAACTTGCGGCTGGCCTGGTGCGTGAACTCGGCCTCAAGCCCGGCGACAGGGTGTCCATTCTCGACAAGAACTGCCCGGAGTATCTCGAGCTTGTGTTCGCGCTCGACAAAGCCGGGCTTGTCGCCGCGCCGCTCAACTGGCGGCTGACGGCGCGCGAGATCGGGGCAATCGTCGAGGACGTCAAGCCGGCTTTGCTGGTGGTCGGCGAGGAGTTCAGGAGCCACGGCGTCGCGGCGGGCATCAAGACGCTCACTTATGCCGAACTGCCGCGCGGCGGCGACGACCCGTTCCGCGACCGCGACACCGCAGTGAGCACACAGTTTTGTACCTCCGGCACGACCGGCTTGCCGAAAGGCGCGATGTTGACTGGCCCGGCGCTGCTCAACACCGGCCTGTGCCTCGCCATCGAGATGCCGGAAATGCGCGAGGGCGGCCGTTCACTGGTTTGCATGCCGCTGTTTCATACCGGCGGCACAGGCTGGGCGGTGTGGAGCATGCAGCAGGGCATGACCATCGTTATGGTGCGCGAGATCGATCCGCCGAAACTGCTGGATGTCATCGTCCAGCAGAAGATCGAAGTGGCGCTGCTCGTGCCGGCGGTGATGCTGTTTCTCACAGAGCTGCCGCAAGCGCGGTCGGCGGATTTTTCCGCATTCACGCATGTCACTTATGGCACCGCGCCGATCGCGCCCGATCTGCTCAAGCGCTGCATCGATATCTTCAAGTGCAAGTTCTGCCAGATTTATGGTTTGACCGAAACATCCGGTCCGTTCGCCTGCCTGCCGTTCGAGCATCATGTCGCCGAGAAACTCCTGTCATGCGGCCGGCCGATGTTCGGCGCGCGGGCGCGGATCACCGGCAGCAAGGGCGAAGAACTGCCGCGCGGCGAAATCGGCGAGATTTGTTATCAGGGCGAAAGTCTTATGTCGGGCTATTGGGCAAGGCCGGACGCGACCGCTGAGTCCATTCGCGACGGGTGGTTCTATTCGGGCGATGCTGGTTTCATGGATGAAAACGGCTTCATCTTCGTCAAGGATCGTCTCAAGGACATGATCGTGTCCGGCAGCGAGAATGTGTATCCGGCCGAGATCGAAGCCGTGCTGTCGTCGCACTCGGATATCGTCGAATGTGCCGTGATCGGCATCCCGGATGCCAAATGGGGCGAAACGGTCAAGGCCGTCGTCGTCAAGCGCGGCGGTAGCGCGCTGTCCGAGCCCGAACTGATCGACTGGATGCGCGACAAGGTCGCGGGCTTCAAACGCCCGCGTTCCGTCGACTTCGTCGACAAGCTGCCGCGCAATGCGAGCGGCAAGTTGCTGAAGCGGACCTTGCGCGAACCGTACTGGCAAGGTTTTACGCGCGGCGTGAACTAATCGAATTTCTTGGCGCGGCGCGACGTGGACTTGATGGCAGGTCCCGTGGGCTGCGCCTGGAGGCCGGCGAAGATAAGGTCGAGTTGCTGCTTGATGAAGAAGTCGAGGTCACCCAGCGCGCGCACTTCGCGCGTATGCAGCGCGATCATGTGCGCGACCATGACGATGTTGAGCGCGGCGAGGCGGGGCGACACGGAGCGGAATTCGCCCGACGTCACGCCCTTGGCGATGATGTCCTGGAAATAATCGATGACGCTCGACACGGTCGCGATCGTATCGGCGCGCGAGCGCGGCGGCATGAAATCGACTTCGTGGTAGAGCAGGCGGATCGTCCGGCGGAAGCGGTTGGCAATCTGGCAGTAATTGGAAAAGCCGATTTGCAGCGAGCGGTGCTGCGATTGCGGATCGAGCGTCGTCGCCGCCAGCCGTTCGGCGATATTCGTCATCAGGTCCTTGGCGACCAGGTAGAGAATGTCGTCCTTCGACGAGACATACATGTAAAGGCTGGCGACATTGAACGTGCAGGCGCGCGCGATGTCGCGGATCGACGTGTTGTGGAAGCCGCGCTCGAGAAACATCTTCGTCGCGACCTCGATCAGTTCGGTGCGGCGGTGCGCGACGCGCTCGGGGTTCCTGATCGTCGTCGGGATATGCGACGGCGCATCCGCCTTGGCGGCGCTGTCCTGAGGGGTGCGCGAACGGCGCGCAGGCGGCTTCTTGGCGAGCATTGGACTAAGATTCCTGATTTGCCATCCGGATTGCAACCTAGGCCTTAAGTGACACTGAATCAATGGGTTAGTGGGGCGTCGGCAGATGATGGCGGCGATTGACAGCGGACGCCCGATCCTATTTAATAGAACAACGTTATACCAAAAATAGGCGGCGGCCAAGCGGCGCAGCGAGCGCCCGTCGCGTCGGCTGAACGGGCAGCGCCCGGGTTAAAAGCGGAGGCAACATGGTTCAGATCAATTACCGCGCCGAGGTCATTCCGGACAATTGCACCGGCTGCGTCGATTGCGTCTTCGTTTGCCCGACGCTGGCGATCAAGATGGAAAACCGCATCGCGGTGATCGACGAAACCAAATGCGTGGCGTGTCAGAATTGCATCGGGGTCTGCGATGACGACGCCATCATCAAGGTTGAGCGCGCCGAGCCGGCGAGCGCAGCGTCGATTACAAATCGGTCGACCAGGATCGCATCCACGAAATCTGCAAGCGCGCCAACATCCACCCTGCGCAATGGCTGTGCCTGTGCACGTCGACGCGCGCCCGTGAGGGCGTTGCCGCCATCCTCAAGGGCGCAACAACGCCGGAGGAGATGGCGCTGGCGACCGGCACCCGTTCGGGCTGCACGGTCTATTGCGCCATGATGTCGATGCGCTTGCTGAAAGCCGCGGGGGTGAACCTGCCGCCTGCCTTCAAATGGCATCTGTTCGACACGACGCAGTCGCTGTGGGACGTGCCCAAGGACGTGCTCGAGAAGTACTCGGATGACTACTTTCTCGAAGCAGACAAAGATGTGTTCAAGAAATTCTGAGCGGAAGTGACGGAGCAAACCCATGAGCATGATTGATGTCGCCTCGCTCGGAAAAGCCAAGCCGAGCTATATTCGCCAGTCGATGTACGGGCCGGCAACCGCGACGGGCCTGCCTAAGATGCGCGCCGCCGATTTGCCGGGCATGGTGGCGCTTCCGGTTCAGTCGCTGTTTCCCGACATTCCCAAGGCGATCTATGTCGAGGGTGACGATCTGACGCCGATCCGCAAGGCGACCGAAGCTGCTTTGGTCAATTGCGACATGAGCAAGATCAAGCCGGACTCGTCGGTCAACATCCTGACCTCGCAATACGGCTTCATGATCATGGGCGGCTTCGCCTACCGTGAAGTCGTGCGCACCATCAAGGAAATCGTCGAGCAGCGCACCGGCTGCAAGAACATCCGGCTGCGCATCGCCACCGGCTTCCGCCTCAAGGAGCCGGAAGAAGTCATCAAGCATTACGGCCTGGCTGAAATGTTCGACGGCAAGGTGTCGCCGGCGCTTTATGTCGATCGCGCGGTAGCAATCGATACGCCGATCGGGAAGCTGATGGGCATCCGCAAGATCTACGACGCGGATTATATCATCCACGTCCATCACGGCGAACTGCGCGAGCTCGATATGCACCGCATGATCAGCCGCACCATGAAGCCGTTTTCGATGTCCTATGCGCGCTTCGAGACGCGCTCGGTGCATCACATGAACTTCGGCCCGCGCAGCAGCAACCTCATTCCGCGGCTGATCTTCGAATCGCCGTTCGTGCAGGAGAAATTCACCTTCGGCTGCTTTATGGCGGCATCGCCTCAAGGCATTACCGGCATCGAGGCCGGCAACGACCTGATGCCGATCGACCGCAAGCTGATGCTGCTGGCCTTCAAGTCCTACGGCAAGATCCGCGAACTCTATAACGAGATCAAGGATTGCGTCAGCATCATGGATAGCAGCGGCGAGCCGCGTTACATGGTCGGCGGCGGCACCACGTTCGGCAACCTGCTGGAAGCTGAACTTGACCTGTTCGATCTCGATACCGTCCCGATCAGCCTCGGCTTTGGTTACTACCAGCCGCCGCCGACCCAGCCGAAACTCAAAGCTGTCAATCCCGCGATCCGCGCCATGGTGATGAACCATTTCTGGACCGGCGTGCCGCACATGGAACTGGCAACGGCTTGTCCGATGGTGCTGGTCGGCCAGGAGATGGCCAGGCTGGTCAAGGAAGACTGCATGAACATCGAGATGTCCAAGCACGTCGTCACGGCGGAGAGCCTGCCGGCCGCGGTCAAGTTCGCCAAGCGCATCGCGCAGACCGAGAACCTGATTGCGTTCGACGGCGCCTACGGCGCGATTACCTGCAGCGAGGCGCTGGCCGATCATCTGATCAAGCGCGCGCCGGCAGTCAGCGAGCGCGTCGAAAACGAAATGATGCCGAAATGGCTGCGCCAGCGCGGGCTCGATCCCCGCGATGCGCTGTAGCTTTTAATTCCGCGAGCGGCGAGGCGAGAGAGACGATGGTTGAGTATGACATGCTCGGCAAGACCGAGCTGAGCATCCACGGGATTATCCTGCAGGACGCCGATCTCGGCGGCATTGCCGACGTCGTGGCGCAAGTGCTCGGTCTTAACCGTAATGACGTGCTCGTCACCGACGTGCGCGGCGAACATCTCGTGCTCGATATCCTGCAGAAGGGGGTCGATGCCAGCAAGTTCGTCGGCCGCGAGAAGGACCTGCTCACGGGGGTCGCGGCATTGCCGGGCGTTTCGTTGCAGCCGGATGCCCGCACCGAATCGCGCGGACTGTTGAGCTGGATTTCGGCCGATCCGGCCGTGGCCGGCGAGGAGCTTGCTGCGGCGGCTGGAATGGCCGGCGATCTGCAAGCCCGTCTGGGCCGTCTCGTCACGGTGTTTGCCACCGGCACCGAAATCAATAACGGCCAGGTCAAGGACACCAACAGCCCGGTCATTCGCGACCGGCTGGAGAGCAACGGCTATTCGGTCAGCTTCGGCGGCACCTTGCGCGATGATGAGCATTTCATCGCCGGGCGCATTCGTGAGCGCGCGGAGGAGGGCTTCGCCCTCATCATCACCACCGGCGGCGTCGGCGCAGAGATAAAGGACAAGACCATCGAGGCCTTGCTGTTGCTCGATCCCGAAGCGGCGACGCCGACCATCGTTACTTACGAACTGGGCGTCGGCCGTCATGTGCACAAGAACGCCGTTCGCATCGGCGTCGCCAAGGTGTTCGATGCAACGGTCGTCGCGCTGCCGGGTCCGACCGACGAAGTGGTCCTCGGCCTCGGCGCTTTGCTGAAAGGCCTGACGGAAGCAGACACCGGCAAGACGGCCCTGGCCGAGCGCATTGCCTCGGTCCTGCGCGCGCGCCTTCAAGAAAAAGTCCAGGTTGGCCATCATGCCCATCATCACTGAACGCGCACCGATGGCTGAGGCGCCGGTTGCGCCACAGGACGGTGAGGACGGTTCCGACCTGCATAATCGTCTGGTCGAGACACTGGCCTTGCACGAAGATCTCGCCATCGCGGTGAGCGGCGGCATTGACAGCATGACACTCGCCTTCATCGCTCACCGGTTCTTGCCCAAACCGCCGATGATGGTGCATGCCGTGTCGCCCGCGGTTCCGGCGGAAGCGACGTTGCGCATCCGCGATTATGCCGCGCGCGAAGGCTGGCGGCTGACGTTGGTCGATGCCGGCGAATTCGCCGATCCGTCCTATCGTGCCAATCCGGTCAACCGCTGCTATTTCTGCAAATCGAATCTCTACGGCCGCATCGGCGGCCTGTCGGCCGGCACGATCGCGTCCGGCACCAATCTCGACGACCTCGGCGATTTCCGTCCTGGACTGAAGGCGGCTGAAGAGCGGCACGTCGTTCATCCTTTCGTCGAAGCGCGCATCGGCAAGGCCGGTATTCGCCAACTGGCCCGCATGCACCGCCTGAGCGACATCGCCGAACTTCCAGCGCAACCTTGCCTCGCCAGCCGCGTCGAGACCGGTATCGCCATCGACGCCGGCGACCTGGCTTTCATCGACGCGGCGGAGCGCCACATCCGCGAACACGTCGCGGTGCAGGCCAATGTGCGCTGCCGTTTGACGCACAAGGGTGTCGTTCTCGAAATCGGCGGTCCGGGTGAGATCGACTTGCGCGAGATCAAGGAGCGCGCGGCGGCCTTCTGCAAAAACGCCGGGCGAGAACTCGCCGGCGTTCGGCCGTATCGCCAGGGCTCGGCATTTCTCAGAACGAACGGCAAGCCGGATGACCACGCCCACTGACATCAGTCCCGACGTCCTGTTCGATTTCGACAGGGGTGCGCGGATCGGCTTGCCTGAAACCGTTTTTTGTCAAGGAAAGCCGGCGGAAACGGTCGAGGCCTTGCTGCGCAAGTTCGCGCGCGGCCGCGGCCATCCGGTGCTGTTCACGCGCCTTGCGCCGGACGTGTTCAACAGCCTGCCGGGCGACGTGCAAGTCGGCGTCGACTATCATGCTCATTCGCGCACGGCCTGGGGCGCAACGCTGCCGCCGCGCAAAGGCGCGCGTGTCGCTGTGGTCTCCGCCGGCACGTCGGATGGCGCGGTCGCCTGGGAGGCGGGCAGGACGCTCACTTATCTCGGCATCGAGTACACAATGTTCGAGGATTGCGGCGTTGCCGGGCTGTGGCGGCTGACCAGCCGCATCGCGCAGATCAATGAGCACGATGTCGTCATCGCCATTGCCGGGATGGATGCCGCGCTGGCCTCCGTTCTCGGCGGGCTGACGCCGAAGCCTATGCTGGCGGTGCCGACATCGGTTGGTTACGGCGTCGCCGAAGGCGGCAGCGGCGCATTGAACAGCATGCTCTCGAGCTGCGCACCGGGCATCGGCGTTTTCAATATCGACAATGGTTTCGGCGCGGCTTGCGCGGCGGCGCGTATCGCGGGCCTGCTATGCCGGTAAAAGCTCCGCAACGCGGTGTGACCGATCCCCGCCAGTCGGTGCTGCGCGATCGCGCGCGCCGCCGCCCGTCTGCGCATCGCGGCGGTCACGACCATCATCATCCGCATGATCACCACCATGACCACGATCACGCGCATGACCATCATCACCACGATCACAGCCATGACGATGCCGGCCTGTCGCCCAAACCGAAAATCGAAGCAGGCGCGGTGCTCGTCATTCGTCCGTCGAGCGGCCTGTCCGGCGACATGACCTTGGCCGGTCTGGCCTGCATGGCCGGCGCCGATAGCCAGGAGCTTGGTGCGATCGCGGCGCTGATCGGTCTGCCGCGGGATTGCGTGGCGCTCGAGCGCCGCGCCGTCAACGAGGTGTTCGGCTGGGGTTGCCGCGTCACACTGCCGGACACGACCGCGCACCGCACCTGGGCCGATATCCGCACGCTCATCGCCGGGAGCGGCCTAAGCGCGTCAGCAAAAACTTTGGCCGAGCGGACATTCGCGCTGCTGGCCGAGGCCGAAGGCCGCGTGCACGGCATTCCGACAGGCGAGGTTCACTTTCACGAAGTCGGCGCGCTCGACAGCATTCTCGATATTTGCGTGTGCGCCGAACTGTTCGCGCGGCTGTCGCCGTCGCGTCTGGTATGCGGGCCGCTGCCGCTGTGTGACGGCACGGTGAAGTGCGAACACGGACTGCTGCCGGCGCCGGCGCCCGCCGTGTTCGAACTTCTCAAAGGCGTCCCGGTGCGCGGCATCGCGTCGGAAGGCGAAACCGTGACGCCGACCGCGATCGCCTTGCTCAAGGGTCTTGGCGCCGAATTCGGCGCCTGGCCGGAGATGACCATCGAGCGCACGGCTTTGGTTTATGGCGGCCGCGTGCTGCCGGGCGTCGCCAACGGTGCGCTGTTCGCTTTGGGTTCGGCAACGCGTACGGCGGCAAGTGAGAACACTGGTTCGGCGGCATGACACAATCGATTTTGACTTACCGCGGCGCGGTCTACCCATGGCACTGCGATCATATGGGCCACATGAACGTCATGTGGTACGTCGGCAAGTTCGACGAAGGAACTTGGAATCTGTTCAACTCGGTCGGCTTCACGCGCGACCACATGCGTGAGCACGATGCGGCATCGGCCGGCGTCGAGCAGAACATCGTTTACAAAAAAGAACTCATCGCCGGCGATACGGTCTCGGTTCACACGACGATCCTCGAGGTCCGTGACCGTGTTCTCCGGCTTCAGCACGAGATGCAGAAAAACGATACCGGCGAGGTGGCCGCGGTCATGGTGCTGACGGCGGTTCATCTCAATGGCACGTCGCGGCGGGCAACACCTTTCGCGGCATCGATCAAGGCAAAACTTGAAGAGCTGTGCAAAGGCTGAGCGCGAAGTCCAAGGCGAAATGGGAATTGGAAGGACAGACAAGATGAGCAATTTCAATCGTGAGCATGTGACGCATGTGGTCCACTGGACTGATTCACTGTTCAGCTTTCGCACCAGCCGGGACCAGTCGTTCCGGTTCGAGAGCGGCCAGTTCACGATGCTGGGCCTCGAGATCGACGGCAAGCCGTTGATGCGCGCCTATAGCCTGGCCAGCGCGCATTATGAGGATGAGCTTGAGTTCTTCAGCATCAAGGTGCCGGATGGCCCGCTGACGTCGCGGCTTCAGCATCTCAAGGAAGGTGACACCGTTTTGGTCGGACGCAAGCCGACCGGAACGCTGGTTCATCACAATTTGCTGCCGGGCAAGCGCCTGTACCTCCTGGGCACAGGCACGGGCCTTGCTCCGTTTCTCAGCGTCATCAAGGACCCGGAGGTCTATGAGCGCTTTGAGCATGTCATTCTGGTGCACGGATGCCGTCAGGTCGCCGAGCTTGCCTATGGCGAACTGATCAACAAGCGCTTGCCTGAGGACGAGATCGTCGGCGACTTCGTCAAGCGCCAGCTCATCTATTATCCCACCGTGACGCGCGAGCCTTTCGTCAATCGTGGGCGCATCACCGATCTCATCTCCAGCGGCCGCCTGTTCCAGGACATCAACATGCCGGCATTCGACCGCGAGAATGACCGCGTCGAAATTTGCGGCAGCCCGGAAATGGTCAAGGACCTGCGCGCTTGCTTGAACGCTCAGGGTTTCAGCGAGGGCGCCGGCAACAGGCCCGGTCATTTCGTCGTCGAAAAGGCGTTTGCCGACGCTTGAGACCTGCTGAAATCATCAATATGTGCTACGCAAAAATCTTGATTGCCGGCTTAGGCCGTAAAAGTCGTCTAATGAGAGGGAGTGATTAGTGTCGCTGAAGCACCTGTCGCCATTTGTTGAAGAATTGGGCACAAAACTCATTGA
>CAITJJ010000253.1 GCA_903892675.1 uncultured Hyphomicrobiales bacterium | reverse complement strand
GAGCTGGCCGAGCGGCACATAGACCTCGTCGGCGACCTCGCCCTTGTAGAAGCGCTTGAAGCCGGCCAGCGAATCCTTACCGGCCGGATAGTTCGGCGCCATGATGAAGACCTTCTTCATGCCGGCGTCCTGCGCGTATTTGCCCATCACCTCGTGGTTCTGGTCGTTCTGATACGAGGTGACGAAGAAATTCGGGTTGCAGTCCTTGCCGGCGAAGTTCGAGGTGCCGGCGTTCGGCGAGATCAGGAAGGCGCCGCTTTCGGTCACCGGCTTCATGATGGCGACGAGAATGTTGGAAAAGATCGGCCCGACGACGAAGTCGACCTTGTCGCGGTCGATCAGCGCCTTGGCCTTCGACACGGCGACGTCCGGCTTCAACTCGTCGTCCTGCACGAACAGTTCGACCTCGCGGCCGCCGAGCTTGCCGCCATTGTCCTTGATGGCGAGCTGCAGGCCGTTGCGCAGCTGCTGGCCGAGCACCGCGGCCGGGCCTGACAAAGTGGTGACGACGCCGATCTTGAGCTTTTCCTGCGCCTGTGCCGTGCCGGCCGCGCCAATCAGCGCGATCGCGGCTACCGAACTCAACAACTTGTTCATGTGAGACCCCTTTGAAAAAAATCGTTCGCCGTTCAATGGCGTTGCCTGAACTATGCCCGGCTCTTGTGGCCGAGGCCAGTAACCATGGCCAGCGGCCCGCCGGAAGATATTTTAGGTCTAAAACATCTCCGCTGGGAAGCCCTATCTTTAAGCATGAAAGCGCTCGCCCTGACGATATTTACCGCAACGCCGGGTTTGTCGCGCGCGGCCAAAGGCTTCATGCTAAAGGCCGTTCTCGAGTTGAGTATTGTGGAGCTTAGACGTTGCCGCACGGCATTACACCCGCGACCTTGACGACCTGGCTGGAAAAGCGCGCAGCCGGGCAAAGCCTGATCGCGGCGCCGGCCGTCGGCGCGGCGGCGCAAACGACGCTGGACTTAAAGACGACGGACATAGTGACGCACAACCGGAGTGAGGGCATGAACACGCTGACCGCAGGAATCACCAAAGCCGGCACCGGCATTGACGGCATCTCGTGGAATATTCTCGGCCAGACTTACGTGCCGAAGACCTTGTCGGAGAATACCTTCTCCTGGCACGCCACTTTCCCGACGGGGACCTTCGTGCCGCCGCACATTCACCCGACGCAGGATGAGTTCATCTATCTGTTCGAGGGCCGCCTCGATCTCGTGCTCGACGGCCGCGACTTCGTCGCCACGCCGGGCGACGTCATCCGCCTGCCGATGGGCATCCCGCACGGCATCTTCAACAAGTCGGACCAGACGGTGAAGTGCTTCTTCTGGGTGTCGCCGACGCGCAAGCTCTATGATTTGTTCTGGGCGATCCACTCGATGAAGGATCAGAACCCGCCCGACGTCGTCGCTTTGGCGGCGCGCTACGAAATCACGTTCCTGCCGCCGCCTCCGGGGGCGTGAGGCGCGACGTCGCTGCTTGCACGACTGTCGTCCCCGCATTCTCCGCTGTCGTCCCCGCGCAGGCGGGGACCCATACGCTGTTCTATTTCCTTGTGGCAAAGCCGACATTGCCTTGCCTGCTTCGCTTTAAAATTGAATTCCGGGGTTATGGGTCCCCGCCTGCGCGGGGACGACAATGAATCCTGCGCCCTACCCACCGCCGTGATGGCCGGCGTTACCTTGACAGCCAGCCTCTCCCGGACACGATAATTTTCGCTCAAGCGTTTTCGAGCGAAGTGGGAGAAGCCGCACGATGACCATCACCATCACCGCCTTTGAACGGTCGCCCGATGGCGGCAAAGGACTGGCGCGCGACACGCGCGTGCGCTGGGCGTTGGAAGAAGCGGGGCTGCCCTACGAGGTTCGCCTTGTGTCGTTCAAGGCGATGAAGGAGTCGGCGCATCTGGCGCTGCATCCGTTCGGCCAGATTCCGACCTATGAGGAAGGCGGCTTGGTTCTGTTCGAGACTGGGTCGATCGTCCTTCATATCGCTCAGCATCATGCAGGCTTGTTGCCGGCCGAGACACAAGCGCGGGCGCGCGCGATCACCTGGATGTTCGCCGCGCTCAACACGGTGGAGCCGCCGATTCTTGAGTTCGCCAATGCAAGGCTCCTCGAGTCCGACAGACCGTGGAGCAAGGAGCGCCTGCCGCTGGTCGTGGATCGCGTCCGCGCCCGGCTGAAGCAGCTTGCCGCGCGCCTCGGCGACGCCGGCTGGCTCGATGGCGCCTTCAGCGCCGGCGACCTGATGATGGTGTCGGTGCTGCTGCGGCTGCGACCGTCGGGAATTCTCGATGAGTTCCCGACGCTGGCCGCCTATGTCGCGCGCGGCGAAACGCGGCCCGCCTACCGGCGCGCTTTCGCGGCGCAACTGGCGGTCAATACCGGCAAGGCGCCGGACTGAGCGGCGCTCTCTCCGCTGTCGTCCCCGCACCTACCGCTGTCGTCCCCGCATTCTCTGCTGTCGTCCCCGCGAAAGCGGGGACCCATACGCCGTGTCGTAAGCTTGGGGCAAAGCCGACGTTGCCTTGCCTGCTTCGCTTTAAATTTGAATTCCGGGGTTATGGGTCCCCGCCTGCGCGGGGACGACAATAAATACTGCCCCCACCCACCGCCGTCATGGCCGGAATTGCTCCACGGTTCTCCGAATCGCCGCTTCAATTTCCGGCATTTGCTTTTCGATATCGCGGGCGACTTCAGCCGCTTGTTGAGCGGAAATGATCTTTCTCTGCTCGCAGTCGAGAACAACGCCGCGAGTTGCCCCGGCATAGGCCGCGCCGGCGGCGTACGCTGCCGCGCACGCCCGAAGGTCGGCGCCCCAGCGAAACGCCAACGCATACTTCCATTGATGTCCGAAATTCATGCCGGAGTATTCCGTCATCAACCCAGCTGCGTCCCAATGGTCGCATTCGAAGCCTGTCGCATTGTCACCGGCCTGTGCTGGCAGGAATCCCTTTTGCGCCGGAAATGGCGTTTCGGATGACAGCCGGACAGCGAACAGGTTAGCGTCGATTGCCTGTTGCCATTCGGAAATGGAATTCAGTCTCTCGTCAGATAGGACATAGATTTCCATCGACATAATTAAAATCTCCACCCGGCGAGTTCCAAGTACCGCTGGACTGTAACCATGCCGGTCTGACGGCATTTCATGGATGGTCCGCACACCACATTCAGTTCAAAAACTGGAGTGTTTGGAGCGGCCCGGGTCTTCTCGCGGAGTTCATTAGCTCTTGAGCGAGACAAAGGGCTCTCTCCTGTTTTGACATCATAGATGGCGATTACTTCACCCTGGTCGTTTTGCAGAGCAACATCGGTTCTGATACTTCCGGCCAATCCATAGTGTGGGTCATTGTCCTCAAGACTAAAACTTCGTTCGACGTTCTGGGAGCCGATTCCAGGAAGATTTTGCAATCGGACTGCGCTCGCGAATGCGACATGAACCGCGATCCCATAGGCTTGAGGGCTGCTCTCAGGAATAAAATTAAGGTTCTGCATGACGCGTACAAGCGTCTCGCTAAGCGCTTTCGAAGTATTGTCGATAGTCGAAATCCCAGTCAGGAACCCTGTGGAGGTGCTTACCGTGACTCCACTTCCTGCCCCGCCTGACCAGCGGCCGCTGTTATCGCCGCTGCCTTCCGGCCACCGTGGCTGGTCTTCTTTAAACCCTGCCTTCTGGCAGACATGTCCAAAGCGAAGCGCGGCCACCTGAAAGCGCAGCGCTGCTAATTCGTATTTAAGATCGAATATTTCTCTCTCGAAGCGCCGGGCAGCAAGGAGTTCTTTGACCTCCCTTATTTGACGAGAAACACCTGGAAATACTCCAGACGAGTGTTTTGATCTAATAGTTGCAGGTTGCATGCGATTGCCCATGTTCGGACTTAATGCCTAACACACATAGACCCGACCTTCAAGTATTGTTTCCTATCCCCTAATTTAATAGGATAATAGTCGTCATATAAACGCCATAATCGCCTCTTACTTATTTTCCTATCCCGTCCCATCTAACGAGGGGCGTTTGATCAGCGTCGTCAGATGCTGGGGCGGGGAGCGGTGGCTGGTGGGGGTGTCGGTGATTCGGCGCAACATACCCATCAGCGGTCCAAGCCGCTTGGTCCTGGCGCACCAGCCGTGCGTCACTGGGTCCCGTCGATGGCTGTCCGATAACCGGTCGAGGTTTAATTCGGATTGTCCTGGACCCGTTAGCGGTGGATAGGCGGCCCATTCGAATAAAAAGAAGGGTTGCCTGAAAAGGTAAGTCCACCGGGGGCTTTGCGGAGCAAACCTATAAACACCGCGCGCGGAGCGCCGGGAGATCCGGCAACTGCGTGGTGACTAAACTCGTGAGAACTAACTCAACACATCTCACGAGGCTGCGGGGTTGTTGTGACCCCGGCGTTCCGCGCGCCCTCGTTTCGCGGGAGCAAGACGGAAGGCACTATCAAGCGACGGCCTGCCCGGGGCCGCTCAAGAATACGGGCGATGACGCACGTCTGCTGTTTGAAAATAGAATCGGCGAGGCCGAAGACGACAAAGAACCTACGCCGCCTTGCCCTTGTTCACTTGGGCTTGCACGAAGCCGGCGGTCGAGGCATAGCCGCGCACGATCGCCATACGCTGGTCGTGGCTCAAGACATCGTCGATATTATTAAAGCCTTCCGGCGCGAGACGCTCGGCCACGTCGATGACGCCTTCCGGGCCACCCTTGCGGTTCATGCGCACGATCTGTGCCGTCATCGGCAAGCGCTCCTGTTCATAGAGCCACAGCGCATGCATCGGATTGTCGGCGCGCGCCAGCCTGTCGGCGATGCTGCGCGCATCGAGGATCGCCTGCGACGCGCCGTTCGAGCCGACCGGATACATCGGATGCGCGGCGTCGCCGAGCAAAGTCGCACGACCGTGCGACCAGCGCGGCAGCGGCTCGCGGTCGCACAGCGGGTATTCCCAGAACTCGCCCGTCGCCTCGATCAGATGCGAGACATCGACATAAGGCAGTTTGAATTTCTGCAGGTAAGGCCGCAGATCGTCCCAGCGGCCGGGCCGCGACCAATCCTCCTTGCGCGGTGGCGTGCCGCCTTCCGACACCTTCGCCATCACCGCCCAGTTGGTCAGTCTGCGGTCCGGCGCGGTGCCGGCGGCGATCGGATAGAGCACGAATTTGGCTTCCATGCCGCCGGCGATGATCATCGAACGCCCGGTCATGAATTGCGGCCAGTCGACGGCGCCGCGCCACAGCATGGTGCCGTTCCACAAGGCCGGGCCTTCTTTGGGAAACAGCGCTTCGCGCACGAAAGAATGGATGCCGTCGGCGCCGATCAAGACGTCGCCTCGCGCGGTCTTGATGTGGCTGCCTGAGCGGTCGAAGAAAAAGGCCGAGACGCCGCCTTCGTCTTGCGTGAACGAGCCGAGCCGGTGGCCGGTGTGGATCTTGCCCTCGCCGAGCCGGGCGCGCGCCGCCTGATAGATGACGCCCTGCAATTTGCCGCGATGGATCGAGAACTGCGGCACGTCGAAACCGGCCTCCAGGCCGCGCAGTTCGTGCCAGACGGTCTGGCCAAAGCGGTTGGCGTAGAAAAGCTCGTGGGTGCGGATGGCGACCGCGTCGAGGCGTTCGAGCAGGCCGAGTTCTTTGAGTTCGCGGATCGCGTGCGGCAGCGTGTTGATGCCGACGCCTAGTTCGCGGACAGCGTCCGCTTGCTCGAAAACCTCGCAGTCGATGCCGCGGGCATGCAGCATCAGGGCCGTTGTCAGTCCGCCGACGCCGCCGCCAATGATGATCGCCTTCATACGCAACACCTAAAAACGCACGCTTGATCTGGTTAATGTCATCGCATCCGGTGAAATCCGGGGCAACCCGGGGTTTGGAATAGGGTAACTGCGGCTTTCTCCCCTCCCGATAATTACTTTAAACCTAAAATATTTATGTTGCAGGCATCCCGGGCCGGGCGCAGACTGGCCTCCTGACCCTCCCTGATGGAGCGACGCTGATGCGTGCGGCCATGCGTACGGTAATTCTGGGCGGCGGCCCGGGCGGGCTGTATTTCGCCATCTCGCTGAAGCTGCGCAATCCGGCACACGAGGTCGTCGTCATCGAGCGCAACAAGCCCGACGATACGTTCGGCTGGGGCGTGGTGCTGTCCGAAGACACGCTCGGCAATCTCGACGCCAACGATTCCGTTTCGGCGGCGGCGATCCGCAATTCCTTCGTCTACTGGGATGACGTCGCCGTGCATTATCGCGGCGCGGTGATGCGTTCCGGCGGTCACGGCTTTTCCGGCATCGGCCGTCAGCGGCTGCTGAACGTATTGCAGGCGCGGGCGCGCTCGCTCGGCGTCGATCTGCGGTTCGAGACCGAGGCGCAGAGTCTCGATGCCTACAAGGACTACGACCTGATCGTCGGGGCCGATGGCGTCAATTCGCGGGTGCGCGCGGCGCATGCGGATGTGTTCAAGCCCGATATCGACGTGCGCGCCTGCAAATATATCTGGCTCGGCACCAAACAGAAATTCGACAAGGCCTTCACTTTCATCTTCGAGGAAACCGAGCACGGCTGGATCTGGGCGCATGCCTATCAGTTCGATGCCGACACCGCGACTTTCATCGTCGAATGCTCGGAAGATACCTGGCGCAAGGCCGGCTTCGACACGATGCAGGGCGACGAGGCGATCAAGGCTTGCGAGAAAATATTCGCCGCCTATCTCAACGGCAATGCCTTGATGTCGAATGCCAAGCATCTGCGCGGCTCGGCCTGGCTCAATTTCAATCGCGTTCTGTGCGAGCGCTGGTCGACCGGCAATGTGGTGTTGCTCGGCGACGCCGCCGCCACCGCGCATTTCTCGGTCGGCTCCGGCTCGAAGCTCGCTTTGGAAAGTGCGATTGCGCTCGCCAATTATCTCGACAGCGAAGCGACGATGGCCGGCGCTTTCAAGCGCTACGAGGAAGAACGGCGTCTGGAAGTCTTGCGCTTGCAGAATTCGGCACGCAATTCGACCGAATGGTTCGAGGATGTCGAGCGCTACCTGCATCTCGACCCGGTACAGTTCAACTACTCACTGTTGACCCGCTCCCAGCGCATCAGCCACGAGAATCTGCGCGAACGCGATCCGGACTGGCTCGCCGCCGCCGAGATGTGGTTCGAGCAGAAGGCGACCGGGGCGGTGCCAAAGGCGGCGCGGCCGCCGATGTTCGTGCCGCTGCGCGTGCGCGGTGTCGAATTGATGAACCGGGTCGTCGTCTCGCCGATGGCGCAATACCGCGCGGTGGATGGCGTGCCGACGGACTGGCACTTCGTGCATTACGCCGAGCGCGCCAAAGGCGGCGCCGGGCTGGTGTTCACCGAGATGACCTGCGTCTCGCCGGAAGGCCGCATCACGCCGGGCTGCACCGGTCTCTATAACGAGACGCAGGAAAAGGCGTGGAAACGGATCGTCGATTTCATCCACGCAGAGACTGATGCCAAGGTGGCGTTGCAACTCGGCCATGCCGGGCCGAAAGGGTCGACTCAGTTCGGCTGGGAAGAACCGGACGCGCCGCTGAAGTCCGGCAACTGGCCGATTGTATCGGCCTCGGAACTGCCGTGGAGCCCGAACAACCAGACGCCGCGCGCGCTGACGCGCGAAGATATGGACCTGGTGCGCGATCAGTTCGTGCGCGCCGCTGATATGGGCCATCGCGCTGGCTTCGACTGGCTGGAGCTGCACTACGCGCACGGCTATCTGATGTCGGCCTTCATCACGCCACTCACCAACAAACGCACTGACGATTACGGCGGCAGCCTTGAAAACCGCATGCGCTTCCCGCTCGAAGTCTTTCATGCGGTGCGCAAGGTCTGGCCCGAAGGCAAACCGATCTCGGTGCGCATCTCGGCCAATGACTGGGTTGGCGACAGCGGCGTGACGCCGCAGGAGGCCGTGACCATTTCGCAGATGCTGCGCGAAGCCGGAGTCGATCTCATTGATGTCTCCGCCGGCCAGACGTCGCTGGCGGCAAAGCCCGTGTACGGCCGCATGTTCCAGACGCCGTTCTCGGATCGGATCCGCAACGAGGCCGATGTCGCCACACTCGCCGTCGGCAATATCTACGAGCCCGATCACGTCAATTCGATCCTGATGGCGGGACGCGCCGATCTCGTTTGCCTGGCGCGACCGCATCTCGCCAATCCGTACTGGACGTTGCACGCCGGTGCGGACGCGCATTATCAGGGCACGTCGTGGCCGAAGCCCTATTGGCCCGGCCGCGATCAGTTGCACCGCCTCAAGTCGCGTCCCGATGTGCTGACGGGGAAGGTGTAATGGGCATACTCGACGGCCGGCACGTGCTTATTACAGGCGGTGGCACCGGGATCGGCGCCGCCATCGCACGTGTCTTGAGCAAGGAGGGCGCGAAGTTGTCGCTCGCCGGGCGCCGCAAAGGGCCGCTCGATGCGAGGGCCGCCGAATTGCCGCGAACGCTGGCCGTCGTCGCGGATATCACGAAGCATGCCGACTGCACAAAAATGGCCGCCGCCGCGAATGCCGCGCACGGACCGATCGATATTGTCATCGCCAATGCCGGCGCCGCGTCGAGCGCCCCGGTGGGTCAGATCGATCTGAAAGCCTGGCAAGCGGCCATCGATGTCAATCTGACCGGCGCGTTCCTCACCGTCGGCGCCGTCTTGCCCGATGTGACGCGCGCGCCGGGTGGCCGCATCGTCTTCATCGCTTCGACCGCCGGCTTGAAAGGCTATCCTTACGTCGCCGCCTACGTCGCGGCAAAACACGGTGTCATCGGTCTGATGAAAGCGATGAGCCTTGAACTGGCGGGCAAGGGCGTCACCGTCAACGCCGTCTGTCCCGGATATACCGACACACCTTTGGTCGATGCCGCCGCGGCAAAGATTTCCGCCAAGACCGGCCGCAGCGACGGCGACTCGCGCGCTGTGCTGGCAAAAGACAATGCGCACGGCCGTCTGATAGCGCCGGAGGAAGTGGCCAGCACCGTGCTTTGGCTCTGTTCGCCGGAAGCGGCGTCGATCAACGGCCAGGCCATCGCAATCACCGGAGGCCCGCTATGAATGTCGTCAGCAAACGGCGCGAGGCCGGCGCTGGCCGTCCGTTGAGCAAGCAGCGCCTACGGCTGTGGATCAGGCTGTTGCGCGCCGCGCGCGGCATCGAAGGCGAACTGCGCGAACGACTGCGCAAGCAGTTCGCAATCACGCTGCCGCAGTTCGACGTCATGGCTGCGTTGGCCCGTAACGAGGCCGGCATGAACATGACCGAGCTGTCGCGCCTGCTGATGGTGTCGAACGGCAATGTCACCGGCATCATCGACCGGCTCGCCACCGACAAGCTTGTCCTGCGCCAGGCGCCGGCCAATGATCGCCGCTCCTATATCGTCCGGCTGACGCCGAAAGGCGCGGCGCAATTCGCCATCGTCGCCAAGGCGCATGAAGGCTGGATCGACGAGTTGCTGTCGGGCTTTGGCGCGGCGGAGGCCGAAGAACTCATTCAACAACTGAGCGGATTGGCGCCCGGCCACCGCGGCGGAGACAAGCAGTCATGAGCGTGTCCAGCTTCAAGCCAAAGAACTTCAACTGGCGCGTCGATGGCAAGGTAGCGCACATCGCTCTGTCGCGGCCCGAACGCAAGAACCCGATGACGTTCGAGTCCTACGCCGAATTGCGCGATACGTTCCGTGCGCTCACCTACGCCGACGACATCAAGGCGGTGGTGATCGGGTCGAACGGCGGCAATTTCTGCTCCGGCGGCGACGTGCACGATATCATCGGCCCGCTGCTCGACAAGGACATGAAGGGGCTGCTCGCCTTCACGCGCATGACCGGCGATCTGGTCAAGGCCATGCACTCCTGTCCGCAGCCGGTTATCGCCGCGGTCGATGGTGTCTGCGTCGGCGCCGGCGCGATGATCGCGCTGTTCAGTGATATGCGTATCGGAACGCCGCAGGCCAAGACGGCGTTTCTGTTCACCCGCGTTGGATTGGCAGGGTGCGACATGGGCGCATGCGCCATGCTGCCGCGCGTCATCGGCCAGGGCCGTGCATCCGAATTGCTGTTCACCGGCCGCACCATGTCGGCGGATGAGGGCGAGCGCTGGGGCTTCTACAACAAGATCGTCGATGCAGCCGGACTCGAAGCCGAAGCGCTCAGACTGGCGTATCAATTGGCCGACGGTCCGACTTTCGCGCACATGATGACCAAGACCATGCTCAAGCATGAATGGTCGATGTCAATTGACATGGCGATCGAGGCCGAAGCACAGGCGCAGGCGATCTGCATGCAGACGGCAGATTTCCGCCGCGCCTACGAGGCCTTTGTTGCCAAGGGCAAACCGGCATTTGCGGGAGACTGATGCGATGCCGGACAAGAGTTTCCTCAACTGGCCGTTCTTCGAAGACCGCCACCGTGCTTACGCCGGGAAGCTCGATGCGTGGGCCGGCGCGAACCTCGCGCATGTCGATCATCACGATGTCGACGCGGCCTGCCGGTCGCTGGTGGCGCAACTCGGCGACGCTGGTTTCTTGATGCACACCGCGCCGGGCGACACGGACGCCGAAAGAATCGATGTTCGCACTTTAGCGCTGACCCGGGAAACCTTGGCACGTCATTCGGGCCTGGCCGATTTCGCCTTCGCCATGCAAGGTCTTGGCGCCGGTCCGATTTCGCTCTTTGGCACGTACGCGCAACGCGCTGCCTGGCTACCGAAAACGCGCGCCGGCACGGCGATCGCTGCCTTTGCCCTGACGGAAGCGGCCTCCGGCTCCGACGTCGCCAATATCACGACAACCGCCCACAAGGACGGCGATGTTTATGTCATTGACGGCGAGAAGTGCTGGATCTCAAATGGCGGCATTGCCGATCTTTACGTCGTCTTCGCTCGCACTGGCGAGGCGCCGGGTGCGCGCGGCCTGTCGGCTTTCATTGTCGAAGGTTCCAACCCGGGCCTGTCGATCGCCGAGCGCATCGAAGTGATCGCGCCGCATCCGCTGGCGCGCCTTTCGTTTAAGAATTGCCGCGTGCCCGCCAATGCCTTGATCGGCAAGGCCGGCAACGGCTTCAAGATCGCCATGGCGACGCTCGATGTGTTCCGCACCACGGTTGGCGCTGCAGCGCTTGGTTTCGCCCGCCGCGCGCTCGATGAATCGCTCAAGCGCGCCACGCACCGCAATCTGTTCGGCGCACCGCTCGGCGAATTGCAAATGGTGCAGGGTCACCTCGCCGACATGGCGCTCGGCATCGATGCCGCGGCGCTGCTGGTCTATCGTGCCGCCTGGACCAAGGATAAAGGTGCGGCGCGGGTGACGCGCGAAGCGGCGATGGCCAAGCTTTACGCCACCGAGGCGGCGCAGCGCGTCATCGATACGGCGGTGCAAATTCACGGCGGCGACGGCGTCCGTTCCGGCCATCCGGTCGAGACGCTCTATCGCGAAATCCGGGCGCTTCGCATTTACGAAGGCGCGTCCGATGTCCAGAAAATCATCATTGCCCGGGCCGTTCTAGCGACAGTGGAGAGCTAACATGGCAAAGGTTCAACTCGGTCCGTCCGCGCATGTCGATACCTTCGCGCGCGACAATCTGCCGCCGTTCGAGCAGTGGCCCGAACTGCTGCTCGACCGGCCGGAATTCCAATATCCGGATTATCTCAACGCGGCGGTCGAACTGACCGATCGAAACGTAGAGCGTGGCTTTGGCGATCGCATCGCGCTGATCGGCAATGGCCGCCGCCGCACTTACAAGGAACTGGCCGACTGGTCTAACCGGCTGGCGCATGCGCTGGTCGAGAACTACGGCGTAAAGCCGGGCAACCGCGTTCTCATCCGCTCCGGCAACAATCCGGCTCTGGTCGCCGCCTGGCTCGCCGCGACCAAAGCCGGCGCGGTGGTCGTCAATACCATGCCGATGCTGCGCGCCGGCGAGCTGGCCAAGATCGTCGACAAGGCCGAGGTGAGCCTTGCTCTTTGCGACAGCCGCATCGCCGATGAATTGATCGCCTGCGCGAAGACCAGCAGGTTCCTCAAACAGGTTGTCAATTTCGACGGCACCTCCAACCACGACGCCGAACTTGACCGCATCGCGCTCGACAAGCCGGTCAAGTTCGACGCGGTCAAGACCGGCCGCGACGACGTCGCGCTGCTCGGCTTTACGTCCGGAACGACCGGCGAGCCGAAGGCGACCATGCATTTCCACCGCGATCTGCTGGCGATCGCCGATGGCTATGCGCGCGAAGTACTAAATGTCACCGAGAACGATGTGTTCGTCGGCTCGCCACCTTTGGCGTTTACTTTCGGACTTGGCGGCCTCGCGATTTTCCCGTTGCGTTTTGGCGCAACGGCGACGCTGCTTGAAAGCGCCTCGCCGCCGAACATGATTCAGATCATCGAAACCTATAAAGCGACCATCTGCTTCACGGCGCCGACCGCTTATCGCGCCATGATGGCGGCGATGGACAAAGGCGCCGACCTGTCGTCGCTGCGCATCGCGGTGTCGGCCGGCGAAACGTTGCCGGCGCCGGTGTTCGAGGAATGGACGCGCAAGACCGGCACGCCGATTCTCGACGGTATTGGCTCGACCGAACTCTTGCACATCTTCATTACTAACCGGATCGGCGACGCGCGGCCCGGCGCGACCGGCAAGCCGGTCGGCGGCTATGTCGCCATGATCGTCGACAAGGAGATGAACGAAGCCCCGCGCGGCGAAATTGGCCGCCTTGCGGTGCGCGGTCCGACCGGCTGCCGTTATCTCGCCGACAAGCGCCAGAAGGATTATGTGCGCGACGGCTGGAACCTGACCGGCGACACCTTCATGCAGGATGCCGACGGCTATTTCCATTTTGTCGCCCGTGCCGACGACATGATCGTCTCCGCCGGCTACAACATCGCCGGTCCCGAAGTGGAGGCGGCACTGTTAAGCCACAACGACGTGGCCGAATGCGCCGTGGTCGGCGCTACCGACACCGAGCGTGGCGAAATCGTCGCCGCTTTCATCGTGCTGCGGCCCGACGTTGTCGGCGACGAATTGTGCGCCAAGAAACTGCAAGACCACGTCAAGGCGACGATCGCGCCTTATAAATATCCCCGTGCCGTGCATTTCGTCGAGGCTCTGCCGAAGACGCAGACCGGCAAGATTCAGCGCTTCCGCTTGCGCCAGTCATAGGCATCCCAAGAGCATAAAATGAAAAGTCATATGCAGGTTCTTCAGCCCACGGGCTGGGCGGCGCCGAAGGGCTACGCCAATGGCATCCTCGCCGAAGGCCGCCAGGTCCATATCGCGGGACAGATCGGCTGGACCGCCGACGCCCAACTTGTGAGTGCCGACTTTGTCGCGCAGGTTGAGCAGGCCCTCGCCAATATCGTTCAGGTTTTGGCCGAGGCCGGTGGGGAGCCTGCCCACATCGTGCGCCTGACCTGGTACATAACCGACAAATCCGAGTATATGTCTCGGCAGAAGGAAATCGGGGCGGTCTATCGGCGCGTCATCGGCCGGCACTTTCCGGCCATGTCGGCGATCGTGGTGGCGGGCCTGATCGAAGATGGCGCCAGGGTCGAAATCGAAGCGACGGCGGTGCTGCCGCCGAAATAGCGCCGCCGGTCCGACAGTGGTAAAAAGATAAAAAGCTCAAGGGAAGAACAATGTCGGACAAAGGTCTCTTCAAATACAAAGGTCGCCGCGAAGACGGACGCCTCGTCACCGGCCAGGGCCGTTACGCCAACGACCATGATCTTCCCGGCCAGGCCTATGCCAGCTTCCGCCGCTCGGACCGCGCCCACGCCATCATCAAGTCGATCGACGTCGCGGCCGCGAAAAAGAGTCCCGGCGTGCTGGCGGTGCTCACCGGCAAGGACGTGGCGAACGAACCTTTCGGCACGTTGCCGCCGATCCAGCCGCCGCCGGGGCGCGGAGGGATGGCGCTTCTGTGGGTCGATCGTCCGATCCTGGCGCGCGACCGCGTGCGCTTTGCCGGCGAGGAAATCGCCGTCGTCGTCGCCGAAACGCAAGGACAGGCACGCGACGCCGCCGATCTGATCGAGGTTGAGTTCGAGGACCTGCCGGTTCTGATCGGCCCCAAAAAAGCGATGGCGCCGGGTGCATTCCAGATGCACGACAAGATTCCCGGCAATCTCTGCTTCGATTTTCAATATGGAAACGAGAAAGCTGTCGCCGACGCCTTCGCCCGCGCCGCCGGCACTGTGTCGCTGACAGCGGAAAGCCCGCGCGTCGCGCCCAATCCGATGGAAGTGCGCAGCGCGCTCACCGCCTATGACGAAGCCAAGGACATCTACACCTTCTACAGCCCGAACCAGGGCGGTCCGGCTTTCTGCCACGAGCTGTCGATTATTTCCGGCATCCCGCACGAGAAAATACGCATTCCGATGCTTGATGTCGGCGGCGCTTTCGGCGCCCGCACGGCGCCTTTCTCCGAATATCCAGTACTGATGGCGCTGGCGAAAAAGCTCAAGCGGCCGGTGAAGTGGTCGTCGACGCGCTCGGAAGACTTTCTCACCGACAATCACGGACGCGCGGTGTCGCTCAAGGGCGAACTGGCCTACGACGCCAACGGCAAATTCCTTGCGTTGCGCACCGAATGGCTGTGCGATTCGGGCGCCTACCTGTCGCACGCGGGCGCCTTTACCAACTCGATCAACGGTTTTGTCATCGGCGCCGGCGTTTATAACGTTGAAGCGCTCTATGGCCGCCATTACCAGGTGATGACCAATACCGCGCCGACCAACGCCTATCGTGGCGCCGGCCGACCGGAAGCGAATTACATCGTCGAACGGCTGGTCGACGAAGCGGCCGTTAAGCTCGACATGGATCCTTTCGAGCTGCGCCGCCGCAACATGATCAAGAAGACGCAGTTCCCCTACAAGACCCTGACCGGCGCGATGTTCGACAGCGGCGATTTCCATGCGCTGGTGGCAAAGGCCAAGGACGAGGCCGATTGGAAAGGCTTCGCCGCGCGGCGGCGCCAGTCGAAGAAGGCCGGCAAATTGCGCGGCATCGGCACGGCTGTGTTCATCGAGCCGTCGGGCGGCGGCGGCATGAAAAAGGACGAGGTCGCGGTGCTGTTCGACAAGGACGGCCGCGCCACCATTCACAATGTTGCCGGTTCGAGCGGGCAGGCGCACGAAACCGTATTCCCCGAACTGGTCGCGGGTTGGCTCGGTATCGACGCCGAGAAAATTGTCAGCAAGTCGGGCGATCCGGACGGTCCGCATCTGATCGGCCATCCGTCGATCGGTTCGCGGTCGGCATTTTCACAAGGCAGCGCCTTCAAGGTCGCGGCCGACATCATCATCGAAAAGGCGAGAAAGATCGCCGCCGATGAGATGGAAGCGGGCGTCAACGATATCGAATTCGCCAATGGCGTGTTCACCATCGCCGGCACCGACCGCAGCATGACCATGACCAGGGTCATCGAGAAAAGCTGCGCAATCGTGCCGAGCTCGCTCGATACGGTCGCTGAGCGCGGGATTTCGATGGCGTTTCCCAGCGGCGCGCATGTCGTCGAAGTTGAGATCGATCCGGAAACCGGAAAGGTCGACGTCGTCAGCTATATCGCGGTCGACGACATGGGCACCGTCATCAATCAGGTGCTGGCCGACGGTCAGGTTGTCGGCGGCATCTTTCAGGGCGCGGGTCAGGTGTTCGGCGAAAATTGCCAGTACGACGCCGATGACGGGCAGCTGCTGACCGGCAGCTTTATGGACTACTGCATGCCGCGCGCGGATCTCGTTCCGTCCATCGGGCTGTTCAACGTCGTGGTGCCGTCGCCGAACAACCCGCTCGGCGTCAAAGGCGTCGGCGAAGCCGGCTCGACCGGTTCGCTGCCGGCTTGTATGAATGCGGTGTTGAATGCCTTGCGCACAGTCGGCGTTAAGCACTTCGACATGCCGGCGACTCCGCCGCGCATCTGGAGCGCCATCGCCGCGGCCAAGCCGGCGTAAGCCGTCGCGCTCAGTTCAGGCCGCGCTCAGTTCAAGCGATGCGCGGCCGGTTCGGTATTGGTGTCACCGGGAAAGGCGCCGGCTTCGATGGAGGTCGGGTCTTCTGCGTCGGCCAGTGCGAGGTAGAGTTGCTCCAGCCTTAGATAACGTTCGCGGCTTTCTTCGTCATAAGTCGCGTCAGCCAGGGCCGCGCATGTGGCCGCTTGCCGTTTCAAACATTTTGCAGTCGTCATGGTCGCAGACCTTTCGACTATTCCGCCTGTTTGCATTGCAGCATTAAAAATGCGGCATTGCAACAAAAATTCACAAAACCCTCATAAAAGAGAATTGCGGGCTAAGATCACACCGTTTCAAAGCCAAACAACCGGCGTGGGGTGTCCATGAACAACGCGCGGCGGTCGTTAACGTTCGGAAATAGTTGGGCGGCCAGTTCGACCAAGGGCCCGTAATCCTGCCTTTCGGGAGCCCGTAAATAGGGCCAGTCCGATGCCCACAGGCAGCGGTCGAGCGTGAAAGCATCGGCGACGGCGCGAACGAAAGGCCAGCAATCCTCGAACGGATATCCGCGTTGCGAGTATTTCGAATAGCCCGACAGTTTGACGCTGACCCGCTTCGTTTTGGCCAATTTCAGCAAGGCCGCAAAGCCAGATTGTCGCAGGCCCGCCGATGGCGTCGGCCGGCCGAGATGGTCGATCAACACCTTGATCGGAATGGCCTCGATCCACGGCACGAACATCAGAAGCTGGTCATCCTCGCTCTGGATTTGCATAAACATGTCGAGGTCGGCCAGCCTGCGAATCAGCGGCTCGGCAACCTTGTAATAGTCGTTGCCGTGAAAGGTTGGATTGAACGCGGCGCCGACAATGCCCTGCCTTTTTAAGGCCCGCAGATCGTCGAGGCTGGCGTCAAAATCGATGATGGCGATGCCTTTGAGCCGGTCTCTATCTTGTGCGATCGCGTCGAGCATGCAGCTATTGTCGCTGCCGTAGCCGGAATTCGGTTGCACCAATAGAGAATGGGAAACGCCGTAGGTTTTCATGACCTGGCGCAACTGCGCGGCAGTGCCGATTTCCTGCCCGGATGGGTGGTAGGCAATGTCCTTGCCGTAAGGAAACCGTGCCGGATCGAAGACATGGGTATGGCAGTCGATTTTTGGCTCCTGAAAGATCGCGGCGCGCTCGGAAATGGTCATGCCGTCATGTTGCCTATCGGAGTACCGGGGAGCAATACGGCCGCCGGACGATGCCCAATTCTTTAAGCATGGAATAGGTCTTGCATGACAAATAGGTACAATCGGTCGTAATGAGTTCGGCGGAGATTTTCAGTTGGCCGAAACGCGCAAGGGTTCTGATGCATCAAGCCCCGGCTCTCAGCCGCAGGGCGGGCAGCGCGATTCGTCGCTGAAAATCGCCATCGTCGACGAAAGCCCGATCCGCGCCGCCATCCTCGAGGACGGTTTGCGCGAGGCCGGCTTCACGCAGGTTCAGCGGATCGCCGAGACTCACAACCTGCTCGTGCGCATCTATGCGATGGACCCGGACGTCATCCTGATCGATCTGGAAAGTCCCTCGCGCGACATGCTCGAGCAGATGTTCCAGATGAGTCGCTCGGTGAAGCGCCCGGTGGCGATGTTCGTCGACCAGAGCGATACCGCTTCGATCCAGGCGGCTGTCGATGCCGGCGTCTCGGCCTATATCGTCGGCGGACTGAAGAAAGAACGCATCACCAGCATTCTCGATCTTTGCATCTCGCGCTTTAACGCCTTTCATCGCCTGCAAACCGAACTCGACCAGGCCAAGGACGCACTCGACGAACGCAAGGTCATCGATCGCGCCAAGGGCGTGCTGATGAAAGCCAAGAAGTTCACCGAAGAAGAAGCCTATGCGCTGATGCGCAAGACCGCCATGAATGAGAACAAGAAGATCGTCGACATCGCGCAATCGGTACTGACCGCAGCGGAGCTGTTCAAATGACCGCCGGCAAACTTCGTATCGGCTACATTCCGTTGGTCGACGCGGCGGCACTGATTGTCGCCGCCGATCTCGGCTTCACCGCCGCCGAAAACCTCGATGTCGAGCTGGTACGCGAAGTGTCATGGTCGAATGTGCGCGACAAGCTCAATATCGGGCTGTTCGACGCCGCGCATCTTCTGGCGCCGGTGGCGGTCGCTTCCAGCCTCGGTATTGGTCACGTCCGGGTGCCGATCGTTGCGCCCTTCAATCTCGGCCTGAATGGCAACGCCATCACGGTGTCGCCGCGACTATTTGCGGCACTGGAGAGCCGCGCCGAGGGCGATGTCGCCGATCCCAGGGTTTCGGCACAAGCGCTGGCGCGTGTGGTTGAAGAGCGCAAATCGCGCGACGCCGAGCCGCTGACCTTCGGCATGACGTTTCCGTTCTCGCATCACAATTATCAGCTGCGTTACTGGATGGCGGCCGGCGGTATCGATCCCGACGAAGATGTGCGCCTCGTCGTCTTGCCGCCACCCTATATGGTGGAAAGTCTCACCAACGGTCATGTCGATGGCTTCTGCGTCGGCGCGCCATGGAATTCAGTCGCGGTCGATGCCGGTATCGGCCGCATCCTGCATTTCGGCTGCGAAATCCAGTCGCGTGTGACCGAGAAAGTTTTCGCCGTGCGCGAACGCTGGGCGGCCGATCACCCCGAAACGCTGGCCGCGCTCATCCGCGCTCTCGCGGCAGCGGCGAGTTTTACCGAGGCTCCCGAAAATCTTGCGACAGTATCCGCGGCGATCGCCAGCCGGCTGGGCGTGACGCCTGAACTGGTGGGCCGCGCGCTCACTGGCAATCTGAAGATCGCGCCGGACGGTCAGGTGCGCGCGACAAGCCGTTACCTGATGATTGGCCGTAACGGCGCGGCGCGCCCCGACCTCATCCAGGCGGCGTGGATCTACGCGCAGATCGTGCGCTGGGGCCAGGCGCCGCTGTCGGAGGAATCGTTGATGCTCGCGCAAGCGGTATTTCGGCCGGACCTCTACGACGCCGCGGTTGGCGGCTCGCCGCCGGCCGGGCCGGGAGAACCGGGCGATGGCATCGGCGCCTTCATCGGGCCGGCTTTCGTCCCCACCGATATCGCCGGGCACCTTGCCGCCTGGCGCGCAAAACGGTCCGGCCGGGCCCGCCTGTCGGTGGTGCGCTGACTTATTGCAGTGCACAATAAATGCGCAGGCTGCGTCCGCTGTGAGCAAGCCGGCGTTAAAAGGCGTTAATCAACGCGCCGGCAGCTTTATTTAAGCAATTGAATTCATTGATATTTAGCTGCGCCAGGCGAACTGGCACGGCGCTTGTATAGGGATAGACCAAGACGCGCTGCTCTCGAGCCGGCGCATCAGGTCCAATGACGGGCCACCAGCAACGCCGCTGTCCTGAGGAGGAGCGCATTTCAGGCGCCTCGGGACTGCGGCTTTTTTTATGCGCTGACGGCGACCGACGAAGACCGGGGCACTCGAATGAAAAGGATGACGCTTCCTATGATGAACAACAAAATCTCCAAAGGCATCAGCCGCCGGACGCTTCTCAAAGCCGGCGCCGGCACCGCCGCCTTGATGAGCGCGATCGGCACACAATTTCCGTTCGGCGTTCACGTCGCCGAGGCCGCCGGTCCGGAAGTGACCAAGGCGATCCTCGGCTACATCGCCCTGATGGATGCTTCCGCATTGGTGATCGCCAAGGAGAAGGGCATTTTTGCCAAACACGGCATGCCGGACGTCGAGGTTGCCAAGCAGGCATCGTGGGGCGCGACGCGAGACAATCTGGTGCTCGGCTCCGAGAGCAACGGCATCGATGGCGCGCATATCCTGACGCCGATGCCGTATCTGATCTCCGCCGGCAAGGTGACCCAGAACAACGTCCCGACGCCGATGTACTTGCTGGCGCGCCTCAATCTCGACGCCCAGGCGATTTCGGTCTCCAATGAATTCAAGGATTTGAAGGTCACTTCTGACGCCTCCGCGCTCAAAGCGGCTTTCGCCGCCAAGAAAGCCGCCGGCAAAGAAGTGAAAGTCGCCATGACATTCCCCGGCGGCACCCATGATCTGTGGATTCGCTATTGGCTCGCCGCCGCCGGTATCGATCCCGACAAGGACGTGTCGACCATCGTCGTGCCGCCGCCGCAAATGGTGGCGAACATGAAGGTCGGCAACATGGACGCCTTCTGTGTCGGCGAGCCGTGGAACGAACAGCTAGTCAACCAGGGCATCGGCTTTACAGCGTGTTCGACCGGCGAAGTCTGGGCCAAGCACCCGGAAAAGGCGCTCGGCATGCGCGCCGCCTGGGTGGACAAATACCCGAACGCCGCCAAGGCCATTCTCATGGCGGTGCAGGAAGCACAGCAATGGTGCGACAAACCGGAAAACCGGGCGGAAATGTCGGAAATTGTCGGCAAGCGGCAATGGTTCAATGTACCGGTCAGCGACATCATCGGCCGTGCCAACGGCGATATCAATTACGGCAATGGCCGGGTTGAGAAAGGCACCAAGCAGTTCATGAAGTTCTGGCAGGACCATGCGTCCTACCCGTTCAAGAGCCATGACGCCTGGTTCGTCACCGAAGACATCCGCTGGGGAAAATTTGAAGCCTCAACCGACGTCAAGGCGATGGTCAACAAGGTCAACCGCGAAGACCTGTGGCGCGACGCCGCCAAAGCGCTCGGCGTCGCCGCCGCCGATATTCCTGCCTCGTCGTCACGCGGCAAGGAAACTTTCTTCGACGGCAAGGTTTTCGATCCGGAAAATCCGCAGGCTTATCTCAAGAGCCTGTCGATCAAGCGTATCGAAGTCTAGCGCGCCACACTGAAGCCTTTGGGCCGCCCTTGGCGGGCGGCCCAAACTCCTCGTTCAACCGGAGCATTCAAGCGATGAACATGACAGTGGCCAAATCCGACATCTCGGCCAGCATTCCCTCGGCCCCGACGCCGCCTGCGGCTGCCAAGATCGTGCCGTTGCCGCTCAAGCAAACGACAATGAACACGCGCATCCGCGCGGGCCTTGTCCGCGCCGCTTCGGCGGTTATTCCGCCGCTGGTGATGATTGTCCTGCTGCTGACGGCATGGCAGCTGCTGTGCATGCGCCCGGGCGCCACGCTGCCGCCGCCGAACAAGATCTGGACTGAAGCCTACGACCTGATCGTCGATCCGTTCTTTGTCGCCGGCCCGCAGGACATCGGTCTCGGCTGGCGCGTTCTGATTTCATTGCAGCGTGTTGCCATCGGCTACGGCCTCGCGGCTCTGTTCGGCATCGCGCTCGGCACCTTGGTCGGTCAATCGGTGTGGGCGATGCGCGGCCTCGATCCGATCTTCCAGGTTCTGCGCACGATCTCGCCGCTGGCCTGGTTGCCGATCTCCCTGGCCGCGTTCCGCGACAGCCAGCCATCGGCGATTTTCGTGATCTTCATCACGTCAGTGTGGCCGATCATCATCAACACCGCGGTCGGCATCCGCAACATTCCGCAGGATTACCGCAACGTCGCCGCGGTGCTGCAACTCAATCATTTCGAGTTCTTTTGGAAGATCATGGTCCCGTCGGCGGCGCCTTATATATTTACCGGCTTGCGCATCGGCATCGGCCTGTCGTGGCTTGCCATCGTCGCCGCGGAAATGCTGACCGGCGGCGTCGGCATCGGTTTCTTCATCTGGGATGCCTGGAATTCGTCGCGGTTGCCCGACATCTTCATCGCGCTCGCCTATATCGGCATCGTCGGCTTCCTGCTCGATCGTATCGTCGCCGGCATCGCTTCCATTGTCACCCGTGGCACTTCAGCGAATTAAGGATCAAGCCATGACCTCCTATTGCAGAATTGACCATGTCGACAAGATTTTCATCCGCGGCAGCACTGAAACCTGCGTGCTCAAGGAAATCACGCTCGACATTGAGAAGGGTGAATACGTCTCGATCATCGGCCATTCCGGCTGCGGCAAGTCGACCCTGCTCAACATCGTCGCCGGCCTGACGGAAGCGACGACCGGTGGCGTGATTCTCGAAGGAAAGCACGTCAATGAACCGGGGCCGGATCGCGCTGTCGTGTTTCAGAATCACAGCCTGCTGCCATGGCTGACGGTCTACGACAACGTCAGGCTCGCCGTCGACAAGGTGTTCGGCGGCAAGAAATCGCGCGCCGAGCGCGACGAATGGACGATGCACAATCTCAATCTGGTGCAGATGACGCACGCCAAAGACAAACGTCCATCGGAAATCTCCGGCGGCATGAAGCAACGTGTCGGCCTTGCCCGGGCTTTGGCGATGGAGCCGAAGATCCTGCTGCTCGACGAACCGTTCGGCGCGCTCGACGCGCTGACCCGGGCGCATTTGCAGGACACCGTCATGGGCCTGCACCAGAAGCTCGGCAACACCGTGATGATGATCACCCACGATGTCGATGAAGCCGTCCTTTTGTCCGACCGCATCATCATGATGACCAACGGACCGGCGGCGCAGATCGGCGAAATCCTGACAGTACCGATCGCGCGTCCGCGCAAGCGGCTCGAACTGGTCACCGATCCGGCCTTCCTGAAGTGCCGCCAGCGCGTGCTCGAGTTCCTCTACGAGCGGCACCGTTTTGTGGAAGCGGCGTAGTTTTAAAGAACAGGCGCACCAATATGAGCGAACCGCTCGTCATCATCGGCAATGGAATGGCCACGATGCGGCTGGTTGAGGAACTCAACCAGCGCGCGCTCGGCCGTTACGCTATTGCCGTGATCGGCGAGGAGCCGCGACTGGCTTACAACCGCGTGCTGCTGTCGTCGGTGTTGGCGCGCGAAGTGTCGCGCGGCGACATCGAACTTAAATCGCAGGACTGGTACAGCGCACACGGCGTGTCTCTGATCTATGGCCAGCGCGTCACCGCCATCGTCGCCAATGTCCGGCGCATCAAACTCGCCAATGGCGGCACGCTGCCGTTCAACAAACTGGTGCTGGCCACCGGCTCAAAGCCGATCCGCCTGAACGTGCCGGGCATGGATTTGCCGGGTGTGCTGACCTTTCGTGATCTAGGCGATGTCGACTCGATCGAAAAGGCCGCTTTGCGTAATCGCAAGGCAGTCGTGATCGGCGGCGGTCTGCTCGGCCTCGAAGCGGCTTATGGCCTGGCAAAAGCGGGCTTGCAGGTTTCCGTCGTTCATCTGATGGACCGTTTGATGGAGCGCCAGCTCGACGCGCGCGGCTCGGCGTTGTTGAAAGCCGCAGTCGAGGCCAAGGGCATTGCCGTCTATCTCAATGCCGAAACCGCGGCGATCAAGGGGACGCAGCGCGCGCAAGCGGTCGCGCTCAAGGACGGCCGAGAAATCGCCGGCGACCTTGTCGTCGTTGCCGCCGGCATTCGCGCCAATGCCGACCTGGCGCAGGGCGCCGGGCTCGAAGTCGGACGCGGCATCGTTGTCAACGATCATCTGCAAACCAGCAAGGCCGGCATTTTTGCCATTGGCGAGTGCGCCGAGCATCACGGCATTTGCTATGGCCTGGTCGAGCCGGCTTATGAACAGGCGCGCGTTCTGGCGGCGCATTTGTGCGGTGAGAAGGCGCGCTATAGCGGCAGCGTCCTCGCCACCAATCTTAAAGTGTCCGGCGTCAGCGTCTTTTCCGCCGGCGATTTCGTCGGTGCCTCGGGCACCGAGCATATCGTCCTCAGCGATCCCGGTCTCGGCAGCTACAAAAAGCTGGTGATCGCCGACGACCGCCTCGTTGGCGCAGTGTTGTTCGGCGATACCGCCGACGGACTCTGGTATCTCGAACTGATCCGTTCCGGCGCTTCGATCGCTGCAATTCGCGACGATCTCGTCTTCGGCCGTGCGCTTGCCGAACGCGCCAAGCCAAAAATGTTGGCGGCATGAGACGGTAAATGTCGAGCGACTTCACCCCGGACCAGAAACGTTATCTCGAAGGCTTCGCTTCGGGGCTGACCGCGGCGCGCGCCGCGCGCGGCCAATCACCGGCGGGTGTCGGCGGGGCTGAGCCGGTCGGACCTGATGCCATTCACATCAAGGCGCAGGACCGTACCATCGCTGCCGGCGGCAAGCTGTCCGATGCCGAAAAAATCAAGCGCGAGCAGCATCCGTTCGATGCCTACGCACGCTTGAAGCAGCAGGCGCGCGACAACGATGCGCCTAAGGCGGCCGACAATTTCCGCTGGCGCTATTACGGGTTGTTTTATGTCGCGCCGACGCAGACTTCCTACATGTGCCGCCTGCGCATCGCTAACGGCATCCTGACGCATTGGCAGTTAGCAGGGTTGGCCGATCTCGCTGATAAATATGCCGGCAAATACTCGCACGTCACCACGCGCGCCAATCTGCAAATTCGCGAAATCGAGCCGAAGAACGCGGTGGCGGTGGTCGAAGGCATCATGGACCTCGGGTTGGCTTCGCGCGGCTCCGGCGCCGATAATATCCGTAACGTCACCGGCACGCCGACCGCCGGCATCGATCCGCAGGAACTGCTTGATACACGACCCTATGCGCGCGAGTGGCATCACCACATTTTCAACGAGCGGGCGCTGTATGGCCTGCCGCGCAAGTTCAATGTCGGGTTCGACGGCGCCGGCCGGATTCCGGTTCTTGAAGACACCAACGACATAGGCTTCCAGGCGGTCGAAGTGAAAGAAGGCTTTGGCGCCGAGCCGGGCATCTGGTTTCGCCTGGCGCTCGGCGGCATCACCGGCCACCGCGATTTTGCCCGCGACACCGGCGTCATCGTCAAGCCGGAAGAGGCGACGCAGGTCGCCGACGCCATCGTGCGCGTTTATATCGAACATGGCGACCGCACCGACCGCAACAAGGCGCGGCTGAAATATGTGCTCGACGCCTTCGGCTTCGAGAAATTTCTGGCGCATGTCGAGGAGAAGCTGGGCCGCAGACTGGTATCGGTGCCGGCAGACGCTGTCGCGCCGCGTCCCGTCTATGATCGCTCGGCGCATATCGGCGTGCACCCGCAGAAGCAGGCGGGCTTGAACTGGATCGGCGTCGTCTTTCCGGTGGCGCGCATCACAACCGAGCAGATGCGCGGACTCGCCAGGATCGCGCAGGATTTGGGCGACGGCGATATTCGCCTGACCGTCTGGCAGAACCTGCTGATTTCCGGTGTCGCCGACGACAAGGTGGCGCTGGCGGTCGCCGCCATCGAGGCGCTCGGGCTGACGACGCAAGCTTCGCCGCTGCGCGCCGGGCTGATCGCCTGCACCGGTGCCACCGGCTGCCGCTTTGCCGCCGCGCACACCAAGGAGACCGCCGAGGACATCGCCGCCTGGTGCGAGCCGCGCGTTGCGCTCGACTCGCCGGTCAATATTCATCTCACCGGCTGCCATCATTCCTGCGCGCAGCATTACATCGGAGATATCGGCCTGATCGCCTGCAAGGTCGATATCGGCGAGGACGCGGAGGCGGTCGAGGGCTATCACGTTCTGGTCGGCGGCGGCTTCGGCACGGAGGCTGGTATCGCCCGCGATCTCTATCGCGACATCAAGGCGCCAGATGTGCCGCGCACCATCGAGCGCATGTTGAAGGGCTATATGGCGCACCGCGCAGCGTCCGACGAAACGTTCCTGACTTTCTCGCGCCGCCACGACGTCGACGCGCTTAAGGTCATGTTCGACGCGGGGCTAAGCGAATGACCAAGAACGTACCTGCGCCGATCCCGTCGCTGGTGCCGGAAACCGCGCCCTTTTCCGAGGAGCAGCGCACCTGGCTCAACGGCTTTTTCGCCGGACTGATATCGCTCGACAATTCTGGCGTGACGGCGCTGACAGGCGATCAGGCGGCAGCCTTGCTCAATGGTCGTTTGGGCGCGCCGGGCGGTGCGAATGCCGAGGACGATGACGGCGGCGCGCCATGGCATGACCAGACGTTGCCGATCGCTGAACGCATGAAGCTGGCGGACGGTAAACCGCTGCGCTGGAAGTTGATGGCGGCGATGGCGCAGCAGGATTGCGGCCAGTGCGGCTATGACTGCAAGAATTACTCCGGCGCCATCGTCTCCGGCGCCGAGGAGCGGCTGAATCTTTGCGTGCCCGGCGGCAAGGAAACCGCGCGCATGGTCAAGGCGCTGGCCGAGGAACTTAAAAATGCGCCAAAGACGGTTACGTCGGCCGTCGCTGCCGCCACGACGGCGGCGACGCCCGCCGGCGCGCCCGGCTCGTCGCGGGACAGTCCAAGCTTTGCCAAAGTGATCTCGCGCAAGTTGCTCAACAAGCCAGGCTCGGAAAAGGAAACCTGGCATGTCGTTTTTGATCTGAACGGTTCCGGCATTGAGTACACGGTCGGCGACGCATTCGGCTTGTTTCCGCAAAACGATCCGGCGCTCGCCGATGCGGTGATCAAGGCGCTTGGCGCGCCGGCGGATTTTCCGATCGGCAATCGCACCTTGCGCGAGGTGCTGATCGATGGCGTGTCGCTGTCGCCGGCGCCGGACATGCTGTTCCAGCTGTTCTCCTACATCACCGGCGGCGGGCGGCGACAAAAGGCGCGGGCGCTATCGACCGGCGAGGATCCGGACGGCGACGCAGCGGAGCTGGACGTCCTGGCCGCCATCGAGAAATTTCCCGGCATTCGTCCCGACCCCGAAGCCTTCATCGAGGCGCTCGACCCGCTCCAGCCGCGTCTCTACTCCATTTCGTCTTCACCGAAGACGGTGCCGGGACAGGTGACGCTGACCGTCGATACCGTGCGTTACAAAATCAGGGACCGGCAGCGGCTCGGCGTCTGCTCGACCATGCTGGCCGAACGTATCGAGCCGGGCGTCGTCCTCAAGGCCTATGTCCAGAAGGCGCATGCTTTTGGCCTGCCGGCCGATCCGAATGTGCCGGTCATCATGATCGGCCCCGGCACCGGGATCGCGCCGTTCCGTGCCTTTTTGCACGAGCGTCTGGCCGTCCGCGCGTCCGGCCGCAACTGGCTGTTTTTCGGCCACCAGCGTTAGGATTGCGACTTCTTCTATTATGATGAAATCAATGTCATGCGCTCTTCCGGCCACCTCTCGCGCTTGACGCTGGCATGGTCGCGCGACGGCGATCAGAAAATATATGTCCAGGAACGCATGCGCGATTCCGGCCGCGACCTGTGGGAATGGATTGCCGAAGGCGCGCACATTTATGTCTGTGGCGACGCCAAGCGCATGGCCAAGGATGTCGAGCTGGCGCTGGTCGATATCGTCGCGCAGCACGGCGCCCGCAGTCCCGAGGAGGCCAGCGCCTTCGTTACGGAGCTGAAGAAAAAAGGCCGTTATCAGCAGGACGTGTACTGATGAACGCGCCCGCGCAGCATCCGCCGACCGTGCGCACGACGTGCCCTTATTGCGGTGTCGGCTGCGGTGTGCTGGCCAAGCCGGACGGACGCGGCGGCGCGGTGATTGCCGGCGATCCGGAGCATCCGGCGAATTTCGGACGGCTGTGCTCGAAAGGCTCGGCGCTCGGCGAGACGCTGGGCTTAAGCACTAGGCTGCTGCATCCGATGCTGCGCGACGGCGACACGATGATCCGTACAGGCTGGGATCGGGCGCTCGACGCTGTGGCCGATGGCTTTGCCAAAACCATCGCCCGGCACGGACCTGACTCGGTGGCCTTCTATTTGTCCGGCCAATTGCTGACCGAGGATTATTACGTCGCCAACAAGCTGATGAAAGGCTTCATCGGCTCGGGCAATGTCGATACCAACTCCCGGCTATGCATGGCCTCGTCGGTCGCCGGTCATCGCAGGGCGTTTGGCGCCGATACCGTACCCGGTACGTATGCCGATCTCGACAGCGCCGATCTCATTATTCTTGTCGGGTCTAATGCCGCGTGGTGTCACCCGGTGCTTTACCAGCGCATGATCGCCAACAAGCGCGAGCGCGGTGCCAAGTTGATCGTTATCGACCCGCGCCGTACTGCGACGGCGGAAGAAGCCGATCTGTTTCTTCCCGTTGCTCCGGGCATGGACAGTGCTTTGTTCTGCGGCCTGCTTGTGCATCTCGCCGACACATTGGCGATGGACTACGAATACATCGATGCGCATACGACCGGCTTGCCGGAAGCGCTGGCGCGCGCGCGCGAAATCGCGCCGGATGTCATGGCGACGGCCAATGCCACCGGGCTGGCGCCGGCCGATGTCGTGCAATTTTTTTCGCTATTCACCGCGACCCCGAAAACCGTCACCTGCTTCTCGCAAGGCGTGAACCAGTCGTCGCAGGGCACCGACAAGGTGACGGCGATCATCAATTGTCATCTCGCCACCGGCCGCATCGGCAAGCCCGGTACGGGGCCGTTTTCGCTCACCGGCCAGCCGAATGCGATGGGTGGCCGCGAAGTGGGCGGCCTTGCCAACCAACTCGCAGCGCACATGAATTTCACTCCCGGCGACATCGATCGCGTCGGCCGCTTCTGGCGCGCTTCAAACATGGCGCAGCGCGAAGGCCTCAAGGCCGTGCAGATGTTCGACGCCATCGGCCGCGGCGAAATCAAGGCGCTATGGGTGATGGCGACCAACCCGGCCGTGTCGCTGCCGCACGCAGGCCGCGTGCGCGAGGCTTTGGCCAAGCTCGACCTGCTGGTGATTTCCGACAATGTCGCCAGCAATGACACGATCACCGCCAAGACTGCGACCTTGGCGCATATCCTTTTGCCGGCGGCGGCCTGGGGCGAAAAGGACGGCACCGTCACCAATTCGGAGCGGCGCATATCCCGGCAAAGGCCGTTCCTTGCCACGCCGGGCGAAGCCAGACCCGACTGGTGGATCGTCTCGCAAGTGGCGCACCGCATGGGTCATGCCGAGGCTTTCAAATTCAGCTCGCCCGCCGATATTTTTCGCGAGCACGCCGAACTCTCGGCTTTCGAGAACGACGGCGGCCGCGATTTCGACATCGGAGCGCTTGCCAAGCTCGACGAGGACGAATTCAACGCGCTCGACCCGGTGCAGTGGCCGGCGCGCATGGGCATTGCGAAGGCTGACACGCGTTTCTTCGCCAATGGCAAATTCTACACGCCGGACGGCAAGGCGAAGATGATCGCGCCGGAAAGGCCACGGCCACAGGCCGATCTGTCGCCGGAATTTCCGCTGCGGCTCAATACCGGCCGCATCCGCGACCAGTGGCATACCATGACCCGCACGGGCTTAAGCCCGCGCCTTGGCGCGCATCTGGCTGAGCCCTTCGTCGAGGTGCATCCTGAAGACGCGCAAAGCGCCGGCCTGCATCATGGCGGTTTTGCCCGCGTGACAACGCCCTATGGCGCCTGCGTGCTCAAGGTATCTGTCAGCGATGGCCAGTTGCGCGGTTCTCTCTTTGCGCCGATCCACTGGAGCAATGAGACCGCCTCTTCGGCCCGCATCGGCGAAATGGTGACGCCGGCGACCGATCCGTTTTCTGGCCAGCCGGAAGCCAAGGCGACACCGGTCGCTATTGCGCCGGTCGCGTTTCAATATCGCGGCTTCGTCCTGTCGCGGGCCCGGGTGACCTTGCCGGCGGAAACCTGGTGGGCACGCGCTACCGTCAATGGCGGCGAAGGAGCCATGCTCGCCAGCAACGATGCGCCGTCGCTGTGGCGCAAGCACGCGGCTGAAGTGTTCGGCGCGACCGCCGAGATCACCGAATATGTCGACGAGCCGCGCGGCTCCTATCGCATGGCGGCCTTTGTCGACGGCCGGCTGGTTGGCTGCCTGTTCATCGGGCCGGCGGGAGCTGCGCCGCAATGGGATGCGGTCAAGCTGTTGTTTGAATCCGAAAGCATGGGCGACGCGCAACGCCGCGCCATCCTGTCGGGCAAATCGACCGATGGGCTGGCCGATCCCGGACCCGTCATCTGCGCCTGCTTCGGCGTCGGCCTCAATGTCATTCGCACCGCGCTTGCCGACGGCGTCGCCGGCAATGTCGAGGAGATCGGCAAGGCTTTGCGCGCAGGCACCAATTGCGGCTCTTGTTTGCCGGAACTCAAAAGGATTGTCGCCAATGGAAAAGTCACGCAAACCGCTTGAAGCGCGCGCGGACAGAATGGCGAAGCTGGCGCGTCTGCCTGTCTTCATCGCTCTTGAAGGGCGGCGGGTCGTGCTGGCCGGCGGCAGCGCGGCGGCGGCATGGAAAGCAGAACTCCTATCGGCGGCCGGCGCGCGCGTCGACGTCTATGCTGAGGATATTTCCGACGAGATGCGGGCGATGGCGCAGGACGCGCCGGGCGGTGCTATTTCGCTGATCCCGCGCGGCTGGTGCGCGAACGATTTCGCCGGCGCGGCGATGGCCGTCGGCAGTTTTGAGAACGACGACGACGCGGCCAATTTCTCGGAGACCGCGCGCGTCTGGGGCGTCCCGGTCAATGTGATCGACAAGCCGGCGTTCTGCGATTTTTCCTTCGGCGCCATCGTCAACCGCTCGCCTTTGGTCATCGGCATTTCGACCGACGGCGCCGCGCCGGTGTTCGCGCAAGCCATCCGCGCCAAACTCGAGGCGCTGCTGCCGAACGGCTTTGCCCATTGGGCCGCCGCCGCCGCCAAGTGGCGCAGCGCGGTCAAACTCTCCGGCCTCTCTTTCTCCGGCCGCCGCAAGTTCTGGCAGGTGTTCACCGCGCATGCGGTAAAAAATCCGGAGAGCGCGCCGACGCAAGACGATTTCGCCCGCTTCATCGCCGAGGTGAAGGGTCTGGGCAACGCCGTCGAAACCGGCTCGGTGACTTTGGTCGGCGCCGGTCCCGGCGATCCGGAATTGCTGACCTTGCGCGCCGTGCGCGCGCTGCAAGCGGCCGATGTCATCTTGTTCGACGATCTGGTGTCGCGCGACGTGCTGGACTTCGCGCGCCGCGAAGCGCGCAAGATGCTGGTCGGCAAGACCGGCTTCGGCCCGTCCTGCAAGCAAAGCGACATAAACGACCTGATGGTCTCGCTCGCTAACCAAGGCAAGCGCGTGGTGCGGCTCAAGGGCGGCGATCCGCTGATCTTCGG
>CAITJJ010000252.1 GCA_903892675.1 uncultured Hyphomicrobiales bacterium | reverse complement strand
TTCCGGAAACAGCCGCATCATGATTTCGCGGTTCTCCAGCATGTAGGAAACGCCGGAGGGCGTGCGCGCATTGTCTTCAAGGACATAAAAGGTGTCGGCATCGACGCGAATGATGTCGATGCCGGCGATGTGGACATAGATGTCGTGCGGCACGCGCTGGCCGTTCATCTCCGGGCGAAATGCCGGATTACGAAACACCAGATCTTCCGGAATGATTCCGGCGCGCAGGATTTCGCGCGCGCCATAGACATCCTTGATGAACAAATTGAGCGCGTTGACGCGCTGGGTCAGGCCCTTCTCCAGGAACTTCCATTCGGAAGCCGCCATGATGCGCGGGATGACGTCGAACGGGATCAGGCGCTCGGTGGCGTCGGCCTCGCCGTAAACGGCGAAGGTGATGCCGATGCGGCGGAAAATAAGTTCGGCCTCGCGGCGGCGGTAGTCGAGAACGTCGGGCGGCACTTCCTTGAGCCATTGCGCCAGCTCGCCATAGGCCGGCCGCACCTGGTCACCCTCGTGACCCTTCATCTCATCGAAGGCGGCAGCCATTCCCGAAATCCCCCAGCAGCACTCTTGAACGCGCCAGCCCCGACTTTGTGCCTAAACTGGCCGACAGGGTAGGGGTGGCGCGCCATCACGTCCCCTTATTAGCAAGCTCCGGGCCAAAAAAACGTCAGGAAAAACACGTATTTACCGGCTCCCGGGAGACGCCTTGGAACCTGTCTGCCTAATTTATGGGCGATTGGCTAAAGCCGCAACAAGAGACGGGGGACGCAAGGCTGCCGCCGCCTTGAGCGGCCTGCCCGGGCACGCTACGTCTTGGCCCTGGCCAATCGCCGGCCAATTCCGCTGTTTCCCTTCGCGTCAGCCGACCGTGAGCAGACTAATGACAGTTGAGATCGTCACCGCGGCTATTCTTGTGATCGGCGATGAAATCCTGTCGGGGCGGACCAAGGACAAGAACATCGGCTACATCGCCGAATACATGACGGCGATCGGCATCGACGTGAAGGAAGTGCGCGTCGTTTCCGACGACGAGCCGGAAGTCGCCGCCGCACTCAACGCGCTACGCGCACGCTACACTTATGTGTTTACCACCGGCGGCATCGGCCCGACGCATGACGACATCACCGCCGACTGCATCGCCAAGGCTTTCGGCGTCTCGATCGACTATCACCCCGAGGCGGTGGCGATCATGAAAGAGCGCGTCGCCAAAATGGGCGGCGAGTTGAACGAAGCGCGCATGCGCATGACGCGCATCCCGAATGGCGCGGCGTTGATCTACAACAAGGTGTCGGGCGCGCCCGGCTTCTGGATCGGCAATGTCATCACCATGGCCGGCGTGCCGTCGATCATGCAGGCGATGCTCGACGAGGTGGCGCCGAAATTGAAGACCGGCGTCAAGATGCTGTCGGACTCCATTCGCGCCGACGCCAAGGAAGGCGATATCGGCACCGAACTCGGCGCGGTGGCGAAAGCGTTTCCCGACGCGATCATCGGCAGCTATCCGTTCCAGGACGACAAGCTTGGGCCGAACACCAATATCGTCGTGCGCTCGCGCGACGCGGCGCGGCTCGCCGAAGTTCGCGCCGCGGTCGAGGCGATGCTCGCCAAGGTCAAGGCGCAGCTCGCAAGCTAAATTTGATTTTAGAGAAGGTTCACTTATGGCATCCGCCCCGACTGACAACGCGCCCCGCCCGGAAAAGATGTTCCCCGTCTCGTGGGATCAATTCCACCGCGACACCCGGGCGCTGACCTGGCGGCTGCATGAGGCGGGTCCCTTCGAGGCGATCGTCTGCATCACCCGCGGCGGGCTGGTGCCGGCGGCAATCGTGGCGCGCGAACTCAACGTGCGCATCATCGAGACGATCTGCATCGCCAGCTACATGAACTACAAGAACCAGGGCGAGATCCAGGTGATGAAGGGCATCGGGCACGAAGTGACCTCGATGCGCGCGGCCGGCAAGGGCGTTCTCATCGTCGATGACCTCGTCGACACCGGCAAAACGGCGCGCGTGGTGCGCGAGATCTTGCCGGCGGCGCATTTCGCCACCGTTTACGCCAAGCCGATGGGCCGGCCTTTGGTCGACACCTTCATCACCGAAGTGTCGCAGGACACCTGGATCTATTTCCCGTGGGATACCGGACTTGCCTTTGTGCCGCCGATCCGCGCCGGCGGCGACTGAATCGACTGCTTTGAACGAATAAAGAATAATATAAGGGAGAATCCTATGCTGACCCGACGCAGCCTTTTGGCCACCGCCGCGAGCGTGGCCGCCGCCGGCGCGATGAGCCCGGCTTTGGCGCAGACCGTGGCGCCCGCCTATCCCGACCATCCGATCCGCATCATCGTCGGCTACGCCGCCGGCGGCGGCGTCGACATTGTCGCGCGGCTTCTCGGCGAGCCGATGAAGCAGGCGCTCGGCGGACAGACCATCATCGTCGAGAACCGCACCGGCGCTTCCGCCATGCTTGCCGCCGGCGCTGTGGCGAAGGCTCCGCCCGACGGCTACACCTTGCTGATGGCCGCTTCCGGCGAGGTGGCGATCAACCAGCATCTGTTCAAGGAGAAAATGGCCTACGACCCGCGCCGCGAACTGGTGCCGGTGGCGCTGATCGGCATCGTGCCATGCGTCGTCGTCGTCGCCGAAGGCACGCCGGTGCGCAATCCGAAGGAACTGATCGCCTACGCCAAGGCCAATGCCGGCAAATTGTCGTTCTCCTCGTCCGGCGTCGGCAATCCGCAGCAATTGGCCGGCGAGTTGATGAATTCCATGGCCGGCACCAATGTGCTGCATGTGCCCTATCGCGGCTCGGCGCCGGCGGTGACCGATGTGGCGACCGGCGCGGTAACCATGAGCTTTTCGAGCTTGGCGGCGGCGCTGCCGCTAATCCAGTCCGGCAAGATCCGCGCGGTGGCGGTGACCTCGAAGGAGCGTATGCCGCAACTGCCCGACGTCGCGCCGTTGAGCGAAGGCGCGCCGGGCCTGGCGCAATACGAGCTGCTCAACTGGTTCGGCATGTTCGCGACCGCCGGCACGCCGCCGGAGGTGGTCGAGCGGCTCAACGACATCGTCAACAATGCGCTGGTCAACCCGGCAATCGCCGACAAATTGATGCCGCAGGGCATCGTGCCCAAGCCGATGTCGGTCAAGGAATTCGGCCGCTTCGTCGAAACCGAGACCGAGAAGTTCGGCGCCATCGTCAAGGCCGCCGATATTAAGTTGGGCAACTGAGCCGGGGTTCGCTATATTTGAACGGGCTGCGCAACCGCCGGGAGGACGCCGATGAACGTCAATGTGCCGAATGCAACACCCGCCGATCTTCTCTCGCGCGTGGTGCGCGCCAAGGATGTGCCGTGGCAGGCGACGCGCTTTCCCGGCTGTCACACCAAGACGCTGCTGTTCGATCCCAAGAGCGGGCTGGTGACGCTGCTGTTCAAGATGGACCCGGGCGCCGAATTGCCCGATCACGAGCATGTACTGATCGAGCAGACCTATGTGCTGGAAGGCTCGCTGGTCGACAAGGAAGGCCCCGATGCAGGCATCGAAGTCGGCGCCGGCGAATTCGTCTGGCGTCCCGCGGGCAGCCGGCATTCCGCCTGGTCGCCGAACGGCGGCATCTTCGTCGCCATGTTCCAGATTCCGAACAAGTTCTTCGAGAAGGACGGCCGCGTCACCGATTCATCCGGCAAGGATTGGGAATCGGTCTGGGGTCCGTTATTAGCGAAATAGGTTAGCCTGCCGCCGCGCCGGAGATCATCCGCCGTGACGGCGGGTGATAAGGTTTGCGGGCGTGGCGGAATGGTAGACGCATGGGACTTAAAATCCCTCGGAGGGTAACCTCCGTGCCGGTTCGAGTCCGGCCGCCCGCACCACAAAATTCAGATTGACGAATAACGGCTTGTACCGCATTCTTTTCGAATATTCCGAGCCAGCTAATTAATTTCCTTCATCATGACGAAAGATACCGCCCTAAATCCATTTTTGTCGAAAAAGCTATGCGCAATTTGATTTCTAATCCCACTTTCCAAAAATATCCGGTGGATTCCTTGTCGTAGGCATTGGTCATAGATCCAATCTAAAACCGCTTGGCCCGCGCCTTTGCCGCTAGCGACTTCACTGACGATTAGATCTTCCAAGATGCAATGCGGTATTGCCGAAATTCGCGAGAAGGTTAGAAGGAATACGGCAACGTCATTTCCACCAACGTTTAGCGCGCCAACAAGTTTGGTAGTGCCGAAGTCCAACGAATAAGACTATGCGCTTGTATCTAACTACCTGTGGCAAAAAGAATTATAAGGCCCGTATGACTAACCTCGCACACCGGTTTGCTGTCGCTATGGCCGCGCTTGCCGGCGCAATGCTGGCTGGCTGCGCCACGCAATACGGCGCGCCAGATGACAGCATGGGCAGCTATATGGTCTCGCCCGGCAAATACCAACTCTATAGCTGCGCGCAAATGGCGGAATTGGAACCGTCGTTGCGGACGCGCGAAGGCGAACTGGTCGTGCTGATCGCCAAGGCGGAAAGCGGTCCCGGCGGCGCGATCGCCGCGACCCTGGCCTATCGCGCCGAATATCTGCAGACGCGCGGCGAACTCGCCGAACTGGGCAGGGCGACCGCCGCCAAGAATTGTCCGCCGCCGGAGGTCGAGGAGGCCCCGCCAAAGATCCCGCCGAAGGGCCGGCCGGCCCGCCGCTGAGGCCCGGGATAGTGGAACTTTTTGCCCGCTGGCCTCTTATTAGCGTAAGATCGCACCGTTCGGGTGTGAACCAAAGGGGGCTGCCATGAGTCTTTTGATAAGCGCGCTGATAACGTTTCTTATTGTTATTCTGGTCCTCTATCTCGTCAACATGCTTCCGATCGACGGCCGCGCCAAGCAGATCGTGCGCATCGTCGTCATCATCATCGGCGTGCTGTCGCTGCTGAAATATCTGGCGGTCTATTAGCGCCGGCTCGTTGAGCTGATTTGCGATCTTTCGCCTAGTCGCGCCGGATCAGCGCCAACGTGCCGTCGCTCAGACCGACGGCAATGATGGGCGGCGCTGATTTCGGCGCGACGAGGGCGACATTGGTCGTGGCTTTGGCCGGCAATATCACATTGGCGATGTCGCGCGCCGCCGGCGCAAAGGCAACAATGCGCATGCGGCCGCGGTCGAGCGACGGCAATGCGATATCGAGGATGCCGTCGCCGTCGAAATCGGCGACGGCGCTCATGTCCAGCGCGCGCGTGCCGGCGATGTGATTGCTGACGCCGGGCAGGGTTGCGCTTTTGCGCAAACGTCCGTCGCCGGCATGGTTCCAGGTCCACAATTCGAGTTCGCCGATCACATGCGGCTGGCGCACCAGCGCGATGTCGATCTTCTTGTCGCCATTGAAGTCGCCGATGCCAGCGGGATTGAGCCAGCGATGCGGACCGCCCAAAGGCGGCGTCTCGGCGACGATCTCGTAAATTCCCTGACGCAACGCGACAATCGCCAGGGCGGAGCCTTGCTTGAGATAGGATTTGACCACGACGATGTCGTCGTGGCCATTGCCGTCGAGATCGGCGAGCCGGGGCTGGAGATCTTCAAACACCGCGTCGTCCTTCAGCCGGACAGTGTGGCGCTTGCCGTCGCGCGTCTCGATCACCAGACTGCCGGCTTCGATCTTGTCGCCGAGAATGCCGTGGTCGTAGCGGCCGGTCGGCTCGGCCAGCCAGGCGCGGGCAATGTCACGCGTGCCGGTGGCGATACGGCCGTCCGGCAATGCGCCGTCCGGCAAGTCGGCTTTGGGCAAGTCGGCTTGAGGCGCGGCGTCGACGAAGTGAAGCGCGGCGCCGCTTTTGCTCGTTTCGATCCTGTACCAGAGGCCGCCGGCATTGACGCGCGCCTGACCGTTGACGGTCTCAATCGCGGTGACCCGCGCCGGCGCGGCGATACGCTGCACGCGCCACTCGGCCGCGTGGGCGCCGGTGGCGGCGAGCGAACAAAAAAGAATTGCCGGCAAACAATGACCCATCGTATCTCCTAGAGCTTCAGCGCGCGCAGTCGCAAAGCGTTGCCGACGACGCTGACCGACGACAGCGCCATCGCCGCCGCCGCGAAGATTGGCGACAGCAGCAGTCCGAAAACCGGATAGAGCACGCCGGCGGCAATTGGCACGCCGGCGGAATTATAAATGAAGGCGAAGAACAGATTCTGCCGGATGTTGCCCATCACGGCGGCCGACAATGCGCGCGCCTTGACGATTCCCATCAGGTCGCCGCGCAATAAGGTGATGCCGGCGCTTTCGATGGCGACGTCGGAGCCGGTGCCCATGGCGATGCCGACCTGCGCCGCCGCCAGCGCCGGCGCGTCGTTGACGCCGTCGCCGGCCATGGCGACGATACGGCCCTCGCGCGTCAATCTTTCGATCACCGCGCTCTTCTGATCGGGCAGCACGTCGGCTTCGACCTCGGTAATGCCGAGGCGTCTGGCGACGGCCATCGCGGTGGTGCGGTTGTCGCCGGTCAGCATGACGACGCGGATGCCGGCGTCGGCGAGAGCCTTAAGTGCCGCGGGCGTCGTTGCTTTGATCGGGTCGGCGATGGCGAGGATGCCGGCGGCCTTGCCGTTGACGGCGAGGAAAATCGCGGTGGCGCCCTCATTGCGCTGCGCTTCGGCTGCATCATGCAGGGCTGCGGTGTCGATGCTCAGTTCAGCAAGAAATTTCGCCGAGCCGAGCGCGATGCGCAAATTTCCGTTTTTGCCCGCGACCATGCCGATGACGCCCTTGCCGGCGGGTGAATCGAAGCCGCGCACCGGGGCCAGCTCCAACTGGCGTTCGGCGGCGGCTTTGGCAATGGCAGCCGCCAGCGGATGCTCGCTGCCGCGCTCGACGCTGGCCGCGATGCGCAGCACGTCGTCCTCGGTATAGCCATCCGCCGGCAGCACGGCGACGACCTTGGGTTTGCCTTCGGTCAGCGTGCCGGTCTTGTCGATGACGACGGTGTCGATGCTCTCCATGCGCTCGAGCGCTTCGGCGTTCTTGATCAGGATGCCGGCTTCGGCGCCACGGCCGACGCCGACCATGATCGACATCGGCGTGGCGAGGCCGAGCGCGCAGGGGCAGGCGATGATGAGGACGCTGACGGCGGCGACCAGACCGAAGGCGAAGCGCGGCTCCGGGCCGAACGTCGCCCAGGCGGCAAAGGCGATGAGCGCAACGGCGATGACCGCCGGCACGAACCATCCCGCGACTTTATCGGCGAGACGCTGGATCGGCGCGCGCGAGCGCTGGGCGGTCGCCACCATTTGCACGATCTGCGACAGCAGCGTGTCGCGGCCGACCTTGTCGGCGCGCATGACGAAACTGCCGGAGGTATTGAGTGTGCCGCCGATGACGCGCGCGTCCTTCTCCTTGGTGACGGGCATCGATTCGCCGGTCACCATCGATTCATCGAGTGAGGAGCGGCCTTCCAGCACAACGCCGTCAACCGGCACCTTGTCGCCCGGCCGCACGCGCAAACTGTCGCCGACATGGACCGCGTCAAGCGGCACTTCCTCGTCGCCGCCATCGGCGGTGACGCGGCGCGCGGTCTTCGGCGCCAGATTGAGCAGGGCCTTGATCGCACCGGAGGTGGCATCGCGCGCGCGCAGCTCCAGCACCTGGCCGACGAGAACCAAAACAGTGATGACCGCGGCGGCCTCGAAATAGACCGCGGGCTGGCCGTCGTGACCGCGAAAGGCGTGCGGGAAAATGCCGGGCGCAAAAGTGGCGAAGAGGCTGTAGACGTAAGCGACGCCGGTGCCCATGGCGATCAATGTGAACATGTTGAGATTGCGCGTGATCAGCGACTGATAACCGCGCACGAAGAACGGCCAGCCCGCCCACAGCACCACTGGCGTCGAGAAGGCGAACTGGATGTAGCTCGACAGTTTCGCGTCAACCCAACCATGTCCGCCGAAAACGTGCGCGCCCATTTCCAGCGTGAACACCGGCAGCGTCAGCACCAGCGCGGCCCAGAAGCGCCGCGTCATGTCGGCGAGTTCGGGATTGGGGCCTTGCTCGGCGGTGGCGATCTCCGGCTCCAGCGCCATGCCGCAGATCGGGCAGGCGCCGGGGCCTTGCTGTCTGATCTCGGGGTGCATCGGGCAGGTGTAAATCGCACCCTCGATCACCGGCTCGGGTTCGCGTTCGCCGAGATATTTCGCCGGATCGGCGATGAATTTCGTTTTGCAGCCGGCCGAGCAGAAATAATACGGATGGCCGTGATGCGACGTCTGGTGCTTGGCGTTATGCGGATCGACCGTCATGCCGCAGACAGGGTCAATAGCGCCGGCTTTTTCCAGAATTCCGGAAGGGGCGTGGTGGTGGCTTGAATGGTCGGTCACGGCTCGCCTTTGGTTGCGGCTCTTAGATAGGCGAGTTCGGACGGAATGCGACCCCCCAGCGTTATCCTGCGTGTCCGCCTTGCGGTGGACAAGTCAGGACGACGCGGGGGGCTCCCAAAGCTATTTCGTCGAACAGCCGACGACGCTGTAGGCCGGGCAATTGCCGAGCGCGGCGGTCAAGAGCGGCACGACGCCGATCCAGCCGACCCAAGCCCATGAAGTGCCCGGCGCGATGAAGCCGAGCGCGAAAGCGATCAGCGCGATCCCGATGATGACGCGGGCGATCCGGTCGATGGTTCCGACATTGGCAGTCATGGCACTCTCCTGGTTATTCGGCGGGGACGATGTGAATTTTCGCAGATACCGACGGCGTCGATGCGATGTCGCCATCGAAATCGTTGCCCAATTCGGGCCGCCATGGCCGCCACGATTCGAGGGCGACGAGGATGACGACGATTGTTCCGGCAAGGATGAGCGCGCCGGCCCAGTAGGGAATGCCGGCAAGATCGCTGAAGATCAGCTTACCGCCGCCCTGACCAAGGAAGGTCTTGCTCAGCGCCGGCTCGGCGTACGAATACGCGACTGCGCCAAACAAACCGCCGACCAGCGTAAACAGCGCATCACGGTAACCAGCGCCGATCTGCGCCAAGGTCGTGCCGGGGCAGGCGCCGGCGAGCGCGATGCCAGCGCCGAGGATCAGGCCGCCGACAATGTCGGCGCCGTACAGCGCGGCCTTCGGCGCAAGCTTCACATAGCCGAATCCGTTGAGCGCGGCGAGGACTACAGCGCCGGTTGCGACCGCGGCGAGAAACACCTTGAGCATGATGAAATTGCGCAGCTGCATCTGGCCTACAATGATGCCGGGCTCGAACACGCGCGACTTCTCAAGTGCGAAGCCGAACACGACGCCCATGAGCAATCCGACGGCAATGGCGAGGGTGACGGACATTTGAAGTCTCCTGTTGCCGGCTATCAGATGCGGCGCAGAACGAGGGTGGCGGTGGCGATACCGCCGAGGAACATGGCGGCGACCGCGACGGTCGAGCCGACGGCGAGTTGCGCCATGCCCGAGATGCCGTGGCCACTGGTGCAGCCGTCGGCGATGCGCGCGCCGAACAGCATGATGAAGCCGCCGAAGAAGGCGACGGCATAGCGTTTAGCCGGCGAAGCCGAGCCGAGCGCGCGTTGCCAGATCGGCGAGATGGATCGGCGGCGTGCGCCGGACAATGTCATCGAGAGCAATGCGCCGAGTGCGACACCGGCGACGAGGGCCACCTGCCACCAGTTCTTGGCGTTGATGGCGACGTGGCGGGCGACGTAGCCGATTTTCAGGAGCGCCGGATCGAACCAGGACGCGATCAGGCCGCCGACCGTGACATAAGATGACGACGCACCGAGCGCGGTTTCGATGATCAGGAAGGCCGGGATTTGCAAGAGGCCGATGACGATGCCGGCGATATAGGGCGACCAGGCTTTTTGCGTGAGCATGGCGAGTTCTCCTGAGCGATCGCCCTCCCGGGGTACCGGTTGCAATCACATATGGAGAAATGAATATATCAGACGGGCCCGACTGCCTTGATCTGGATCAAGAGCGCCCTGTGTCTTACCCGAATTTCTGCCTTGCCAGTTTCGCCCCGGCGCCGAGCGCGACCAGCTTGGCCTCGGCAATATCGCGGTGCATCGGCGCCATGCCGCAATTGGTGCCGCAGACGATGCGCTCCTTCGGCACATACTTCATCACGTCGGCGATGACCTGCGCCACCTGGTCCGGCGTCTCGATCGTGTCTTTGGCGAC
>CAITJJ010000251.1 GCA_903892675.1 uncultured Hyphomicrobiales bacterium | reverse complement strand
CATGGTCCAGAGCTGGTTGGCGACGTCATGGCTGCGTCCGGCGAGCGCGACCACGCTGCTGCGCTTGATCAGCATCACCTTGCATTCGACGATCGCCTCGGCCGAGAATGAATGCACCTCGCCGATTTCGAGACCGAAAATATCGCCCGGCAGATAGAAAGCGCCGATCTGGCGGCGTCCGTCGTTCAGCACCTTGTAAGTGCGCACCGCGCCGCTGATGACCTTGTAGAGATATTCGGCCGGCTCGTTTTCGCCGTAGATTTCGCCGTTGCGGGCAAATGGCATCGCCGCGCCCATCAACTCGATCGATTCGCCAAGCAAGGCGGGCGGCGGAACGTTCCGTGCCGCGCGAGGGGACGGCAGAGGGTAGGAATTCCGGTGGGTCAGGGACTGGGTGTGCATGACGCTTGGCCCTCGATGAATTCGGTGATCATCGATACCGCTGGTGCCAGGCCGTCGAAATTCAGATAATCACCATAGGTAGTTTCCCCTAGGCGGATCGGCTGTCTTCGCGCGCCGCCGCCAGCCGCCCCGCGCCGTTTGGATGCATGCCATATACTGTTGATTCATCGAATGTTTTTGCCCGGGACGAATGCCGGCACATCTGGCGCTACGGCGCGGCGCCAATCGCCGTGGCGCTGGCTCTGGCGGTGCGGGCGCTGCTGCTGCCGATTCTGCATACAGATTCGCTGTTTCTCTATTTCCTTCCGCCGGTGCTGATCGCCGCTGGCTTTGGCGGTCTCGGACCCGGTCTGCTGGCGACCGCCATCGGCCTTGTCGCCGCCTACGCGCTCATGCCCGAACTGGCCGGCTTCTCGACCGTCGCCATCGTCAGCGGCGCCGCTTTCCTGGTGCTGGCCATCGGCGTTTCCTGGGGTGGCGAACTGGTGCACCGGGGTCAGGTGCGTGCCAAAATCATGACCCGCAATGCGCTGGCGCGCGAAGCGCATCTGCAATCGATTCTCGATACCGTGCCGGAAGCGATGATCGTCATCGACGAGCGCGGCGTCATTCAATCATTCAGTTCGGCCGCCGAGCGGCTTTTCGGCTGTCCGGCCAGCAAGGCGATCGGGCAGAACGTCAGAATTTTGATGCCCGAGCCCTATCGCGAACACCACGATGGATACCTGCACCGCTATATGTCCACTGGCGAACGCCGCATTATCGGCATCGGCCGCGTCGTCGTCGGCAAGCGCATGAACGGCTCGACCTTTCCGATGGAACTGGCGGTCGGTGAAATGAAATCCGGCACGCAGCGTTATTTCACTGGCTTCATCCGCGATCTGACCGAGCGGCAACAGACCGAGGCGCGCCTGCAGGAATTGCAGTCGGAGCTGGTGCACATTTCGCGGCTGACGGCGATGGGCGAGATGGCCTCGACGCTGGCGCACGAACTCAACCAGCCGCTGGCGGCTATTTCCAATTACCTCAAGGGTTCGCAGCGCATGCTCGAGGGCGCCGGCGATGAAAAATCGGCGACGTTAAACGACGCGCTCGGCAAAGCCGCCGATCAGGCCATGCGCGCCGGGCAGATTATCCGCCGCCTGCGCGACTTTGTCTCGCGCGGCGAAAGCGAGCGGCGGGTGGAAAACATCATCAAGCTCGTCGAAGAGGCCAGCGCGCTGGCGCTGGTCGGCGTCAAGGACCGCGGCATTCGCGTTCAGTTTCAGTTTGACGCCAGCGTCGATCTGGTTCTCGCCGACCGCGTCCAGGTCCAGCAGGTGCTGCTCAACCTGATACGCAACGCCATGGACGCCATGGAGAGCACCACGTTGCGTGAACTGACCATCGCAGTGGCGCCGGACGGAGGCAATCAAATCCGCATCAGCGTGTCCGACAGCGGTTCCGGCATCGCGCCGGAAATCGCCGAACAGCTATTCCAGCCATTTGTCACCACCAAGCGCCAGGGCATGGGCGTCGGCCTGTCGATTTCCCGCACCATCGTCGAGGCGCATGGCGGACATATCTGGGTGAAAGCCAACCCCAGCGGCGGAACGACTTTCCATTTCACCCTCGCCGCCGTAGAGGAAGGGGATGTCGACGATGCAGCCTGAGCCGATCATTTACGTGATCGATGACGATGACGCCGTGCGGCAGTCGCTGGAATTCCTGCTGAAGACGACCGGGATGACGGTGCGCGGCTTCGAGCATGCCAAGGCCTTTCTCGACATCCTGCCGCAAGTCCAGCACGGCTGCGTCATCACCGATGTCCGCATGCCGGGCATGAGCGGCATCGATCTACTGAGCCGGCTGAAAGACAGCAATCCCAACCTGCCGGTCGTCGTCATAACCGGACACGGCGACATATCGCTGGCGGTCGAGGCGATGAAGATCGGCGCGATCGATTTTCTGGAAAAGCCGTTCGATGACGATCACCTGATCGCCGCGGTGCGCGCCGCGCTCAATCGCGACGCCGGTGTCGTCAAGCGCAAGGCCGAGCTTGGCGAAATCACCGAAAAGCTAGCGGCGCTATCTAACCGCGAGCGCCAGGTGCTCGACGGTCTGGTCGCCGGCAAGGCCAACAAGTCCATTGCCTTCGATCTCGGCATCAGCCCGCGAACCGTGGAAATCTATCGCGCCAATGTCATGACCAAGATGGCGGCGAACAGCCTGTCCGATCTGGTGCGTATGGCGATGCTGGCCGATATCATGGAATAGCCGCGGCGGGCGCCGCGTGAACGCTATTTGAACGTCTCGTCGCCGGTGATTTCGCCGGGGACGAAAGTCCTCTGATTAAATTACTTCTTCGCGGCAATTCCGCGCATGAAACTCGCGCGGATTGCGACCGGGTCGCGCTCGGTTTTGCCGACGCCTGGCTCGCCGTCGATGCGCGCGGCGATCAAGCTTGGTCCGCTGCCGTCTAGCGTGCGAGCCATCAGCTTCTCGAACTCGTCTTCGTCGGCGGCCCAGGCGCTGTTGGCGAT
>CAITJJ010000250.1 GCA_903892675.1 uncultured Hyphomicrobiales bacterium | reverse complement strand
GGCCTGAAGGATGACTACAAGGCGCTGATCGACGAACTGGGCAACGTCAAACTGGAAGAGCCGCCGCGTATCGGCGGCCAGGCATTCAACTACGCGCTGCATTCAATCGGCGAGAATATCGCCTCGGTCGGCAATTCGTTTCTCGCCATCGTCAACATGCTCGGCGCGCTGGTGGTGGCCTGGCTGCGCGTGGCCAAGCGGCCGGGCACCTTCCGTATGACCGCGCTGGTGCATCAGCTCGACAATGTGGCGTGGCGGGCGGTGCCGATCATTCTTCTGATCACCTTTCTGATCGGCTGCATCATCGCGCAGCAGGGCCTGTTCCATTTCCGCAAATTCGGCGCCGACGTCTATGTCGTCGACATGGTCGGCATTCTGGTCTTACGCGAACTCGGCGTGCTGATCGTCTGCATCATGGTTGCCGGCCGCTCAGGCTCCGCCTACACCGCCGAACTCGGCTCGATGAAGATGCGTGAGGAGATCGACGCGCTGCGGACCATGGGCTTCGATCCGGTCGAAGTTCTGATCCTGCCGCGCATCCTGGCGTTGATCATCGGCGTGCCGATCCTGACGTTTCTCGGCTCCATGGCCGCGCTCTACGGCGGCGGCCTGGTATGCTGGCTCTATGGCGGCATCGACCCGGACATCTTCCTGTCCCGCCTCAAGGAAGCCATCGCGCTCAACACGTTCCAGGTCGGCATGATCAAGGCGCCGTTCATGGCGCTGGTGATCGGAGCGGTTTCCTGCGTCGAGGGCCTCGCCGTGAAGGGCTCGGCGGAATCGCTCGGCCGCCAGACCACCGCCTCGGTGGTGGAGTCGATCTTCCTGGTGATCGTGATGGACGGCATCTTCGCCATCTTCTTTGCCTCAATCGGGATGTAGGCGATGGCAACCGCTCCCACGTCCGCGAACGGCAAAAGAGAAGTCATCATCGAAGCGCGCGACATCGTCGTCGGCTTCGGCGAGCACCTTGTCCTCAACCACACCGATCTCGACGTCTATCGCGGCGAAATCCTCGGCTTCGTCGGCGGCTCGGGCGCCGGCAAATCGGTGCTGATGCGCACCGTCATCGGCCTGATCCCCAAGCGCGCCGGCACCATCAAGGTGTTCGGCGTCGATATGGACGAGGCGTCCGACAGCGAGCGCCGCGCGGTGGAGCGGCGCTGGGGCGTTTTGTTCCAGCAGGGTGCGCTGTTTTCGTCGCTGACGGTCATGGAGAACCTGCAATTTCCGGTGCGCGAATATCTCCATCTGTCGCAGCGCCTGCTGGACGAACTGGCGATCGCTAAGCTGGAAATGGTCGGCCTCGACGCCTCGGTCTGTCACAAATTCCCCTCGGAATTGTCGGGCGGCATGACCAAGCGCGTGGCGCTGGCGCGGGCGCTGGCCCTCGACCCCGAAATCGTGTTTCTCGACGAGCCGACTTCCGGCCTCGATCCGATCGGGGCGGGCGATTTCGATACCCTGATCGCCACGCTGCAGCGGACTTTAGGCCTGACCGTTTTCATGGTAACCCACGACCTCGACAGCCTGCACACGGTCTGCGACCGCATCGCGGTCCTCGCCGAGGGCAAGGTGATCGCTGCGGGAACCATGGAGACCATGCTGGCGTCCGAGCACCCGTGGCTGAAGTCGTATTTCCGCGGCAAGAGGTCGCGGGCGGGCTATCAACCGCAGGGCAAGGCGGCTACCTAGTGGGCCGCCACGCGTGCGTTATTCGGTACAATAAGGCGGCCGGACCCGCATAGGGTCCGGTCCCGGAGTTGGCGGATGGAAACGAGAGCGAACTACGTACTGATCGGCGCGTTCACGCTGGCTGTGATCGTCGGCGTCTTCGGCTTCATCTATTGGTTCCAGAATATTGGCGGCACCGGCGAGCGCGCATTCTACCGCGTCGTGTTCGACGGCTCGGTGTCCGGCCTGCGCACCGGCGCCTCGGTGCTGTTCAACGGCATTCGCGTCGGCGAGGTGACCGGCCTCGCGCTCGACCCCAAACGGCCCAAGCAGGTCATCGCCCGCATCTCGGTGGACAAGGGCGTCGCCATTCGCGCCGACACCGAGATCGGCCTCGAATTCCAGGGCCTGACCGGCATTTCGGCACTGTCGCTGAAGGGCGGCGATCCGAGCAAGCCGCCGCTGGTTGGCGCCGCGAACATCAAGGAAGATGGGCCGCTTCTGACCGCGCCGCCCGGCGCCACCCAGGACGTGACGCAGGCCGCCCGCGACGCGCTGCGCAAGGTTCAGGAATTCATCGAAGACAATCAGAAGGTCTTCAAAAGCGCGCTGGCCAATGTCGACGCCTTTTCCGCCGCGCTGGCCCGCAACTCCGAGCGCGTCGATCACATCGCCGCCGGGCTTGAAAACCTGACCGGCGGCCCGGACGGCAAGGGCGGCGACATCAACGAAGCGGCGCGCTCGATCAAGACGCTGGCGGAAAATCTCGACAAGCGCACCGCCGAACTGACCGTCGGCATATTGAAACTGGCAAACAGCGGCACGCGCACGTTATCGACCATCGACAAGGCGGCCAAGAATTTCGATGCCAATCCGAGCCGCATCATTTTCGGCGGCCCGCCGCCGGCCGCGAAGGACGCCAGCCCCTCCACCAATCGCCGGTAAGCCGACGTCCGCGGGCAAGCGCCGGTCGACAAAGCAGTCACAATAGTAAACGGGCGCCGCAACGGGCGCCCGTTTTTCATTCACTTTTTTCTGCGTCGGCTAGATCGTTTGGCCCGGATCAGGCGTTGTCGAAACGGCCCGCGGCATGCGCCAGCATGGTGTAGACCTTGCCGGTTTCCGAGGTCAGATAGGTGCGCGCCACCATCTGGCCGCGGTCGTCGCGCGAGACTTCTTCCAGAAGCCGCTCGAATTCGCTGATGTAGCGGTCGACGGTCTGCTTGAACTCGCGGTCGGCGCGATACTTCTTGCGGATTTCGTCGAACGCCTGCTGGCCCTGCAAGGTGTAGAGCCTGCGGGTGAACACATTGCGTTCGCCGCGCTTGTAGCGGTCCCACAGGTCGGCGGCGGCGTCATGATCGATCATGCGGGCGATGTCGACCGAGAGTGAATCGAGCGACTCGATCGAATGCCTCGCCGGGCGTTCCGCGTCGGCGCGGGCAGGCTCGCGTACCGGCTCGCGCGGAAATTCGCGCGCCGGTTCGGCTTCATCGCGCGAGGCACGGGTCAGTAGATCGCTGAGCCAGCCGCGGCCGGGACTGGCCGGCTGCACCGGCGACAACGACGGCGCTTCGGCGCGGCGCGGGGCCGGCGCGAAGTTGGCGACTTCCGGACGCGCCGGCGCCTGACGCAGCGGCGCGTCGTTGCGCAACATCTCATTGCGGCCGCCGATCACGGCGAGCGTCGGCTCCTCGCGCATGCGGCGCTGTTGCTGGACCGGCTCGACGGCGTCGAGGTTGCGGCCGTGGCGGGCGACGATGCGGTTCAATTCGGCGAGCGCTTCGATCTGGTCGACGATGACGCGGCGCATCTGCGCGGCGCCTTCGGCGGTTTCCTGCGGCAGCTCGAACACGCCGCGGCGCAGCTCGGAGCGGGTGGCGTCGAGTTCGCGCTGCATTTCGGCGGCCATCAGCTTCATGTCCTGCACCGTCTCGGCGAAGCGCAGGCCGGCGTCGCGGAAGATCGTCTGGGTCTCGCCGGAGACCTGCTCGTAGATATCGCGCATGCTCTCGAGCGTGCGCACCTTCTCCTGATCGGCCTTTTCGCGGACGCTCTCGTACTGTTCGCTGATGGCGCGGGTGCCGTCGGCGCTGGATTCGGACACCAGCCGGGCAACTTCGCGGGCGCGGGTGGAGGCGGCTTCGAGCGACTCGTCGAGCAGACCGGAGAAGCGCTTGAGGCGCTGCTCGATATCCTCGGTGCGGATGTCGAGCGTTGCGACCAGCGAGTCGAGCTGGACGCGGCGTTCAACGACGGTTGACTCGGTGTGCTGGTTGGAGCGGTCGACCAGTTCGGCGGCCTTGGTGAGGTCGCGGCCATGCGCCTCGAACTGACCGGCGAGATGGCTGAGATCGGTCACCATATGGCTGGTGACGTCGCGGAAGTTGGTAATCGTGCTCGCGACCCGGTCGGTGGCCTCGTTGGTCGTGCCGGTCACTTCGTGCATGGCGGCGACGAATTCCGAGACGCGCAGCATCAGGGTATTTTCCAGCGCACTCATGTTCTCATGCGATCCGGACAGCACTTCCTGCAGCATGATGTTGGCTTCGCGCAGGCGCTCGAACAGCGAGGTGGTGTCGGCGCGCAGAATATTGTGCGTCTCCATCATCTCGCTGACGGTCGTGGTCGCGGTTTCCTTCGACTTTTCGATCGCTTTCTGCGCGGTATCCTGCAGATCGTTGAGCGTGCGGGTGACCGAGTTGGCGGCGGTTTCGCCAGCGGTGTTGATCATGCGGGTGATCTCGGCGCCGTTGTCGATGACCGAACGGCTGAACACCAGGCCCTTTTCCTCGATCGAGGCCATGGCGATATCGGTCGCCTTGGTGATGTCGGCGGCGAATTTCTCGCCCTTCTCGCCAATGGCATGCAGCACGCCGCCGCTCTTGTCGGACAGAATGGCGCTCATCTCGTCGGTGCGCTTGGAGACCGAGGTGGCGATCTCGTCGGCGCGGGCGATGAAGCTCTTGGCGACCTCGTCGCTGACGCCGGTCAAAGTGCGTTCCGCCTCGCTGGCGCTGGAGCGGATCGCGTCGGTGGTCGACAGCGCGAGCGCGCCGAGCGATTTCTCGGCTTCCGAGGCGTTGGTCTTGATCGCCTGGCTGAGCTGCTCCATGCGCGAATGCAGGGTTTCGGCGGCCGCCTTGGTGCGGCTTTCGATCTGGTCGGTGACGGTGACGGCGCGGCCGACG
>CAITJJ010000249.1 GCA_903892675.1 uncultured Hyphomicrobiales bacterium | reverse complement strand
TCGCGCATCGGCGCGCTCAAAGCCGGGCAAGTGAAGATGGGCGACGTCGCGCTCGGCCAGACCAACTGGCCGCCGCGCACGCAGCAGATTTCCAACTGCTATCACAACCAGTTTCAGTTGCCGGTGCTGTATTATGTGCTGACGATCCTGGCGATCGTCACCAAACACGCCGACTACCTGTTTGTGATCATGGCATGGCTGTTCGTGCTGTCGCGCTATGCGCATGCCTATGTTCACTGCACCAGCAACTATGTGCGCCATCGCTTCAATGCGTTCCTCGTCGGCGCGCTCATTCTGCTGGCGATGTGGGTGATCTTCGCGGTGCGCATTTTGTTGGGCATCTCGTGACCCCGGCAGCCAAGCTCGCCGCCGCAATAGACGTTTTCGATACGCTTGAAAAAGAACGCCGGCCCGCCGGTGACGTGCTCAAGGCCTGGGGCGTGGCGCATCGCTTCGCCGGTTCCGGCGACCGTGCCGGCATCGCCGGGCTGGTGTACGACGCGCTGCGGCGCAAAGCGTCAAGCGCGCATCTGATGCGCGCCGATACGCCGCGCGCGATTCTCATCGGCATGCTCAAGCGCGAGCGCGGTCTCGACACCGAGGCGATCGCCAGACTGACCGACGGCTCCAATTACGGCGCGGCGGCGCTGGCGGACGATGAGCGCGCCCGTCTCGATGCGGACGACATGAAGGATGCGGCGGCGCATGTCATCGGTGATTACCCCGAATGGCTCGACCCTTATTTCGAGCGCGCGTTCGGCAAGGACCGGGCCGAGGAGGGCGCGGCGCTCGCCTCGCGCGCGCCGCTCGATCTGCGCGTCAACACGCTGAAGTCGGAGCCGGATCGCGCCGCCTCGATGCTGGACGATCTCAAGCCCGCGCGCGGCCGCTGGTCGTCGGTGGCTTTGCGCATTGCGCTCAACGCCGACGCCAAGAGCCCGGCGATCCACGCCGAGCCGGCATTTCTGAAAGGCCTGATCGAAGTGCAGGACGAGGGGTCGCAACTCGCTGCTTTGTTTGCCGGCGCCAAGCCCGGCGAGCAGGTGGTCGATCTCTGTGCTGGGGCCGGCGGCAAGACCTTGGCGCTGGCCGCGCTGATGCAGAACAAGGGGCAGATTTTCGCCACCGACGACGACAAGCGCCGCCTCGCGCCGATTCACGATCGCCTCGCCCGCTCGGGCGCGCGCAATGTTCAGGTTCGCACGCCGAAATCGTTTCACGACGAGATAGACGATCTGAAAGGCCGCTGCGATCTGGTGCTGATCGACGCGCCCTGCACCGGCACAGGCTCGTGGCGGCGCAATCCGGACGCCAAATGGCGTATGCGGCCCGGCGCGCTGGAACAGCGCGTCAAGGAACAGGCCGACATTTTCGACCGCGCCGTGGGCTTGCTGAAATCCGGCGGCCGCATCGCCTATATCACCTGCTCGGTGCTGGACGAGGAAAACGGCGCTCAGGTGCGCTCTTTTCTTTCCCGTCAGCCGGAATTCTCGGCGGTCAAGCCCACCGAGGTCATCAAGGCGCTCGGCGAGCGGGCGGCGATGTTCGGCAAGGCGGCGCGGCTGTCGGCGGAAGGCATCCTGATGACGCCGTGCACGACCGGAACCGACGGCTTCTTCGTCAGCGTGCTGATGCGCGCCTGAGGCCGCGCATTAACGGATAAAATACGCAAATTCCTCGATTGCGCCGCATTCCCGGCCGAAAAACCGCTTGAAGATTCGGTGAGTGTGGAACTCACACCGGTAAAGTCGTTCGGCGGGGTCAAGACGTGACATTTTCCAACAGGCGCGAGCCCACATTCGATGGGGCGCACAGTTCCTCTCATGCACCGTCGCCCGGCGTCGCGCACACCGCGCCGCATCTCGGCGTTGGCGAGGCGGCGGTGTATCAGGCGGGGCGCGCCTCCGGCCTGACCCGCGTCGTCTCGACGGCGCAGATCGTCGGTTCGCTGCTGGCCGTGCCGCTGGGGCTGGCCTCCGGCTATTCGATGTACCGCGCCAATTTCTCGCCCGAGACCACCTGCCAGACCTTGCGCGGCAATATCATCGCCATGCTCGACAGAAGCGTCGATGCGAGCACGCGCCGCATGCTGGTGCGGCGCGACATCGCCGCTTTCGAGGAAAGCTGCGGTGCTGTCGATCCCGACGCGCATGCCGCGTTCAAGGCGTTGCTGGCGCTGCCGCCAGCGCCGGTGACAGCCGCTGTCGCGCCTGCGCCGAAGCTGCGCGCCGCGCTGCCGGCGACCGAGGTCGCGCGCAAGGTTGAGACCAAGACCGAGATAAAGACCGAGCCGAAGGCGGAAGCGAAGGCCGAACCAAAGTCCGAAGCCAAGGTGGAGCAGCGCGACGCCGGCCTGTCGGATACGCGCTGGCTGGCGGCGGTGCGTCAGGCCATCGTCGCGCATGGACCCGCCAACGCCGATGAAGCCGACGAGGTGGCGCCTGTCGCCGCGGTCAAGGCCGCCCCGGTGAAGGCCGAGCAAGCCAAGGTCGAGCCGGTCAAGATTGAACCGGTCAAGGTCGAAACGCGGCTGGAACAGGTTCCGGCCAAGACCGTGTCAGTGCCGGTTTCAATGCCCGCGCCTAGCGAAGCGATCGCATCGAGCAGGCCGGCACCCGTGCCGGCCGCGCCGCCGGTGCGGTTGCAGCCGACATGGAACGTGCCGGGCCAGGCAGCAACGTCCGCGCCGGTCATGGAAGCGCCCGCCGCTGTGAAGACGATGCGCGACGATCATCCGGTGCCACCGGCGTCCATTCCGGTCAGCGCGCCGGGCAATGGCGAGATAAAGCCCAGCGAACGATCGCGCATTAGTTCGTGGTTCGCGGAAATCCCGCTGGTCGGCCGCGTCATCGAGCCGCGCGGAAATTAAGCGGTCTAATTGGCCCGCGGTTGCCAATCGGCAATGCCGGCGACATCGGCTTCGATCTGCCAGCGGCCGAGGCGGCCGGGATTTTTTTCGACCTGCCGCAGCCGCGCCAGGTAATCCCAGCGCGGAATTTCGCGAAAGCCCATGTCGCGCGTCGTCGGCGTCAGCATTTTGCCGTCGTTGAAGGCAAAGCCCCAGCGCGCCAGATGCCAGTTCAAAACCGTGAAGCCGATTTTCGATGTGTTCGGCTCGCGCGAGAACTGCGATTCGGTGACGAACGAATTGCCGACCGCGACGCCATAGCCGCCGCCGGCGAGTTCGCCTTTTTCATTCCACACTTCGAACGAATGCGCGTGGCCGGCGTCATAAGCTGCCGCATAGGCGTGCATGATACGCGGCGTGATCCAGGTGACGTGCCAGCGGCCATCGCGGGCGCCGGCGCAGGCCTTGATGACGGAGTCGAAGTCGCGATCGAAGGTGACAGTGTACTGACCCTGGCGCATCTGCCGGCGCAGGCGCTTGGCGATGTG
>CAITJJ010000248.1 GCA_903892675.1 uncultured Hyphomicrobiales bacterium | reverse complement strand
GGGTTCGCTCATGTGCCTATTGTTGCAAGCCTGAGACGCCGGGGCCACCCGCCGCGGCGGCGCAGGTGGATTTAACGCCCAACGAATCGTGGAAAAATGGGTGGGAGGCTGACAACGACCCGAACCGGGCTCGTTAGGGCTGCTTCCTTCCGGACCTGACCCGGTTGGCGAGTGGCTCGTCCACCGCCAACCTCCCGGCCCCTATATCGGGCGAATGGCCCGCAAAAGCAAGCACAGCCCAAGGGGCTCTGATAGGTTTCCGGCGAATCTCGTTCCCAAAAATTCTTTCAATGGTATCAGGCACTCCGATGGAATGGTCGCTGCATCCGAAACTCTCCGAACTCACCATCCCGGTCGGCGATTTGCCGCTGTCGCGCGTGCTTCTGGAAAACGACTCCAACTACCCTTGGCTGATCCTGGTCCCGCGCAAGGCCGGCGTCTCGGAAATCATCGATCTTGGCCCGGACGATCAGGCGCAACTGCTGGCCGAGATCAACGCCGCGTCACACGCGCTTCGAGCCGTCGCCACATTCGACAAGCTGAACATCGGGGCGCTGGGCAATATGGTGGCGCAACTGCACGTCCATGTGCTCGGACGCAGCAAGACGGACCCCGCCTGGCCGAAGCCGGTCTGGGGCGCCGGGCCGCAGCGGCACTATGAGCCAGCCGCGCGGGCGGCATTGGTCGAGGCGCTGCAGCGGGCCCTTGCGATCAAATGAGAGCGGAATAGTCCTCCCGCATTGCACTCCCCCGTCCCCCGTGCGAGTTTCCGCGCGATGTCACCTCCCCCGAATCTTGGCCCAAAACCCGTCCTCGGCTATACCGACAGCCGCATCGAGCGTGCCGCCGAACTGCGCGGCAATACGGCGGCGATCGAAACCATGGCCAAGGGCGCAGGCGCCGGCGCCTATGTCATCGGCGGCGACCTGATCGTCACGAAAAAAGGCGCAAGCCTGAGCGATCCGCTTTTTACACTTGCCGAGGCGCGCACATTCGCACCGGTCACCGAAACAATTTTCCTCGGTCATCTCGATAACGACGGCCGCTTCGGCATTGGTATTGCGCAGGACGCCGCCGAGGCGCTGAAAGCGAGCGACCACCTCACGGTCACCGATCTGCGCTCGATCGCCGTGCAGGGGCTGGTCGATGCCCGGCATCTGCCGCCGCTCGCCGAGGCCAAGGCGGTGTTGCAGTGGCACCTGCGGCATCGCTTCTGTTCGAATTGCGGCGCAGCGACGCAAGCGGTCGATGCCGGCTGGAAGCGCCTGTGCGCGTCCTGCAAGGCCGAGCATTTCCCGCGCACCGACCCAGTCGTCATCATGCTGATTGTCGATGGCGAGCGCTGCCTGCTCGGCCGCTCGCCGCGCTTCGCACCGACCATGTGGTCGTGCCTCGCCGGTTTCATCGAGCCCGGCGAATCCTTCGAGGACGCGGTGCACCGCGAAACCCGCGAGGAAGCCGGCATCGTCTGCGGCCGGGTGAAATATTACCGCTCGCAGCCCTGGCCGTTCCCGACTTCGCTCATGATCGGCTGCCATGCCGAGGCGCTCAGCCACGATATTGTGGTCGATCGCACGGAACTCGAAGACGCCCGCTGGTTTAGCAAGGATGAGATCGTGACCATGCTGCTGCGCAGCCACCCGGAGGGCCTGACGACGCCGCCGCCGGTGGCCATCGCGCACCATATCATCCGGACCTGGGTTGAAGACGGGATCGATTTTGACTGACCGCGCGCCGCATAACCGACCGCCGAAAATTGTGTGTGCCGGTGGCGCGGTGCAGGACATGATCATGCGCGTCGGGCAATTTCCAAGGCCCGGCGAAAAGGTGCAGGCGTCGGAATTCATCATCACCAGCGGCGGCCAGGCCGGCAACGCCGCGGTGGCGATGGCGCGGCTCGGCGCAGTGGTCACCTATATCGGCGCGCTCGGCGACGAGCAGGACGACGTCGCCAATACGATCATCAAGACCTTCGTTCAGGAAAAAATCGACGTTTCGCGCGCGCTGCGCGTGCCGGGAGCGAAATCGTCGGCGTCGCTGATCATGATCGACGCTTCGGGTGAGAAGATGATCGCCACGCGCCGCAATCAGGGTTTGAGCGAGGCCGCGCCGAACGATCCTGAAGGCGCCGTGGCCGGCGCCGACGCGGCCATGCTCGACAATCGTTACAGCAATATCAGCCTGCCGATCTGCCGCGCCGCCAAGGCGTGCGGCCTGCCGCGCGTGCTGGATTTCGACAAGCCGACGCCGCCGGACGACCCGCTGTTTCAGAACTGCTCGCACGTCATCTGCTCGGCCGATGCGATCCGCGAAGCGACAGGAGAGACCGAATTGCCGGCCGCGCTGAAGAAACTCGGCGTCGGCTTTTCCGGATTTCTGGCCGTCACCAACGGGCCGGAAGGCGTCTATTGGCTCGACAACAACGCGGTCCGGTACATGGAGGCGTTCAAGGTCGAAGCCGTCGATACGTTAGGGGCTGGCGATACATTCCATGGCGCCTTCGCGGTGCGCTTTGTCGAGACGCACGATGTCGTCGAATCGATGCGCTTTGCCGCCGCCGCGGCGGCGATCAAATGCACGCGCTTTGGCGGGCTGATGGGCGCGGCGACCCGCGCCGAGGTCGAGACGTTTTTGAAAGAGCGGTCTTAGGCGCTCACTTCTTCGACGGGCACGGTGCGCCACACGGCGCGCAGGCGCCGGCAAAATCCTCCGGCGAAACTGCGCGTCCGCTGGACGGGCTGGTGAGATGGTCGCCGACGATGGCGACGAGCGCCAGCAAAACAACCGCCACATAGGTCTTTCTCATGACGCTTATTTCCTTTTGCGCATGATCTTATCCGAAAACCGGTACCCACTTTTCGGGATCATGCGCTATTCCCTCGACATGCCGAACAAAGGCCGCAGGCGAATGCCGATCATGCAGCCCGGCAGCGCGGCGAGAAACCAGATCCATCCATGCAGCGAGCCTGAAGCGACGCCGCCGATAAACGCGCCGATGTTGCAGCCGAAGCCGATGCGCGCACCCCAGCCGCACAGCAGTCCACCGATCGCGGCGGCAAGCAATGATTTCAATGGTGGCCAGGCGGTGGCGGCATAGCGCTTGGTGGCGGCGGCCGCCGCCATGGCGCCGAAGATCATGCCGAAATCAGTCAGGCTCGACGTGTCGCTCAATACCGAGCCGGTGAGCGCACGCTTCGGACCCGGCCATTGCCAGAACTCGGCCTGCGAGAAATCGAAGCCGAGCGCGGCGAAGATTTTCCCGCCCCACACCGTGTAACCGAAGGTCACACTCCACGGATGACCGCCGGCAAAAAATACGCCGATGCACAGCAGACCGATGACAATGCCGCCGATGATGTAGCTGCGCGACGGCATGAAATTGGCGCCGCACTTTTTGGCCACCGCGGCCATAACCGCGGCGGCGGCGGCGATGCTGGCGAGCGTCGCCAGAAGGCCGCCCCAGGGACCGAGATAATCCGACGCCAGCACCGGATCGACACCGCCGAGCGCGAGGAATGACGGTAGCGACAGCGAGCCGAATACGCTGCCGATGACGAAGAAGGCGAGCGTGATCAGCATGCGGCCGGAGCCACCGCCGACGGTGTAAAGCGTGCCGGAGCCGCAACCATTGGCGAGCTGCATGCCGATGCCGAAAACGAAGGCGCCGACAACCAGCGACGGACCAAGCGGCGCGATGGCACCGCCGAAACCCGGCAGCAACGCCGCGACCGGCACGATTGCAAGCGCACAGATCGCAATGACGATCAATCCGCCGATCAGCCCGCCGGCTTCGCCGCGCGTGAGGAAGCGCCGCCACGACGCGGTGTAGCTGAATTCAGCCTTGAGAAAGGCGATGCCGAGGGCGAAGCCGCCGAGGATCAGCGCCGCCGAGGCCGGCTGGCCGTCGAGCAGGACCAGCGCCACAAGGATCGCGGTCGCGGCCACTGCCGCGCCGAGAAACAGGTAGTCAATTTGCGGAGCGGCCGATGAAGCAGGAACTGAAACCGTAGCGGTCGACATGGATGACTTTCTTTTCCCGTCATCCTTCGAGGCTAGCGCTTGCGCGCCCGCACCTCAGGATGACGGCATGAGACAAGACAACCCGATCAGGACCCCAGACCGAGCTTCTTTTTCAAGTCATCCCACTTCGTGCGCGCCGATTCAACCGGCCGATTGGGGTTGGCTGTCCATTCGACCATGGAACCGTCGTAAAGGCGGACATCCTCGCGGCCGAGCAGTTCATGCAGCACGAACCAGTCGGTCGCCGCCCAGTGGCCGGTGTTGCAATAGCTCACCGCCGGGCCCGCCGGCACATGCGCCGACAGCGCGGCGAGTTCGGCCTTCGGCTTCAGCCGGTTCGTCTTGTCGTCGTAGTAGGAGGCGCTGTCGAGATTGAGCGCGCCGGGAATATGGCCGTAGGCGGCGGCGTTGGGCGCCTTTTCCTTGCCGAGGAAGAACGAGGCCGGCCGCGCATCGATCAATGTCGCGCCGCCTTTGCTTTCGATTGTCTCGACGTCGGCGCCGCGCGCGATCAGGCTCTTGTCGAGGGTCGCGGTGAAAATCGTCGCCGACGGCCTGGCTTCGCCCTGCTCGACCGGAAGGCCAGCCGCCTGCCAGGCGGCGACACCGCCATCGAGGATCGACACTTTCTTCAGGCCGACAACCTTGAGCGTCCAGTAGGTGCGGGCCGCCGAGCCAAAATCGGTGTAGCTGTTACCGGCCGGAACGACGACAACATGCTTGTCTTCGTCGATGCCAATGTCGCCGATCAGTTTTTCCAGCTCGGCCACGGTCGGCAGCATGAACGGCACATCATTGCGGGTGACGCGCCAGCCGGCCTTGTCATAGTCACTGTGCACGCTGCCGGGAATGTGCGCGGCGGCATAGGCCTGCGCGCCGCCGCCATCGATGGCGGAGCGAATGTCGAGGACGACCACGTTCTTGTCATTGAGATGGGCTTTGAGCCATTCGACGTTCACCAGCGGTTGCTCGGCCGGCACGGCCGAGGCGGTGAAGGTCGCGCCCAGCGTCATGACGGCGGCGAGCGCCGCGGCGCGGGCCTGGCGGGTGAAGAAAGAGGCGAAAATTCTCATGGCGACCGTTCCGGTGGATCAATGCGCTAGACAGCGCGTCAGATTGCTCTTGAAATAGAATATTTTTCTCTATAAAGACAGATGGCGCGCTGAAAAAAGAATGTCATTCTATTTTTAGGCATCACCATAGACGACGATGCTGAATTTTAAGGGGATTGGAGAATGGACGCTATCGATCGCAAGATCCTTGCCGTGGTTCAGCAGGACGCTTCGCTGTCCGTCGCCGACATCGGCCAGAAAGTCGGCCTGTCGTCGACGCCGTGCTGGAAGCGGCTGCAGCGCCTGGAGGCCGACGGCGTCATCATGCGGCGCGTCGCGCTGATTGACCCGGAAAAGGTCGGCCTCGGCATCACCGTCTTCGTCTCGGTCGAGACCGGAGACCATTCGCAGGAATGGCTGGCGAAATTCGCCGAAGTCGTCAATGCAATGCCGGAGGTGATGGAATTCTACCGCATGGCCGGCGACGTCGATTACGTGCTGCGCGTGGTGGTGCACGACATGCAGAGCTACGACACGTTCTACAAGAAGCTGATCGCCACCGTGCCGCTGAAGAACGTCACGTCGCGCTTCGCCATGGAGCGGATCAAGTCGACCACCGCCCTGCCGATTGCCGAGCACAAGAGCGCGTAGTGATGCGCCGATAACAGTCTCTCAGGTGCAGGTCGTAGTGCCGTAGGTCGGCGCGGTTATGCGCGGGCTCATATACATCTTGTCGGACAGGTTGATCGTGCCGGTGATGTTGTAGCCGACGGTCGGCGTATAGGCGTAAGACGCTTCGGCCAGAAGGATTTGCGTACTGGCTACTGCCAGCGCCGACGGCAGCGTCATGGTGCCGGTATTGGCCGATCCGTTGCGGGTGACGCTCCACTTCACCGTCGCCTTCTTGGTCGAATCGATGCTGATGCAGGTGACCGTGATCTTCAGCTTGGTTTTGTCATAGGGCGCGATGATCGCGCTCGATGCATCGAGAATGTTGGTCATGTCGGTACTCGATATCGTCGAGACTTGCGCCGACAGGTTGGCCAGAGCCGCGGTGACCAGACTGACCTTGCGGTCGGCGCTGACGCCCTCGGAGGTTTCAACCACGCCAAAATAAAGACCGATCATCACCGGCGCGACCAGCGCGAATTCGACCGCGGAAACGCCGCGCTTGTCGCGCGCGAGACGGCGCAGAATATTGGACTTCAGGGCGGTACGCTGCATCGTGGGGGCCATGGCGCGCTCACTCATTTGTACGGCTCGACGCGGAAGACCGACGTCGCGGCCAGCAGACGCTTGTTGCCGCCGAGATTGCTCAGGTTGTTGCCGAGCATCGAAACGTAGATCGGCCACTGATAATACAGCGACACGACGACGATATCGCCGACCGTGCCGGGACTGTAGCTCATGTTGCCGGTGCTGAAATTGCTGGCGGTGACGGGCGTCGCGGTCACAGCGGCGAAGCTCGAGTAGCTCTTGACGTCGACATAGACACCGCCGGAGCAATCGAACAACCCGTAGATCCGGTTGCAAACCTGGGTCTTGAAATCGGATGCGCTGAAGTTTTGCGTCTGCGCCTGGCCGGTCATGATCAGACGCGCCGAGTCGGAGGCAGCGGCTTCCAGCGTCTGGCCGGCGAAGAACACCATCGCGGTTTCGATGATGGCGAACAGCAAGGCAAAGAACGGCGTCGCGATCAGCGCGAATTCAACCGCGGCGCTGCCGTCCTGCTGGCGCACGAAGCGGCGGCACAGGCGCGACTGCCGCAGCCGGCGCAGGCAATCCGAGGACTTATTCTTGATCGTCTCGAACATGGCGGTCACCTGATACGGCGGAAACGTCTGCAAATTCGTGCCTTTTATATCAAAAGCCCGTTTTAAATTTCTTGCGCGGATTGCCGACAAACCGCCAAGTCGCGTTAGCCTGCCGCTAACCATGTCCGGTCCGCACTCAAGGCAACGTCCGATGTAACCGCGTCTCAGCGCGGCGCCGGCGCGCTGCCGCCACCAGGCGCGCCGCCGGTGCGGCTGCCGGCCTGCGACAGGATCGCGCCGAAATAGGCCGGCGAATCGCCGAGCGTCAGCCGGCGTTCGCATTCCGGCGCGCAACTGTAGGATTCGCGTTCCATGCCTTTATAGACGACGACCAGATCGCGGCTGGCCGGTCCGACAACTTTAATTGTCGTGTCCTTGATCACCTTGCCGGCGCGATCGAGCGCCAGCAGGTTGGTCGAACCGAAGCCCTTGCCGGTCAACACCAGAATGCCGCCGCCTTGCAGCGCGGCGTCGGCGATCAGCGGATTGCCGATGACGATCGTCGCGACCCGGTCCGGCAGTTTCATGATCCGCGCTTCATCGACCGAGACCGAGACCTCTTCGGCATGCGTCGGCAAAGCGCAACAGCGGCCAGCAGCGTCCACGCCAATGCGGCAGACAAACGTTTGCGACGCCCGTACACGGTCGACATGGCACACTCCAACGCTACGCAACTCAAGCCGCGGCCATACAGGCCGCGGGCCTACGCTAAGGCCCACAGTTGACTGCAAATTGGTGAACGAAGTGCAAGTTTAGTTGGTGAACGAAATGCAAAGGATGGCCGCGCGCACCGCCTATTGGCGGAACGGATACAGCATTTGACCGCCGAAATTTTGCGGGAATTCCTTGTCGTCGACGCCATAGGCATCCGGCATTTCGTTCTCAGGCATGTACCAGGTGCCGAACATCAGGTCCCAGATCGGGAAGGTACCGGCGAAATTGCTCGACCCGCCGCGATCGGCGGCGGTGTGGTGCCAGCGGTGAAACACCGGACCGGCCATCACATATTTGAACGGGCCAAGCGTCCAGTTCAGGTTGGCATGCACGAAGGCCGACGACGCCGTAGTGAACGGACCGACCCACAACATCACGTTCGGCGAAATACCCGCCAGCAGCAGACCGACATCGATCAGGACGGTACCGAGCAGGATATTGACCGGGTGAAAGCGCGCCGCCGAAATCTAGTCGACCTCCGAGGAGGAATGATGGATGGCGTGGTACTTCCACATCGTCGCGCCATGATAGAGCCGGTGAAACCAGTACGACAGGAAATCCGAGACGACGAGAAAGACGAGCGCCTGCGCCCAGAGCGGCAATTGCGCCAGCGGGCCGAAGCCGTCGTCGTAGAATGCGATCAGCGCGTCGGAACCGTGAATGCCGTAAATATACGCGGCGCCCATCACCATCAGGCCGATGCGCACGAAGCGCGCGCCCATCGGGATGAGAAACCAGTACAAAATATCCGTGGCGATTTCGCGCTTGCGCCACCAGACCTGGCCGGGATTGCACGCCGACCAATGGGTCAGCACAGCGAATACCAGGCCGAGGGCGATTGTGATCGGCACAATCTTGAGGACGGTCTGGCCGGCGACCTGGAAGACGGAAATGAATTCAGTGAGCATAATTCTGCACCTGCCCGACGACGAAACCCGTCAGGCCGGTATCGCGCCGAGCGGTTAAAATGCCGTGAACCCACCGCTTTCCGCTTTGCCGTGCGTGGCGGGCGGATGGCGCACGAGTATTGACGGGTCCGTCACTTGCGGCGACGCACCTGAAATATTCTCTTTTATTTGCGAATAGCGAACGTATTTCTATGTATTTGAATGTCTACTGATAGTCTATTATTGGTGTTTTATGTATAAATGTTTTGTTAACCGTAATATTCATCCAGTTACACCTTCTTAACTACGTTTTATATACGCAGAATCACCCCGACTTTAGCGGCATGCTTTAATATAGCTGCAAGACCTGCAGCGTAGCTTGCGGCTATGGCCCGGGATAACTGGAGCTAATCCAGTGCTCCGAGCCAGCTCAGACAAGCCACGAGTGGATCATGGAGCTACCAATGAAGAACCTCTTTTCGCGTTTCCTGAAGGATAATTCGGGCGCCACCGCCATCGAATACGGCCTTATCGCCGCCGGCATCTCGGTCGCGATCATCGCGGTCGTCAACGGCCTCGGCACCTCGCTGAACACCAAGTTCACGAGCATTTCGACCCAGCTCAAGTAGTCCGGTCGAAACAAAAAACTTCAAAGGCTCCGGCGCAACGCCGGAGCCTTTTGCTTTTGCGCTAACCGATCGGCAATCATCGCACGGTTATATGGGCGGTGCGCCGGGCGGCGGCGCCGAAGGAACCCTTGCGATGACGCTCACCGACGCGATCCGGCTCCTGTTGTTTCCCGCGCTGATGGCGTTTGCCGCGTCGAGCGACCTTTTCACCATGACGATTTCGAACCGGCTGTCGCTGGCTTTGGCCGCTGGCTTCTGCCTGCTGGCCATCGTCACAGGCATGAGCCTGTCCGCCGTCGGCCTGCACCTGGCGGCCGGCGCGCTCGTGCTGGTGATAGCTTTCGGCTTTTTCTCGCAAGGCTGGATCGGTGGAGGCGATGCCAAACTGGCCGCCGCGACAGCGCTGTGGTTCGGCTTCGATCATCTGCTCGATTATGTCACTTATGCTTCGCTGTTCGGCGGCGTTCTGACGCTGGTACTGATCCAGTTTCGCAAACTGCCGCTGCCGGCTGTGCTGGCGCGGCAAAAGTGGATCATGCGTCTGCATGAAACGGGCGGCGGCGTGCCGTATGGCATCGCGCTCGCAGCTGCCGCGTTGATGGTCTATCCGAAAACCGGGTGGATGCCCGGCTTCGGGCTTTAGCGCCGGCTTTTCATTCCGGCTTTTGCAATTCCATTTTCGTTTCTTCGCATTCCGCCCGACGTCATAAACGCAATAAATTATTAACTCGATTTAGTCACCGCTCCTTAACCATGCCTTGACCTTTAGCTGGTCAAATCCATGCAAGCGGCCGTCTCGGCCGCCATGTGTTTCAGGTGGCCAGTCCGGCCACTTTGTCGGTGAGAGTGAGCGTATGAAAGCCGCGCGTATAGTCGTCCTGACGGTCGCCATCGGTGCCGGTGGCATTGCTGCGCTGTTGGCTGGCCGTACCGAGAAGCCGCCGGAAACCCCGGTCGCCGCTCCGGTCAAGCCGGACACCATCGATATTCTGGTGGCGCGATCCGATATCGCGATGGGGCAGACCGTGTCGCCCGGCGAAATCCAGTGGCAGCCTTGGCCGGCCAATGCCGCGACCGGCAATTTCATCCGCAAATCGGATCGTCCCGCCGCGATCGAAAATCTTTCCGGCCAGATTGCCCGCGTACCTTTCGTCGCCGGCGAGCCGATCCGCGAGGCCAAGCTGGTCAATGCCAAGGGCTCCGGCTTCATGGCCGCGATCCTGCCGCAGGGCATGCGCGCGATGTCGATTCAGATTTCGCCGGAAACCGGCGCCGGCGGCTTCATCCTGCCGAACGACCGCGTCGATGTCGTCCTGTCGCGCCGCGGCAATGGCGACAAGACCGCCGAAGCGAATGCCAGCGAGACCGTTCTCAACAATATCCGCGTGCTGGCGATCGACCAGAACATCGAGGAAAAGAACGGCCAGAAAGTTGTTATCGGCAAGACAGCGACGCTTGAGCTGACGCCCGGCCAGGTCGAGACGCTGAGCCTGTCGCAGCAGATCGGCATGCTGTCGCTGTCGTTGCGCAGCATTACCGACGCATCGCAACAAACCGAATCAACGGACGATACCAAGCGCACCGGCGTCAACATCGTCCGCTTCGGCGTCGGCACGATGACGACTCCGCGATGACCGGTCAAAGGGACATGAGCGACATGGCCAAGGTTTCCACCAGGGCATCTGCCAAAGGCACATTAATCCGCGCCGCCGTTATGACGGCGATAGCCGGAACGATGCTGGCGTCGATGCATATCGCGCGCGCCGCCGATCCAACACCGGTGCAGGTGATCCAGGTCGCGGCCAGCGAGGCGACGTCGCGCTTCGTCCCGCTCGGCATCGGCAAATCGGTCGCCATCGATCTGCCGACCGACATCAAGGATGTGCTGGTCGCCGACCCGACAGTGGCCAATGCGGTCGTGCGCTCGTCGCGCCGGGTGTACATGATCGGCGTCAAGATCGGCCAGACCAACATCTTTTTCTTCGACGCCAACGGCAAGCAGATCGCCGGCTTCGACATCGCCGTGACGCGCGACCTCAACGGCGTGCGCGCCGCGCTCAGGCAGTCGATGCCTGACGCCGATATCCGCATCGAAGGTGTCGGCGATGGCGTCATGCTGTCCGGCTCCGCCGCCAGCGCCGCCGAATCGCAACAGGCCTTCGACCTCGCCTCCCGGCTGGTCGGCGACTCCACCAAGGTGGTCAACGGCATTTCGGTGCGCGGGCGCGATCAGGTCATGCTCAAGGTGACGGTCGCCGAAGTGCGCCGCGACATCATCAAGCAGCTCGGCATCGATCTGTCCGGCAGCTTCAATTACGGCTCGTCGGTGGTGAACCTCAATACCCAGAACCCGTTTTCCGCCACTGGCCAGACGCTCACCGAAACCGCCTTCGGCGGCAACGTGAAGGGCGTCAACGCCACATTGCGCGCGATGGACCGGGCCGGTGTGCTGCGCACCTTGGCCGAACCGAACCTGACCGCGATCTCCGGCGAGACCGCGAGCTTCGTGGCCGGCGGCGAATTCCCCATTCCCAATGGCCTGTCGTGCGACACCACCAAATCGCCGCCGGTCTGTCAGGCGCAGGTCGACTTCAAGAAATTCGGCGTCAGCCTGGTATTCACGCCGGTGGTGCTGTCGGAAGGCCGCATCAGCCTCAAGGTGATGACCGAGGTGTCCGATCTGTCGACCGAAAACGGCCTGACCCTCTCGGTCCCCGGCTCGACGCAGACCCTGACCATCCCGTCGATCTCGACGCGGCGCGCCGAAACCACGGTCGAAATTCCGTCCGGCGGTTCGCTGGCGCTGGCCGGCATGATCCAGGAGCAGACCAAGCAGCAGATCAATGGCACGCCGGGTCTGATGCAACTGCCGATCCTGGGCGCCCTGTTCAAGAGCCGCGACTACATCAATCACCAGAGCGAACTGGTCGTCATCGTCACGCCCTATGTGGTGCGGGCGGTGTCGCAGAAGCAATTGTCGCGGCCGGATGACGGCTTCGCGGACCCGAGCGATCCATCGAGCGCGCTGCTCGGCCGCCTGAACCGCATCTACGGCAGCACCACCAAGCCCGAGACCCAGCAGGCCGGTTCCAACTACCACGGCAAGTACGGTTTCATCCTCGATTGAGCGGCGGAGACGAGACGATGTTGGCAATTCAAGCGGCGATGGCGGGACGCCATGCTCGCGCGGCCCTGCGGCTGCTGGCGGCCGGCGGCTTCGCGCTGATGCTTGGCGGCTGCTACCAGACCAATCAGGCTGAGACAGCCTATCCGACAGATTATCGCGAGCGGCATCCGATCGCCCTGAAGGAAGGTAACCGGCGCGTCGAGGTTTTCCTCGGCCGCAATCGCGGCGGGCTCAATCCGGCTCAGCGCGCCGACGTGCTCTCCTTCGCACAACTGTGGCGGCGCGAAGCCACCAGCGGCATCGTCATCGAAGTGCCGCAAGGCGGGCCGACCGATCATGCCGCCGCCGATTCGATGCGCGAGGTTCATTCCATTCTCGCCGCTTCGGGCGTGCCGCGCGACGCGGTCGATATCCGCAACTACCGGCCGTCGCCGACCGCGCTCGCCAGTATTAAGATCAACTATTCGAAACTCAGCGCCGAAGCCGGCCCGTGCGGGCAATGGCCGCAGAATCTCGGTCCCGGCCAGGATGCGACCTATTCGGAAAACCGGCCGTATTACAATCTCGGCTGCGCCAATCAGCGCAACTTCGCCGCCATGCTCGACAATCCGAGCGACCTCGTGCAGCCGCGCGGCGAGCAGCCGGCCTATAGCGCGCGCCGGTCGGTGGCGATCGACAAATTCCGCAAGGGTGAAAACCCCTCCGGCAGTTACACCGGTTACGACACCGGCAAGATCAGCGGTATCGGCAAATGATCAAGCACGCCAGCCAGGTTGCCCTCGCATCGGATGAGCCGCCGCCGCCAGCGGCGGCCGCCGCCGAAGAGCATATCGCGCCGGCGCCACGCGTGTCCGTGCAGGCGTTTTGCGAAACGGTCGAAACCGCCGCGGCCGTGCAGGCCGCCGGCGAGGATCGCCGTCTCGGCAAGGCGCACGTCAAAATTCAAATGGGCGGCGCCACCGCCGCTGTCGAAGCCTATCGCACCGCGCCGACACCGAATGTCATCGTCATCGAGGCGGAAGCCCGTGGCGATTCCATCCTCGGCCGTCTCGACCAACTGGCCGAGTGCTGCGACGCCGGCACGCGGGTGATCGTTATCGGTCGCGTCAACGATGTCACGCTCTATCGCGAACTGACCCGACGCGGCGTCAGCGACTATCTGATCGCGCCGGTCGGCACCATCGATGTGGTGCGCTCCGTCTGCGGGCTGTTCTCGTCGCCTGAGGCCAAGCCGGTCGGCCGCATCATCGCCGTGGTCGGCGCCAAAGGCGGCGTCGGCGCTTCGACTGTCGCGCATAATATCGGCTGGGCGATCGCCCGCGATCTGGCGCTTGATTCGGTCGTCACCGATCTCGATCTGGCCTTCGGCACTGCCGGGCTCGACTACAATCAGGATCCGCCGCAGGGCATCGCCGACGCTGTGTTCTCGCCCGATCGCATCGACACCGCATTCATCGACCGCCTGCTGTCGAAATGTACCGACCATCTCAGCCTGCTGGCCGCGCCGGCGACACTGGAACGGGTCTACGACTTCGGCGCCGAAGCCTTCGATACCATTCTCGATTCGCTGCGCACGTCGATTCCCTGCGTCATCCTGGACGTGCCGCATATGTGGTCGGGCTGGACCAAGCGGCTGCTGGTGAGCGCAGACGAAATTCTGGTCGTCGCCGGCCCCGATCTGGCGAACCTGCGCAACGCCAAGAACATGGTCGATCTGCTGCGCGCGGCGCGGCCGAACGATCATCGGCCGCATTACTGCCTCAACCAGGTCGGCGTGCCGAAGCGTCCGGAAATCGCGCCGGGCGACTTCGCCAGGGCGCTGGAAGACGAGCCGCTGGTGGTAATCCCGTTCGAGCCGCAGCTGTTCGGCACCGCCGCCAATAACGGCCAGATGATCGCAGAGGTGTCGTCGAGCCATAAGACGGCGGACATGTTCCGCCAGATGGCGCAGGTCCTGACCGGACGCGCCGAAGCCAAGCGCACGCGCACCGGTCTGCTGTCGCCGCTGCTGTCGAAACTGATGAGTCGCTAGAAAGTCTTCGTGCCGAAGCACGACTTGGAATTGTCTGGAGTAACTGGCCTTGTTCGGAAAGCGTAGCGGAACTTCTGAAGCTCGCGCACCGGCGCCTGTCAGCCATGGCCACATGGCCGCGGCGGCGGCGCCCGTCGCCGCGCCCGCGAAACCCGCCGCCGAAGCGCAAAAGCCCGGCACCGGCGCCGCGATGGAAACAGGCCGCACGCCCTTTCCCTCCGACGGGCTCGGCGCCGCGCTGGTGCCGCCGCCGTCGCCGTCCCGCACCGTATCGACGCACAACATGGTGCCGAGCGCGCTCGATTCGCGCCGCTCGGAAGCCTATTACACCACCAAGAGCACGATCTTCGGCGCGCTGATCGAGGCGATCGATCTCGCGCAGCTGGCGCGGCTCGACGCCGATTCGGCGCGCGAGGAAATCCGCGACATCGTCAACGAGATCATTTCGATCAAGAACATCGTGATGTCGATCTCCGAGCAGGAGGAACTGCTCGACGACATCTGCAACGACGTGCTCGGCTTCGGCCCGCTTGAGCCGCTTTTGTCTCGCGACGACATCTCCGACATCATGGTCAACGGCTCGGGCACGGTCTATATCGAAGTCAAGGGCAAGATCCAGCGCACCGGCATTCGCTTCCGCGATAACCAGCAACTGTTGAATATCTGTCAACGCATCGTCAGCCAGATCGGCCGCCGCGTCGATGAAAGTTCGCCGATATGCGACGCGCGCTTGCCGGATGGCTCGCGTGTCAACGCTATCGTGCCGCCATTGGCGATCGACGGACCGGCGCTCACCATTCGTAAATTCAAGAAGGACAAGCTGACGCTCGACCAGCTGGTCAAGTTCGGCACCATCACCGAACAGGGCGCAGAGGTCCTGCGCATCATTGGCCGCTGCCGCGTCAACTGCCTGATTTCCGGCGGCACCGGCTCCGGCAAGACCACCTTGCTCAACTGTCTCACGCAATTCATCGACGATGACGAGCGCGTCATCACCTGCGAGGACGCGGCGGAATTGCAGCTTCAGCAACCGCATGTTGTGCGCCTGGAAACCCGTCCGCCCAACCTTGAGGGCGAAGGCCAGGTGACGATGCGCGATCTGGTGCGAAACTGCCTGCGTATGCGGCCGGAACGCATCATTGTCGGCGAAGTTCGTGGACCTGAAGCCTTCGATCTGCTGCAGGCGATGAACACGGGTCATGACGGTTCGATGGGCACGCTGCACGCCAATACCCCGCGCGAAGCGCTGTCGCGCCTCGAATCGATGATCACCATGGGCGGCTTCTCGCTGCCCTCGCGCACCATTCGCGAGATGATAACCGGATCGGTCGACGTCGTGATCCAGGCCACCCGCCTGCGCGACGGCTCGCGCCGTATCACCCACATCACCGAGGTGATGGGAATGGAAGGCGACGTCGTCATCACCCAGGACCTGTTTATCTACGACATGATGGGCGAAGACGCGAACGGTAACATCATCGGCCGCCACAAGTCGAACGGCATCGGCCGGCCGCGCTTCTGGGATCGCGCCCGCTATTACGGCGAGGAAAAGCGGCTTGCCGCCGCCCTCGACGCCGCCGAAAGCATCAACGAAACCCTGAACGGTTAAGCGGGGGACGCTGTGGACGCACTCGCAGTTTTTTTCCTGACGTCCGTCGCTGTCGGCGGCCTCGTTTATGTCTTCGTGTTTCCGATCCTGTCGGGTGAACGCAAGACAGAGAAGCGCGTCGCCAGCGTCGCCAAGTCCGAGCCGGTCGTGCGCGCCACGCGCGGCGCGCAGACATCGCGCCGTGACTCCGTCGAAAAGACGCTGAAGGAATTCGACGAACGGCACAAGAAGAGCAAGAATCCGTCGCTGTCGGTCCGGATCGCGCAAGCGGGGCTGGCCTGGTCGAAGCAGAAATTCCTGGTCATTTCGGTCATCATCGGCTGCGTTCTGTTCGTCGCCGGCCTCATCGGCAATGCCGGGCTTCTGCCGGCCATCGGCATCGGTTTCGCCGGCGCGCTCGGCCTGCCGCGCTGGCTGTTGTCGTTCTTCAAGAAGCGGCGCGAGAAGAGGTTTCTCAACGCCTTTCCCGACGCCGTCGATATCGTCGTGCGCGGCGTCAAGGCCGGCCTGCCGCTGCTTGATTGCTTAAAGATGATTACCGTCGAGGCGCCGGAACCGCTCAAGTCCGAGTTCCGCTCGATCATCGAGACGCAAGCCATCGGCATCCCGCTCGGCGAAGCCTGCGGCAAGCTCTATGAGCGCATGCGGGTGCCGGAAGCGAACTTCTTCGGCATCGTCATCGCCATCCAGCAGAAGGCCGGCGGCAACCTGGCCGAAGCGCTCGGCAACCTGTCGCGTGTGTTGCGCGACCGCAAGAAGATGAAAGGCAAAATCCAGGCGATGTCGCAGGAAGCGAAGGCCTCCGCCTCGATCATCGGTGCGCTGCCAGTGGCGGTGATGACGCTGGTCTGGGTGACCAGCCCGCAATACATCAACCTGCTGTTCACCGAGCCGCTCGGCAACGTCATGCTCGTCGGCTCGGTAATGTGGATGTCGATGGGCGTTCTCGTCATGAAGAAGATGATTAATTTCGATTTCTAGCAAAGCGAAAAGCCGGACCGATGCTCGATACTATCGCCAGTGCCCTCAATACCCAGACCATGCTGGTGCTGTTCGCCACCATCGGCGCGGCCGCCACGGTATTGACGCTGGCCATGCCCATTGTCTTCGCCGATCCGCTCGGTAAGCGAATGAAAGCGGTCGCGGTCGAACGCGAAAAGATTCGTGCGCGCGAGCGCGATCGCCTGGCCCAGGGGAAGCAGAAGGTTTCCTTACGGGAATCGCCCAAGCAGTATATCCAGACCGTCGTCGAGAGTTTCAATCTCAGCAAATGGGTCGGCCAGGAAGAAGCCCGTCTCAAGCTGGTGCAGGCCGGCTATCGCGGCCAGGCGCCCTATGTCACCTATCTGTTTTTCCGCATGGTGACGCCGATCGTCGCGTTCCTCGCCGCCGCGTTTTATATGTTCGTGGTCATCGAGTTCAATCAGCCGGCGACCGTCAAACTCGGCCTTTGCATCGGCGCCGCCTATATCGGCATGCACCTGCCGTTGATGCTGCTCAAGAGCAAGATCCAGAAGCGGCAGCAATCGATCAAGCGCGCTTTTCCCGACACGCTCGACCTGCTGTTGATCTGCGTCGAATCCGGCATGTCGATCGAAGCGGCGTTGAAAAAGGTCGGCGACGAGGTCGGCTCGCAATCGGTGGCGCTGGCGGAAGAACTGACACTGACCACCGCCGAATTGTCCTATCTGCCGGATCGCCGCCAGGCCTATGACAACCTCGCCAAGCGCACCGACCTCGATGGCGTGAAGTCCGTCTGTATGGCGCTGACCCAGGCCGAAAAATACGGCACGCCGCTTGCCAACATGCTGCGGGTGATGGCGCAGGAAAATCGCGACATGCGTATGTCGGAAGCGGAGAAAAAAGCCGCCGGTCTGCCGCCGAAGCTGACCGTGCCGATGATCCTGTTTTTCCTGCCGGTGCTTTTCGTGGTCATTCTCGGACCGGCCGTGATCAAGGTGATGGCGGTTCAGGCGGGCAACTAGCCGCCCGGATTGGGCTGCGGCACGAACGGCTTGGCGCCGGTCTTTTTCCAGTCTTTCTGCTGAGCCAGCATCTGGCGCAGATAGCCGACATTGGCGGAAGCCTCGGCGTCGGAGAGACCTTCGCGCGCGATTTTCTCGGCGTCGTCGAAGCGGCCGCGCAGGCCGACGACCAGCGCGAGATTCTGCCGCACCTTCGGGTCGGCGTTCGGCTGCGCCAGGGCGCGCCGCAGCGTCACTTCGGCGCGCGGCAGATCCTTCATCAGCAAATAGGACAGACCGAGATTGGACAAGACCGACGGCTCATCCGGCACGATCTTGAGCGCCGACGAATAATGCCGCTGCGCCTCCGGATGCCGGCCCAGTTGATCGAGCACCGCGCCCTGGGCGTTGAGCACGCGCCAGTCTGGATTGTCGGGCGTATGCGCCCGGCCGAGAACCTCGAGTGCCTGATTGAGATCGCCTGATTCGGCGAGCGCGCGGCCATAGGCGCCGAGCAGCGGCATATTGGTGGGGTTGCGGATCGAGGCCTGTTCCAGCACGGCGACCGCCTGGGCGCGCTGGTCGGTGGCGCGCAAGCCCCGCGCATAGGCCATGGCGGCGGCCGGGTCGTCAGGATTGGCGCGGTAGCGCGCGCCCGAGGCTTCGAGCGACTGCCGCCATTCGGCTTCGCTGCGCGGCGTTGCATCTGCGCCGATCGAGCCGGTGGTGTCGTCGCCCGTCGTCTTGCAGGCGGCGACCGGCAGCGCCAACAGCGCGGCCAGGGCGACCGACGCCAGCAGGCGGAATTTCAGAGGACGAGATCGCAGCGGCATAACAGAGCAATAAAACGTTAACCCTAACGAGTGGTTAACTTGTATTCTGGCCCCCGCCCCGCGGACACTCCGGGGGCTTGCAAGGCGCACGGGGCCGCGGCTTGGGATCGGCTTGGGAGCGGCTTGGGAGCGACTCGGAATGACAAGCGCAAATCCTGTATAAGACCGGACCATGACACTCGACGTATCCGTTGGCCTCTCCCCGTCCGAACTTGCCCTGCAAGCTCGCGCCCGCGATTTTTCGCTTCGGGTCGTGCGCCCGCGCGCGGCCGCCATCGACCGCGACGAGCAATTTCCGGCCGACATCGTCAAGGCGCTGGCCGGAGCGGGCTTTCTCGGCATGACCATGCCGAAGGCGCTCGGCGGCCAGGATGCGAGCTACCTCGACGCCGTGCTGGTCATCGAGGAAATGGCGAAGTCCTGCACCGTCACCTCGCGCATCGTGGTCGAAACCAATATGGGCGCGATCTCGACCGTAATGGCCTATGGCAACCCGGCGCAGAAGGAACTGGCGGCGCGACTGGTGCTGGAGGGCGACAAACCCGCCATCTGCATCACCGAACCGGACGCCGGCAGCGACGCCATGGCGATGACGACACGGGCCGACAAGCGCGGCGATGTGTTCATCATCAACGGCAAGAAGCACTGGATCACCGGCGCCGGCGTCTCGCGGCTGCACCTGATCTTTGCCCGCGTGTTCGGCGAGCGCGGCGACGATTTGGGCATTGGCGGCTTTCTCGCCGTGCGCGACGACAAGGCCTTGCGCTTGACCAAGCGCGAAAAGACCATGGGCCTGCGCGGCATGCCGGAAGGCGAACTGACCTTCGACAATCTTGAAGTGCCGGCAAACATGGTGGTGATGCCGCCATCGGGCTTCAAACGCGGCTTTGCCGATTTGATGAATGCCTATAACAGCCAGCGCGTCGGCGCCGGCACGGTGGCGATGGGCATCGCCGGCGGCGCGCTCGATCACGCGCTGGCCTGGGTAAAGCAACGCGAACAGTTCGGCCGTCCGATCGGCGAATTCCAGGGCCTGCAATGGATGCTGGCCGACATGCAGACGCAACTCACCGCTTCCCGCCTGATGCTCTATCAGGCGGCGCGCTCGCGCGGACCGGACGGCAGTGCTTTCCCCGATCCGATGCTGGCGGCGCAGGCGAAGATCTTTGCTTCCGAGGCTGCCATCAAGATCGTCCACGATGCACTGCAATTCTTCGGCGCGCGCGGCTATTCGCGCGACCTGCCGCTGGAGCGCATGGCACGCGACGTGCGCATGTTCACCATTGGCGGCGGCACGGCGCAGGTGCTGCGCACTCTCGTCGCCTCCAAGATGCTTGGCTGGAAGCTGCCGCAGACCCGCGACGGTTATGCCCCCAAACCCTCAATACGAGACGCCGCGGAGTAATCATGCATCCTCAATTCGCCAGCGCATCGGAAGCGCGCGGTATTCCGATCTGGTTCGTTCATGCCGACAGTGCCGATGCGATACTGAAAGCCTTCGGCGATCGCGAGCGCAATTACGCCGCCGCGGCCGGCTTTGAAGCCAAACCCGGCAAGCTGCTGCTGCTGCCGAAGCTCGACGGCAAGCTCGCCGGCGCGCTGTTCGGCATTGAACGGCCTGGCGATATGATCGACCCGTTCCGGCCCGGCCAGTTGGTCCACGCCTTGCCGGCCGGCATCTATCGCTTCGCCAATGCGCCGCATGACACCAGGCTCGCGGCGCTGGCTTTCGCGACCGGCGCCTATCAGTTCACCCGCTATCGCAAGGGCGAGGCGCGCAATGTGCGGCTGACGGTGCCGGACGGCGTCGATGGCGACGATCTTAGCCGCATCGCCGAAGGCGTCGCCCTGGCGCGCGACCTCATCAATACGCCGTCGAACGACATGGGGCCGGATGAGCTGGAGGCCGCCGCGCGGGTGCTCGCCAAGTTGCACGGCGCCAGGGTCGAGGTTATCGCCGGTGACAGACTGACGAAAGAGTTTCCACTGATCCATGCCGTCGGCATGGGCTCGCCGCGCAGCCCCCGCCTGATCGACATTATCTGGGGCAAGGAGACCGATCCGAAGGTGACCCTGGTCGGCAAGGGCGTCTGCTTCGACACCGGCGGTCTCGATATCAAAAACGACACCGGCATGCTCAACATGAAAAAGGACATGGGCGGCGCCGCGACATCGCTCGGCCTCGCCCACATGATCATGGCGCGCAAGCTGCCGGTGCGCTTGCGCGTGCTGATCCCGGCGGTGGAGAATTCGATTTCGGGCTCAAGCTTCCGCCCGCGCGATATTTACACCTCGCGCAAGGGCATCACTGTCGAGATCGGCAATACCGACGCCGAAGGCCGGCTGGTGCTGGCCGATGCCCTGGCGCTGGCCGACGAGGAAAAGCCGGCCTTGATCGTGGACTTCGCCACTTTGACCGGCGCGGCGCGCGTGGCGCTCGGCCCGGAATTGCCGGCGATGTTTACCGACGACGACGCGCTCGCCGCCGACATGGCGAAGACGGGAATGGCCGAAAATGATCCGATCTGGCGCCTGCCGCTGTGGAAGCCCTATGAGGCGCTGCTCGATTCAAAAGTGTCCGACACCAACAATGTCTCGACCGGCGGCCAGGGCGGCGCGATCACCGCCGCCTTGTTCCTGAAAAAATTCGTCACCGCGCCAGCTTGGGTGCATTTCGACATTTTCGCCTGGACGGCAAGCGCCAGACCCGGCCGTCCGGAAGGCGCCGAATGCCAGACCGCGCGCGCGCTGTATGCGCTGCTGTGCGCAAGGTATTCCTAGGTTCATGACCCTCGACCCGCGCCTCAATCCCTATCGCCGCGACATCGCCGCGCGGCAACTGCAAGGCCAGGTCGAGGCCGCGCGCTTCGTCGATGGCACAATGTACGAAGTGATCGAGCCGATCGCCGACCTGCGGCGCGAGCCGGCGCATGAAGCGGCGCTCGACACCCAGGCGATCAAGGGCGAGCGCGTCACCGTGTATGAGATGAGCGACGAAGGCTGGGCCTGGGGACAACTCGAAACCGATGGCTATGTCGGCTATCTGTCGGCTAACGCGCTCGGCCCTGTCGGCCCGCTGCCGACGCACCGCGTCTGTGTGCCGCGCACTTTCGGTTTTCCCGGTCCCGACATCAAACTACCGCCGATGATCGCGCTGCCGATGGGCGCAAGGGTCGGCGTTGTCCGCGAGACCGGACGTTTCGCGCTCAATGAGTTTAACTGGCACTTTCCATTGGCGCATGTCGCGCCGCTGGCGAAGCGCCAGCCGGACTTCGTCGCTGTGGCGGAAATGTTCATGAGCGCGCCTTATCTCTGGGGCGGCAAGTCGTCGCTTGGGGTCGATTGCTCGGGCCTGGTACAACTGGCGCTGCAACTGGCCGGGCATGCCTGTCCGCGCGACACCTATATGCAGGAAAGAGCGCTTGGCCAGCCGAAATCGCTGAGCGAACTGCGCCGCGGCGATCTGGTGTTCTGGAAAGGCCATGTGGCGATTGCCTGCGACGCCACAACGATCGTTCACGCCAACGCCCATCACATGATGGTGGCAAAGGAGCCGGTCAACGACGCCGTCACCCGCATCAAGCGGGACGGCAGTGACGTCACCAGCGTCAAACGGCTATAAAGAGAAAACTTCGGAGGAACGCCATGACCACCACGATGACCCCTTGCATCATCACTGTCGCGATCACCGGCTCGGTGCCGACCAAGAAGGACAACCCGGCGGTACCGATCACGGTCGCCGAGCAGGTCGAGTCGACGCAGGCGTCGTTCGAGGCCGGCGCGTCGCTGGCGCATTGCCATGTGCGAAACGACGACGGCACCACCAGTTCCGACCCGGAAAAATTCGGCCGTCTGGTCGAAGGCCTGAAGAAGCATTGCCCCGGCATGATCATCCAGCTCTCGACCGGCGGCCGCTCCGGCAACGGCCGCGAACGCGGCGGCATGTTGCCCTTGCGGCCCGATATGGCCTCGCTGTCGACCGGCTCGTGCAACTTCCCGACCCGCGTTTATGAAAATTCGCCGGAACTGGTCGACTGGCTGGCGGCCGAGATGATCGTCAACAACGTCAAGCCGGAGATCGAAGCCTTCGATCTGTCGATGATTTTCCAGGCGGTGAAGATGGAACAGGACGGCCGGATCAAAGGACCGCTGCATGTGCAATTCGTCATGGGCGTGAAGAATGCCATGCCGGTCGACAAGGAGACCTTCGATTACTACGTCAAGACGCTCAAGCGCCTCGCGCCGAATGCGACATGGACGGGCGCCGGCATCGGCAAGGGGCAGATGATGCTCAATCGCTGGAGTCTGGAAGCCGGCGGCCATTGCCGCACCGGACTTGAGGACAACATCCGTTGGGACGAAAGCGGCAAGCTCGCGCCATCGAACGCGGCTTTGGTCAAGCGCGTCGCCGACCTGTGCGCGGAATATGGCCGGCGCCCGGCGACGCCGGCGGAAGCGAGGAAGTTGCTTTCTCTCGCCGCGTAACTACTGCGCCACCACGCCCTCGGGCGCGGCTTCGATATTGAACGCGGCGGCGAACAGCGCGCGCGTGTAGGCGCTCTTCGGATTCTTGAACAAACCCGCGGCGGCGCCCTCTTCCACCATCTTGCCGTTGCGCAGCACCAGAAGCCGCGACGCCAAAGCCGCGACGACGCGCAGATCGTGCGAGATGAACAGATAAGTGAGATCGCGCTTCTTTTGCAGGTCGCGCAAGAGATCGACCATTTGCGCCTGGATCAGCATGTCGAGCGCCGAGGTCGGCTCGTCGAGCACGATGAAGGTCGGCTCCAGCACCAAAGCGCGGGCGAGCGCGATACGCTGGCGCTGGCCGCCGGAAAACTCGTGCGGATAGCGGAAGCGCGTCGTGGTATCGAGCCCGACATCTTTCAGCGCCGCCATCACGCGCGCCTCGCGCTCATCGGGGTTGAGCTTAGGGTGATGCACCCACAGGCCTTCCTCGATGATGTCGGACACCGACATGCGTGGGCTGAGCGAGCCATACGGATCCTGAAACACGATCTGCATGTCGCGCCGATAGGGCCGCATGTCCTTGAACTTCAGACCCTGGATGGTCTGGCCCATATAGACAATCGGGCCGGTCGACGAGATCAGCCGCAGGATCGCGAGCCCCAGCGTGGTCTTGCCGGAACCGGATTCGCCGACGACGCCAAGCGTCTCGCCCTTGCGCACGTCGATGGTGATGCCGTCGACCGCCTTGATATGACCGACGACTTTCCGCAAGACGCCGCGCTTGATCGGAAACCAGACTTTCAGGTTATCGGTCGAGACCACCACCGGCGCGTCCGGCTTCGGCGGCGCCGGGTCAGGCTTCGGCTCTGCGGCGAGCAGCGCCTTGGTGTAAGCGTGTTCAGGAGCGGTGAAGACGCGCTCGACCGGACCCTGCTCGACGATTTTGCCGTGCTGCATGACGCAGACCTTGTCGGCGATCTTGCGTACAATGCCGAGGTCGTGGGTGATGAACAGCATCGACATGCCGAGCCGCTGCTGGATGTCCTTCAGAAGTTTCAATATCTGCGCCTGCACGGTGACGTCGAGCGCCGTGGTCGGCTCGTCGGCGATCAGACGGTCCGGTTCGTTGGCGAGCGCCATGGCAATCATGACGCGCTGGCGCTGGCCGCCGGACAGTTGATGCGGATAGCTTTGCAGGCGGCCTTCCGGGTCGGGGATGCCGACCTGGGTCAGCAACTCAATGATACGCGCGCGCGCCGCCTTGCCGGTGATGCCCTTATGCAGCAGCAATATCTCGGCAATCTGCTTCTCGATCGTGTGCAGCGGATTGAGCGAGGTCATCGGCTCCTGGAAAATGATGGTGATGTCATTACCACGCACCTGCCGGATCTCGTTTTCGGCCATGGTCAGCATCTCGCGGCCCTTGAACGCGATCGCGCCGGACGGATGGTGCGCCGCCGGATAGGGCAACAGCTTCATCACCGACAGAGCCGTCACCGACTTGCCAGAGCCCGACTCGCCGACCAGGGCGACGGTCTCGCCCTTGCCGATATCGAACGAGACACGGTCGACCGCCAAAATCTCGCGCGCGCCGATGCCGAAGGCGACGGAGAGATCCTTGACGCTGAGGAGAAGCTCGCTCATCGAAACGTCTTTCGTGGGTCGAAGGCATCGCGCACTGCTTCGCCGATGAAGATCAACAGCGACAGCATCAGCGCGATCGAGAAGAAGCCGGTGAGACCCAGCCACGGCGCCTGCACATTGGCCTTGCCCTGCGACAGCAACTCGCCGAGCGACGGCGAGCCCGGCGGCAGGCCGAAGCCGAGAAAGTCGAGCGCCGTCAGCGTCATCACCGACGACGACAGAATGAACGGCAGGAACGTCATGGTCGCGACCATCGCGTTCGGCAACAAATGGCGGAAGATGATGGTGCCGTTCGACACGCCGAGCGCGCGCGCCGCCTGGATATATTCGAAATTGCGGCCGCGTAGAAATTCGGCGCGCACCAGCCCGACCAGCGACACCCAGGAGAACAGCAGCAGAATGCCGAGCAGCACGAAGAAGCCCGGCACCAGCACCGACGAGATGATCAGCAACAGATACAGCGACGGGATCGAAGTCCAGACTTCGATGAAGCGCTGGAACAGAAGATCGACCCAGCCGCCGAAATAGCCCTGCACGGCGCCGGCGGCGATGCCGATGACCGACGAGATAATGGTCAGCGCCAGGCCGAACAGCACCGAAATGCGAAAGCCGTAAATCAATCGCGCCACCACGTCACGGCCGCCATCGTCGGTGCCGAGCCAGTTGGTCTCGACCTCGCCGCATTTGGCGAAGCCGTTCTTGGCGGCGAAGGCGCAATCCTTCTCGTTCAGCAGCCAGGTCGGCTTGGACGGAAACGGCGACGGCGGCTTGCTCACCTGCGTGCCGTATGAGAAACGAACCGGCGGCCAGATCACCGTGCCGTTTTCCTGTTTTATCAGGCCCATCAGATAATCGTCGCGGTAGTCGGCGGCGGTGCCGAACAGCAGCGGGTCCTTCTCCTTGGCAAAGGCGGTGTCGGGATAGGTCACCACCGCCGGAAAAAAGGACTGACCGTTGACGTGGATGTAGATAGGCTTGTCATTCGCGACGAACTCGGCGAACAGAGACAGGAAGAACATCGCCAGGAACACCCACAGCGACCAGTAGCCGCGGCGGTTGGCCTTGAAGCTTTCCCAGCGCCGTTTATTGAGCGGCGACACGGCAATCCAGCGCCGCGGCGGCGCAGCCATGACATCGGACGATGGAGTGGAACCTTGTGCGTCCACCTCAAACCTCCCGCGACTCGAAGTCGATGCGCGGATCGATCCAGGTGTATGTCAGGTCGGAGATCAGGTTCACCACCACGCCGACCAGCGAGAAGATATACAGCGTGGCGAAGACCACCGGATAATCGCGATTCAGCACGCTCTCGAAGCCCAATAGGCCGAGCCCGTCGAGCGAAAAGATCGTCTCGATCAAAAGCGAGCCGGTGAAGAAGGCATGCACGAAAGCCGACGGAAAGCCGGCAATGACGATCAGCATCGCGTTCCTGAAAACGTGGCCATACAGCACCTGATTGCGCGTGCAGCCCTTGGCGCGCGCGGTCAGCACATACTGCTTGCGGATTTCCTCGAGAAACGAATTCTTGGTCAACAAAGTCATGGTGGCGAAGGCCGACAGCGCCATGGCGATGATCGGCAGCGTCAGGTGCCAGAAATAGTCGATGACCTGACTATACCAGGGCAGCGAATGGAAATTCTCCGACACCAGCCCGCGCAACGGAAACCAGTCGAGGAACGAGCCGCCGGCGAACAGGATGATCAACAGGATGGCGAACAGGAAGCCAGGGATCGCATAGCCGACGATAATGACGCTCGAGGTCCAGACATCGAAGCGCGAGCCGTCGTCGACCGCCTTCTTGATGCCAAGCGGGATCGAGATAAGATAGGTGAGCAACATCATCCAGATGCCGAGCGACATCGACACCGGCATCTTCTCCTTGATCAGCTGCAGCACACTGACGTCGCGGAAATAACTGTTGCCGAAATCGAAGCGAGCATAATTCCACAGCATCAGGCCGAATCGCTCATAGGCCGGCTTGTCGAAGCCGAACTGCTTCTCCAGCTTCTTGATGAATTCCGGGTCGAGGCCTTGCGCGCCGCGATATTTGGAGCTGGCGGCGTCGACGCCGGAGCCGCCCTGCGCCAGGCCGCGGCTGCCGAAATCGCCGCCGGCGGAACCGGAAATGCGCGACGTAGCCCCGGTGTCGGAACCGGCGAGCTTGGCGATCACCTGCTCCACCGGGCCGCCGGGCGCGAACTGCACCACCACAAAGGCGACGAACATGATGCCCAACATGGTGGGTAAAATGAACAGCAGGCGGCGGATGATGTAAGCGGTCATAACCCTCTCAGTATGTCATTCCGGAGCGCGGGCAAAGCCCACATTAGCCGCCACCCGGCTTCCCCGCTCTGTCCTTGTCGGCCCACCAGGTATCGGGAATGCCCCGGGAGTAGCGCGGCTGGCGCTCGGGATGCGCAAAGACGTCCCAATAGGCGATGCGGTGCGAGGCCAGATACCATTGCGGCACCCAATAACGCCCGGCGCGGATCACGCGGTCCAGCGCCTTGCAGGCTGTGGTCAGTTCAGGCCGCGTTTTGGCGGCGATGATGATGTCGACCAGCGCATCGACTGCCGGGTCGGCGATGCCGGCAAGGTTGCGCGAGCCTTTGGTGGCCGCCGCCTGCGAGGTGAAATAATTGCGCAGCGAATCGCCCGGCGTCGACGAAAAGCTCATGCGCTCGACGGTGATGTCGAAATCGAAGTCGTCGACCCGCTTGCGGTACTGCACCGGATCGACCACGCGCAAGGTCGCCTGCAGGCCGAGCGCCTCGATCGTCTTGATGTAAGCCAGGTGATGCGGGTTGAAGCTCGGCTCTTCCGACAGGAATTCGATGACGAAAGGCTGGCCGTCCGGCAGCACACGTTTGCCGTCCTTCAGCGCGATGCCGGCGTCGTTGAGCAATTGCGCAGCCAGCCGCAGCGCGCGGCGATCCTGGCCGGAGCCGTCGGTGACCGGCGGCGCATAGGGCTCGCCGAATACCTCGTCCTGCAATTTGCCGCGGAATGGCTCGAGCAGCGCCAGTTCGGCGGCATCCGGTTTGCCGGTCGCCATCATCGGCGAATTCTGGAACACCGAATGGGTACGCTTGTAGGCGCCGTACATGATGTTCTTGTTGATCAACTCGAAGTCGAAGGCGTTGATCAAAGCCTCGCGCACGCGCCGGTCCTTGAATTTCTCGCGCCGCATGTTCATGAACCAGCCCTGCGCGCCGGACGGTGTCTCGTCAGGGATAATGTCGCGCTTGACCCGGCCGTCCTTGAAAGCGGGGAAGTCGTAGCGCGTCGCCCAGGTGCGCGCGGTGTATTCCTCGCGGAACAGATAATTTTTTGCGGTGAAGCCGACGAAAGCGACTTCGCGGTCGCGGTAATATTCGTAACGGATGGTGTCGAAGTTGTTCAAGCCTTTGCTCACCGGCAGGCTGGCGCCCCACCAGTCCTTGACGCGATCGAACTCGATGAAGTGCCCGACCTCGACGCGGCCGACTTTATAAGCGCCGCTGCCGAGCGGCGGCGTCAAAGTCGTCTGGTCGAATTCGTTTTTGGCGTAAAAGGCCTTGGAGAAAATCGGCAGGCCGGCGACAAACAGCGGCACGTCGCGGCCGCGCTTGGCGCCGAACTTCGCCACAACTGTGCGATCGTCGATCGCCTCGGCGCCGGAAAAATCGCGCAGCAACTGGGTGATGATCGGATGGCCCTTTTCCTTCAACGTCGTCAACGACCACACCACGTCATGCGCGGTCAACGGTGTGCCGTCGTGGAATTTCGCCTCCGGGCGCAGGGCAAACCGGTACGTCAGACCGTTATCGGTGATGCGCACACTTTTTGCCGCCAGCCCATACATGGCGTCGGGCTCGTCGGCCGAACGAGCCATCAGACTGGCTAAATTGTAATCCATGCCGAGCGCGCCATTGCCCTTGAGGATGTAGGCATTGAGCGAATCGAATGTCAGGAACGATCCGTTATAGCCGCGACTGCTCACCGCTTCGGAAAACACGCCGCCTTTGGGCGCGTTCGGATTGACGTAAGCGAAGTTCGCAAAGTCGGCCGGATATTGCAGATCGCCAAAGGCCGACATGCCGTGCCGATCGATGTCGAGCGCGATCTCTTGCGCCAGCGCCGGCGCATTTAACTTCGCGGCGGCGAACGCGCCGGCCGAAAGGATGAGCGCATTTCGTCTCGTAATCATGCGGCGTGTAATCACGAGCGCTGCGGCGCCTTGGCCGCCTTGCCCGCGTCCCACCACCAGATCGTCGGAAAGGCCGAAGCGGCGTAGGTCGGCATCTTCTCCGGACGACTGAAGCGGTCCCAGCGCGCCGTGCGCTGAAACGGATAGCTCCATTGCGGCACTACGTAGTAGTTCCACAGCAACACCCGGTCGAGCGCCCTTGTGGCGGCCACCAGATCCTCGCGCGTCGTCGCAAAAATGACGCGGTCGATCAGCTTGTCGATCGCCGGATTCTTGATGCCGACGAGATTGCGGGAGCCGGACTGATCCGCCGCCTGCGATCCCCAGAAGCCGCGCTGCTCGTTGCCCGGCGACAGCGACTGGCCCCAGGATGCGACGACGATATCGTAGTCCCATTGCCGCAGCCGGTTGATGTATTGCGAGGTATCGACCGTGCGCACCGTGACGGCGATGCCAAGGCGTTCAAGCGAAGGCTTGTAGAACAGCACCACGCGCTCGAAGGTCGGCTGGCCGATGAGAAACTCGACCGCGAGCTGTTCATTGGTCTTCGTGTTGACCAGTTTGGTGTTCTTGATCTCGTAGCCGGCGTCGGCAAACAGCTTGAGGGCGTCGCGCAGATTATTGCGCAGCGCCTGCTGGTCGCCGCCCTTTGGATTGCTGTATGGCACGGTGAAAAGATCGGCCGGCACCTGATCCTTAACCGCCTGCAGGATTTCCAGCTCCTTGCCCTGCGGCACGCCGCTTGAGGCGAGTTCAGTGCCATAAAAAAAGCTGTCGATGCGCTTGTACTGGCCGAAGAACAATTGCTTGTTCATCTCGTCGAAGTCGAAGGCGAAGTTGAAAGCGCGCCGCACGCGCGGGTCCTTGAACTTGTCGCGCCGGATGTTGAAGCCGAAGGACTGCATGATGCCGAGATTGCGAACGGGGAATTCTTCGCGCACTACTTTCTTGTCGCGCAGCGCCGGAAAATCGTAGGCGGTCGCCCAGTCCTTGGCGCTGTTCTCCGAACGCCAGTCGACCTGATCGCCCTTGAATGCTTCCAGCGCCACGGTCGAGTCGCGGAAATATTCGTAGCGGAAGGTCTGGAAGTTGTTGGTGCCGACCCGGACATTGAGGTCCTTGCCCCAATAATTCTCGACCTTTTCGTAAACGATGGTGCGGCCGGGGACGAATTCCTTGATGCGGTAAGGCCCCGAGCCGAGCGGCGGCTCCAGAGTGGTGGCGGTGACATCGCGTTTGTTGCCGTTCTTGTCGGTGCCTTCCCACCAGTGCTTCGGCAGCACCGGCAATTGGCCGACGATCTGCGGCAGTTCGCGATTGCCCGGCCCGTCGAAGGTAAAGGTGATCTCGCGTTCGCCGGTTTTCGCCGCCTTGGTCACGTGACGGTAATAGGCGCCGAGTTGCGGGCTGTTGTCCTTGAAGGCGTTGAACGAAAAAATAACGTCCTCGGGCGTGACCGGCCTGCCGTCGTGCCAGCGCGCATTGGCGCGCAAGCGATAGGTGACGTAAGCGAAATCCTCGGGAAAGCTGACCGCCTCGGCGAGCAGACCGTATTCGGTCGATACTTCGTCGAAGGCCGAGGTCGTCAGGTTTTCCAGAAACAGTTCGGTGCCTTCGGCGATGCTGCCCTTCACGCCGGACACCACGGTGTTGAAATTGTCGAATGTGCCGAGCGCGATCTCGCGCACCGCGCCGCCCTGCGGCGCCTTGGCGTTGACGTAGTCGAAATTCTTGAAGCCTTCCGGATATTTGAGGTCGCCGAACAGCGACAGGCCGTGCTTCCATTTCTTGTCTTGTGAAGTGCCTTGCGCGGCGGCGGGTCCAGCCGGCACAGCGCCAAGCGTACCGAGCGCCGGCGCGGCGAGCGCCGCGGCGGTGCCGCGCATCAGGGAGCGTCTGGTCAATTTCATGGACAACCCGTTCCTGCGAAAAAGCACCCGCCCGCCATCATATCCTGACGGAATCGCGGCAGATTATGTCGGTTTTTCGGTCCACTACCAGCGGCGCGGCGACGCAGGGTTCAAAAACAAAACGGCCGGGCGATGGGGCCCGGCCGTCTGTTTGGTCATTTTCTGAAAGCTAGTGCTTCGGCGCAGCCGCCGGCGCAGCGGCAGGCGGCGCACCGGCGGGAGCCGCCGGGGCCGCGGCCACCTTCGGCACGACAACCGGCTTTTCCGACTGCTGGCGCAGATACTCGATTACGTCGGCGCGCTGCGAGTCGCGCGACAGGCCGGCGAAGGTCATGTTGGTGCCGGGGATATAGCCGCGCGGATCTTTCAGGAACTTGTTCAATTCGTCGAACGTCCAGGCGCCGCCCTTGGCCTTCATCGCCGCCGAGAAATTAAAGCCGCGGCCGGTGCCGCGCTCATGGCCGACGATATCGTAAAGGTTCGGGCCAACGCGGTTAGGGCCGCCCTTCTCAAACGTATGGCAGGCGCCGCACTGCTTGGCCGCCGCCGCGCCCTTTTCCGCCGAGGCGCTGGCCAGCAGCACTTCGATCGGCTGCGACGGCTCGGCTGGGCCGGCCTTTTCGGAGGCGCCTTCCTTGACGGCAATGGCATAGCCGGGCTTGGCCAGCTTCTCCGGCGCAAACAGCGCGCCGGCGGCGATATTGAGCGACAGCGTGATCAGGACGCACCCGAGCAGGGCGCCGAGAATTTTATTGAGTTCGAAGGAATTCATCGACTTTGGGCTCCCGGGGCGGGCGCGAGACGGCACAGGATGGGTCGCCGCCTGGGTTTGCGGCAGCGGCGGACAGATACCGGTTTGCCCGCGCTCTGGCAACCCGTATAAGCGCCACTATAACCACCAATATTGCCGCCTGGCAGTTCGACATTCGTCATGTCCCGCACAATTATTCTGATACCGGCCCGCATGGCCTCGACCCGTCTGCCCGGCAAGCCTTTGGCCGATATCCATGGCCTGCCGATGATCGTCCACGTCCAGTGCCGCGCCAAAGAGGCTGGCATTGGCGAGGCAATCGTGGCAACCGATTCGGAAGCCGTGCAGGCGGCGGTGGAAAAGTCCGGCGGCCGCGCCGTTATGACCGGCAGCGGCCACTTGTCCGGGTCCGACCGCATTTTCGAGGCGCTCCGGGCGCTCGACCCCGAACATCGCGTCGATATCGTCGTCAACGTCCAGGGCGATCTGCCGACCATCGACCCGGCCGATATCCGCGCCGCGCTGGGGCCGCTCGCCGACCCGGCGGTTGACATCGCCACTTTGGCCGCTGTCATCCGCGACCCGGCAGAACTGAGCAACCCGAACGTGGTCAAGGTGGCGGGGCCGATCGTATCGCCCGGCCGCATGCGCGGGAAGACCTTCACCCGCGCCGACGCCAAGGGGCCGGGGCCGCATTATCATCACATCGGCCTTTACGCCTATCGGCGCGCGGCGCTGGAACGCTTTGTCTCCCTGCCGCCCTCGACTAACGAACTGAACGAGCGGCTGGAGCAACTGCGCGCGCTCGACAATGGCATGCGCATCGATGTGGCAATCGTCAAAAGCGTGCCGCTCGGCGTCGATACGCCGGAGGATCTGGCGAAGGCGCGCGAGATGCTGGGCGGTTGACTTGAGGTTGCGGGTCTGCGCAAGGATCGCCGAATAGGCGATGAGGGTTCAGCGATGGCCAAGAAGAAGATCGTATTCCAGGGCGAGCGCGGCGCGAATTCCGATCTCGCCTGCCGCGAGGCCTATCCCGATTACGAACCGATGCCCTGCCCGACCTTCGAGGAGTGCTTTTCGGCGCTGACCACCGGCGAGGCCGATCTCGGCATGATCCCGATCGAGAACTCGGTCGCCGGCCGCGTCGCCGACATCCATCATCTGAGGCCGACGGCGAAGCTGCACATCATCGCCGAGTGGTTCCTGCCGATCCGCAATCAGCTGATGGCGCCGAAGGGCGCGACCTTGCAGACGATCCAGACGGTGCAGAGCCACGTCATGGCGCTCGGCCAGTGCCGCAATTCCATGCGCGCCTTGAATCTTAAGCCTATCGTCGCCGCCGACACCGCAGGCTCCGCGCGCGAAATCGCCGAGGCCAACGACCCGACGCGCGCGGCCATCGCCTCGCGGCTGGCCGCCGAAATCTACGGCCTCAATATTCTCAAGGAGAATGTCGAGGACGAGGCCAATTCGACAACGCGCTTCGTCGTTTTGTCGCGCGAGAAGAAATGGGCCAAACCCGGCAACGGCAAGGTCATCACGACGTTCGTGTTCCGCGTGCGCAACATTCCCGCCGCGCTGTACAAGGCGATGGGCGGTTTCGCCACCAACGGCGTCAACATGACCAAGTTAGAGAGCTACATGGTCGGCGGCAATTTCTTCGCCACGCAGTTCTATGCCGACGTCGAGGGCCACCCCGACGACACCGCTTTGGTGCATGCGCTGGAAGAACTCGCCTTCTTCTCCAAGGAGCTCACGGTACTCGGCGTCTATCCGGCGCACGCCTATCGCGAGACTTTCAGCGAAGAGACCGATTAGGCTACTTCGTCATCTTGTCTTCGACCTTGAAGTACTTGCGGGCGTGCGCGACGAGCTGACCGTCGCTCGGGTGATCGACCGTCTCGACGGCGGCGATCAGCTTTTTCAGTTTCGGATCGTGCTTGTCGATGTGCGAGACCAGTTCGTTCTTGGCCGCGCCCGGGCCGGCGATCAGGATCGCACCGGCATCGGCGACCGACTGAGCCACCGCGTGCAGGAACTCATGGTCGCCGCCGGCGTGGCCGCTGCCGACGGAGCCTGCCTTGTGATGAATATGTTTGGTCGGGTGGTCCGGATGCAGGACAAGCTTGTCGACCTCGGTCGGGCTGAAGTGAAAAACCTTTGCCTCGCGGTGATCGATCCAGACAACGGCGTGATAGTGGCTCATGGAAATGATCCTTTTCGGCAGGCAAAGACGGTGCGGTCCGGTCGGCCGGTCCCGCTTGCAAACACTCTGGCCTAACGGCGCCGCCCCGGCTTTGATCTAGCGCATGATCGGCCTTGCCGCACCGGGCTTGATCCCGGCGCGGGAAACCGGCTTTCTGATGGCAACCGGCCGTCAGTCAATCGGCCTTCCGGGGGAAACAGAATGAGTCAGCCGACAAAAGTCGCCCTTGTCACCGGCGCCGCGCGCGGCATCGGCCTTGCCGCCGCCAAACGCTTTCTCGCCGAGGGCTGGCGCGTGGCGCTACTCGACATCAATGCCGAGACCTTGCACGCCGCGCATGCGGCCATAGCAAAGTCGCACGACACCATCGCCATCGAATGCGACGTGTCGCAGCCCGACGCGGTATCGCTGGCGCTGGAAACCGTCGGCCGGCATTTCGGCCGGCTCGACGCGCTGGTCAACAATGCCGGCATCGCCATCTTCAAGCCGATCCTCGACGTCACCTATGAGGACTGGTCGCGCGTGCTCGCGGTCAATCTCACCGGGCCGTTCCTCTGCACGCAGGCCGCGGTGCCGCTGATGCGCGACTCGGGCGGCGGCGCCATCGTCAACATCACGTCGATCTCCGGCTTGCGCGCCTCGACCTTGCGCACCGCCTACGGCACCAGCAAGGCCGGGCTGGCGCATCTGACCAAACAGCAGGCCGCGGAACTGGCGCAGCTTGGCATCCGCGTCAACGCGGTGGCGCCCGGCCCCGTCGATACCGCGATGGCCAAGGCCGTGCATACGCCGGAGATCCGCGCCGACTATCATGACCACATGCCGCTCAACCGCTATGGGCTGGAAACCGAACTGGCCGAAGTCATTTTCTTTTTGTGCAGCGAGCGGTCGAGCTACGTCACCGGCCAGGTTCTGTGCGTCGATGGCGGCTTCGATTCGACCGGGATCGGCCTGCCGACTTTGCGCAAGGAAATGCGCAAATAGCTGAAAGAAAGCCGGGCTCAGACCGCGACCCGCTCGAGGAAATGCTCGATGCGGCGCTGCAGTCCGGCGGCGGCGGCCTCGACCGATTCCGAGGCTTCCAGCACCTTGGCGGCGGCGCCGCGCGTATCGCTGACCGCCACGGTCACCTCATCCAGCACCTCGACCGTGCGCTGCGCGCCGCGCGCCGCGCCCGACACGTTGCGTGAAATTTCCTCGGTTGCGCTGTCCTGCTCGTCGAGCGCCGCCGTCACCGCCGACGTATAGCCGTCAATCTCGCCCATGCGATCGGTGTTGCGGCGAATGGCCTCGACCGCGAAATGCGTTGATTTTTGCACGGCCTCGATCTGCACGGCGATCTTCTCGGTGGCGTGCGCAGTTTGCACCGCGAGCGATTTGACTTCCGACGCGACGACGGCGAAGCCCCGGCCGGCCTCGCCCGCGCGCGCCGCCTCGATGGTCGCGTTGAGCGCGAGCAAATTCGTCTGCCCGGCAATGTCACGGATCAGATTGACGATCTCGCCGATCTCCTGGACGTTCTTGCTCAGCCGCAGCATCTGCTCGTCGGTCTTGCGCGCTTCCACGACCGAGTGCGAGACCAGCTCCGCCGCTTGACCGACCTGACGGCCGATTTCCGCGATCGAAGCGATCAGCTCTTCCGCCGCGGAGGCGGCGCCGGTCATGTTGGCCGATGCCTCGGTCGAACTGCGGACAGCACCGGCGGTTTGCTCCGAGGTACTGTTCGACGAGTTCGACAGCGCCATGGCGATCGACTTCAGCGCCCCGGTGCTCTCGCTCACCGTCCGCAGAACGGCGGTGGAATTTTCACGGAACGCATCGATTTCCGATTCGATCTCCAGCCGGCGGCGTTTCTGCTCCGACAGCGCCGCGCCTTTCCGCTCGGCTTCGATGCGCTCGGTAATGTCGTCGTGGGTGCCGATCCAGAATCGTCCGCCCTCGATCGACCGGTTGACGACGGCCACGGCACGGCCGTCCGGCGTTTCGACGATGCGGCTCATGTCGTGCCCCGGACGAACCGCATGCAGAATTTCGGCGCGATAATCCTCAGCGTCGAGGTTGAGACTGCCGGTCGCGATTCGATTCTTGATCAAGTCCATGAGCATGCAGCCCGGTTTCACGATCTCGCGGGACATTCGGTACATATCGACATAGCGTTCGTTGCAGACCAGCACGCGCTCATTGGCGTCAATGAGAACAACACCTTGAGTCATGTTGTTGATCACCAGGCGCAACATGGCGCCATCGTCGCCCCGGCGGCGGCGCCACAGGCCAAGCGCGGCCGCGGCCGACAGCAGGAAAATGCCGGCGGCGAAAATTCGCCAGTCCTGTTGAAATAGGAATTCCAAAGACGTCTCCCCGGGCGCGACTAATTCTAGCCGACAACCATTTATGAATTATTAACCAATATGGATGGAACCGGCTAAAGGCGCGCACGCTCGTACCAGCCGACAAATCGCGGCGAGTGCTTGCGCAATCGTTCGATATCGACCCGGCCGGAGCGGGTGATGTAGCTCATGGCGAATTCGGCGGCCGGCAGTTTCATGTGGTCGGCAAAGCGCTGGTACCAATCGGCGCTGCCATTGGCGCCGGCGACCAGCTTTTCCAGGATCGGCCGCCGCGCCGTTTCATAGGCGGCAAGGGCCGCTGCGATATCCTTGTGCGCGGCCAGCGCGCGATCGAGCGCGATGGCGTCTTCCAGCGCCAGCCGCGTGCCGGAGCCGATGGAAAAATGCGCGGTGTGCAACGCGTCGCCGAGCAGAACATATTTGCCATGCGACCAATGTTCGTTGTGAACGACGGGAAACTGCCGCCAGATCGAATTGTTGGAAATCAGCGGTTCGCCTTCGAGCGCCTCGGCAAAAATCCGCTCGCACAAGGCGCGGGATTCCGCTTCGCTCCTGTCGGCAAAGCCGGCCCGTTCAAATGTCGCCGCGTCGGTCTCGACGATGAACGTGCTCTTGTCCGTCTCGTAACGATAATGATGCGCGGTGAATGCGCCCCATTCGCTCGCGACGAAGCTCTGCGTCAAGGTCTCAAAACGCTTCGCCGTGCCGAACCATGCGAAGCGGTTGCTCAAGGCGCCTGTGCTTGCGCCGAATTTGTCCGCGAATGTCCTGCGCACCAGCGAATTGACGCCGTCGGCGCCGACGACCAGGTCGAAGTCTGCAAGCTCGTCAAGCGATTTCACCGCGCAGCCATAGACCGCCGTGACCCTGAGCGAGGCGGCGCGCGCTTGGAGCAGTCGCAGCAGCTTGAGCCGGCCAATAGCCGCGAAGCCGATGCCGTCGATGACGATGCGCTCGCCGCGCAGCACGAGGGTGATGTCGTGCCAGGATTCCATGTGCGGCTCGATCGCCGCATAGGTTTCCTCGTCGTCCTCGCGCAGGAACTCCAGCGCCCGGTCGGAGAACACCACGCCGAAGCCGAAAGTGGCGTCGGCCGGATTTTGCTCTAATACGGTGACGTCGGCGTCCGGCACACGGCGCTTGATCAGATAGCTGAGATAGAGGCCGGCTGGACCCGCGCCGAGAATGGCAATGCGCATGCGAGGTTTGTACCGCACTGGCCGGCCTTCGTGCTAGCGTGGCAACGGCCCATTCAACCAGCGAGCCCCGCCCATGAAACTCACCGCCATCCTACTGACACTGCACATCCTCGGCGCCACGGTCTGGGCTGGCGGCATGTTCGCGGCCTATGTCTGCCTGCGTCCGGCGGCGGCGCCGCTCGACGGCCCGGCGCGATTCACGCTTTGGCGCGCCTTCTTTGCCAAATTCTTTATCTGGGTCTGGGTCTCGGTGCTACTGTTGCTGGTCAGCGGCTACTGGATGCTGGTCGCCACCTTCGGCGGTTTTTCCGGCGCGCCGCTCTATATCAATCTGATGCAGACGCTCGGCCTGTTGATGGTGGCGCTGTTCGTCTGGCTGTTTCACGGCCCCTGGCTGAAATTCAAACGCGCGGTCGACGCCAAGGACTATTCGACCGCCGGCATCCAGCTTAATCGCATCCGCCGGATCATCATGATCAACATGCCGCTCGGCCTGCTGGTGGTGGCCATCGGCGGCACGGGGCGGTTCTGGGGATGATCAAATCGTCTGGTTATATTCGCCGACGTCCGGATAGGTCTTGAGCACCGCGTCGACCGCCTCGAACATTTCGCGCATGCGCGCGTCCGACACCGGACTTTCGACCACGACCACAAGTTCCGGCTTGTTCGACGAAGCGCGCACAAGGCCCCAGGTGCCGTCCTCGACGGTGACGCGCACGCCGTTGACCGTGACCAGATCGCGGATCGGCTGGCCGCAGAAGCGCAGGCCGTCCTTCTTCATGGCCTCGAAGTGTTTCACCACCGAATCGACGATGCCATATTTCGTCTCATCGGCGCAGTGCGGCGCCATGGTCGGCGAGCCCCAGGTCTTGGGCAGCGCCTTGCGCAGATCGGCCATCGACTTGTCCGGGTTGCGGTCCATCATGTCACAGACCGCGAGCGCGAAGATCATGCCGTCGTCATAGCCGCGGCCGAACGGCTTGTTGAAGAAGAAGTGTCCCGATTTCTCGAAACCGGCCAACGCGCCAAGCTCGTTGACGCGGCGCTTGATGTAGGAATGGCCGGTCTTCCAGTAATCGACCTTGACGCCGTTCGCCTTGAGCACTGGATCGGTGAGGAACAGCCCGGTCGATTTCACGTCGACGACGAAGGTCGCGTTCTTGTGCAGGCTCGACATATCGCGGGCCAGCATGACGCCGACCTTGTCGGCGAAGATTTCCTCGCCCTCGTTGTCGACCACGCCGCAGCGGTCGCCGTCGCCATCGAAGCCGAGCGCCACATCGGCATTGTTCACCAGCACCGCGTCGCGCATCGCGTGCAGCATCTTCATGTCTTCGGTGTTCGGATTGTAGCGCGGGAAGGTATGATCGAGGTCGCAATCGAGCTGCACCACGTCGCAGCCGATAGCTTCCAGCACGCGCGGCGCAAAAGCGCCAGCCGTGCCGTTGCCGCAGGCGGCGACGACTTTCAGTCTGCGCTTGAGCTTCGGCCGGTTGGTGACGTCGGCGATATAGCGGTCCGGGAAATTCTCGACGAAAACATAGGAGCCGGGGCTCAGGTTGAACTTGGCACCGAGAACGATTTCCTTCAGCCGCGTCATTTCCACCGGGCCGAAGGTCAGCGGCCGGTTGGCGCCCATCTTCACGCCGGTCCAGCCATTGTCGTTATGCGAAGCGGTGACCATGGCGACGCAGGGCACGTCGAGATCGAACTGGGCGAAATAGGCCATCGGCGTGATGCACAGACCGATATCGTGGACCTTGCAGCCGGCCGCCATCAGGCCGGACACCAGCGCCATCTTGACCGAGGCCGAGTAGCTGCGGAAATCATGGCCGGTGACGATCTCCGGCTTGACGCCCATTTCCTTGATGAGCGTACCGAGCCCCATGCCCAGCGCCTGGATGCCCATCAGGTTGATTTCTTTTTCGAGGAGCCAGCGCGCGTCGTATTCGCGAAAACCCGTCGGCTTCACCAGCGGCGAGGACTCGTAATCATAGGTGTTCGGCGTCAGTACGGATTTCGGGATGGGAAACATCAGGTCCTCGGGAAAAGGATCGGGCGGGGGCAATCTCAATAGCCTACCGCATAGACGGAGCAAAGCGGTCCAAAATAGGGCGGCCTAGCCTCTACTGCTCCAGCATCATCCGGCCATTGGCGACTTCGTATCGCTTGAGCTTGGACAGAAACGACATGCCGAGCAGATTGCGCCACAGCGCATCGTCCGGCAGCACCAAAGCCCGCACGTCATAGACCGTGATGCCGCCGACCTCGACGCGGTCGAGCGTCGCCGGGGCAGCCTTGGCCTTGCCGTTGGCGGTGGAGACGGTGGCGGTATAGTCGGCGCGCGACGGCCGGATGCCGATGCGGGCGGCGTCGGATTCGCGCAGGATGACGAGCGTCGCGCCGGTATCGACGATAAAGTCGACGGACCGGCCGGCAATGCGGGCGGTGGCCTCGAAATGGGCGTCACGGCCGCTGTCGAGCATCATGGTGCGGCCCGAGGCGGACTGCTCGCGCGGTGTGTCGGCGCGCGCGACCGCCGCCTTGGTCGCGGATGGCGCCCCCGCGCTGTCGAGGAAGCGCGTCAGCGCGCCACTGCCGACCAGGAGGATGCCTGCGAAGATCATCAGAATGCGGATCATGGTGCGACAATTTCCATGCCGCTGCCGAAAGCCGCCTTAACGCCGGCGGCCGGTCGTGGCGCATGGTGAGCGGGAGGTTAAGGCGATTTAGCCCGCCGGGTTCACGTGCCGCGCGGTTTCGCCCGCCGGGTCGGCGGCGCCGAGGTCGGGTCCTCCGGCCAGGGGTGGCGCGGATAGCGCCCGCGCAGGTCGGAGCGCACGTCGGCATAGCTGCCGCGCCAGAAGCCGGGCAGATCGCGGGTGATCTGCACGGCTTTATGACCGGGGGACAACAATTCGATGACTAGCGGCACCCGGCCGCCGGCAATGGACGGATGCGTCGTCAGGCCGAACAATTCCTGCACGCGAATCGACACGGTCGGCCCCTGTTCGGCCTCGTAGTCGATCGGCACCGCTGTGCCGGTCGGCGCGGTAAAATGCGTCGGCGCCTCGGCGTCGAGACGGCGGCGCAAATTCCAGGCTACCTGATTGCTCACCGCGTCGAACAACTCACCGGCGCTGATCTGGCTGCGCGCGGTCTTGTCCACGAGTAAAGGTTCGAGCCAGTCGGCGGCGGTGCGCCGCAGTCCTTCATCGCTGACATCCGGCCACTCGTCGCCTTCTGCTTTGCGCAGGGATTGCACGCGGGTGCGAAATTGCAGCGCCGCCTTGCTCCAGTCGAGACGATCCAGCCCCAGACTGACAATGCCGTCGCTGAGAATGCGCGCGGTCTCTTCATTCGGCGTCACCTGCTTGACCTGTTCGGCCAACACCATCGCGCCAAGCCGGCGCGAGCGGCGCGCCCGCAGCGATGCCGAACCGACATCGAAGGTCACCGTATCGCGATCCTCGATCTTGCCGGCGAAGCGCGCTTCGATTTCATCGAGCGTGATCGCCGCCGCCAGCACAATGCGCGATGAGGCCGCGGCACCGGTCAGTTCGGCGACGACAAGAAACGGCTCTCGCGCCAGATTGGACGCCGCTTCGACCTGGCCGCCGCGTCCGTTCGCCAGCACGAAGCCGCCGGTGCCGCCGCCGCGATTCTTGGCAATGCGATCGGGATAGGCGAGAGCGAGGATCGCGGCGGTCGATAACCCGACGCTCTTGTCGCTTCGATCAAGCGTATCGATCCATCGTTTCACCATTGCCCGCGCATCCTCGGCGCGGCGCGAACGATCGCGGCGGAATTGATCGAGCCGGTGGCGCAGATCGACATCATCGCCACCCAGGCCGCGTTCGGTGAGAATGGCGGCAATCGCCGCGGCTTCCGCGCCCGCGCCTTCGCCGCCGGCATCGACCACCATGCGCGCCAGCCGCGGCGGCAATGGCAACTGCCGCAGCTTGCGGCCTTCATCGGTGATGCGGCCTTGCGCGTCGATGGCGCCGAGTTCAAGCAGTAAGGTTTTCGCCTCAGTCATCGCCGCTTGCGGCGGCGGATCAATGAAGTCGAGCTTGCTGGCGTCCGCCGCACCCCACTGCGCCAGATCGAGCACGAAGGTCGACAGATCGGCGGACAGAATTTCCGGCCTTGTGTAAGCATCGAACGAACCGGTCTGCGGTTCGTCCCACAGGCGATAGCAGACGCCCGGCTCGGTGCGGCCAGCGCGGCCGCGCCGCTGATCGGCGGCGGCGCGCGACACCCGCACGGTTTCCAGGCGCGTCAGGCCGACATCCGGTTCATAACGCGGCACGCGCGACAGGCCTGAATCGATGACGACTCGCACGCCCTCGATGGTCAGCGAGGTTTCCGCGATCGATGTCGCCAGCACCACCTTGCGGCGGCCGGCGGGCGCCGGCGAAATGGCGCGGTCCTGATCGCGCGCATCGAGGGCGCCGAACAAGGTGACGATGTCGACATTCGAGTCGCGCACTTGTTCCTTGAGCAGTGTCTCGGTGCGGCGGATTTCCGCCGCGCCCGGCAGAAACACCAGAAGCGAACCGGGATCGGCGCGCAGCGCGCGCTGCACGGCGTCGGCCACGGGCCGCTCGATGCGGTCGCGCGGGTCGCGGCTGAGATAGCGGGTCTCGACCGGAAAGGCGCGGCCTTCGCTGGTTACGACGGGCGCATCACCCAACAGCGCCGCGACGCGCGCGCCATCGAGCGTCGCCGACATCACCAGGACTTTCAGATCGTCGCGCAGCCCTTCCTGCACTTCGCGGGCGAGAGCCAGACCCAGATCGGCATCAAGCGAGCGCTCGTGAAACTCATCGAACAGAACGCCGGCGACTCCCTCGAGCGACGGATCGTCGAGCACCAGCCGCGTGAACACGCCTTCGGTGATTACCTCGATGCGCGTGCGTTTGGAAATTTTCGAGCCGAAGCGAACCCGCAAGCCGACCGTGTCGCCGACCTGCTCGCCGAGCGTCGCCGCCATGCGCGCTGCCGCCGCGCGCGCCGCCAGCCGGCGCGGTTCCAGCAGCAGTATCTTTTTATCTTTTGCCCAAGGCTCGTCGAGCAGCACCAAAGGCACGCGCGTGGTCTTGCCGGCGCCGGGCGGCGCCACCAGCACGGCCACGTTCGTGCGCGCGAAGGCCTCCACCAGTCGCGGCAGCGCATCGTCGATGGGCAGCGGGGAGGCGAATTGGCGCATCAGCTCTTGGCGGAATGTCCGCGCCCAACACTCTCATAGGCAAAGCCATGCCGCGCCACTTCGTCGGCACGATAGATATTGCGCAGATCGACCAGCAGCGGATTGGCCATCACGGTTTGCAGCCGGCCGAAATCGAGCGCGCGGAACTGCTCCCATTCGGTGACGATCACCAAGGCCGATGCGCCCTGCGCGCAAGCATAGGCGTCGTCGCAGAACGTCACATTACCAATGAAGCCCTTGGCCTGTTCCATGCCAACCGGATCGTAGGCGCGCACGCTCGCGCCCATGTCCTGCAACGCGGTGATCAGCGGGATCGACGGCGCCTCGCGCATGTCGTCGGTGTTCGGCTTGAAGGTCAGGCCGAGCACCGCGATGGTCTTGCCGCGGATGTCGCCGCCGAGCGCGACCGACACCTTGCGCGCCATCGCCCGCTTGCGCGTATCGTTGACCGCCGCCACCGCCTCGACGATGCGCAACGGCGCGGCGTAGTCCTGCCCGGTCTTGATCAGCGCCAAAGTGTCCTTGGGGAAGCACGAGCCGCCATAGCCCGGACCGGCGTGCAGAAATTTCGAGCCGATGCGATTGTCGAGGCCGATGCCGCGCGCGATCTCCTGCACGTCGGCCCCCACTTTCTCGGCTAAATCGGCGATCTCGTTGATGAAGGTGATCTTGGTGGCGAGAAAAGCGTTGGCGGCGTATTTGATCAACTCGGCGGTGCGCCGGTCGGTGAACATGATCGGCGAACGGTTGAGATAAAGCGGGCGATACAGTTCACTCATCACCTCGCGCCCGCGCGCATGATCGCCGCCGACGACGATGCGGTCGGGCCGCTTGAAGTCCTGGATGGCGGCGCCTTCGCGCAGGAATTCCGGGTTCGACATCACCGCGAAGTCGGCGCCAGCGCGCGCCTCGTGAATAATGCGCTCGACCTCATCGCCGGTGCCGACCGGCACCGTCGATTTGGTGACGACGACGGTGAAGCTGTCGATCGCCGCCGCTATCTCGCGCGCCGCGTCGAACACGTAAGTCAGATCGGCATGGCCGTCGCCGCGCCGCGACGGCGTGCCCACCGCGATGAACACCGCGTCGGCGCTGGCGACCGCCGCGGGCAGATCGGTGGTGAATGTCAGCCGGCCGGCCTTGGCATTGGCGGCGACCAGATCGGTCAGGCCCGGCTCGTAGATCGGCACCTCGCCGGCATTGAGCGCGGCGATCTTGGCTTTATCCTTGTCGACGCAAATAACCTGATGGCCGAAATCGGCGAAACAGGCCCCGGAAACAAGGCCGACATAACCCGAGCCAATCATCGCAACGCGCATGTTCACAAATCCGTCAGATCAAAAGCCGGCAGCCGTCATGGTTAACAGCCGGTGGCCAGACGCCACCGTTTCCTTAGCAGAGCCGGTTGCGCGTTGCGAGCGGGCCGAACCGGACCTTGTTTATGCGATCGCGTAAAGAGTAACGAAACCGGCTTCTGCCATGACTGCCGTATGAACGGTATCGATAAAATGCGGGACAATAGCCCCGGCGGACGGATCGACTGGGTCGATTACGCAAAGGGATTCTGCATCGTCTTCGTGGTGATGATGCATTCGGCGCTGGGCGTCGAAGCGGCCGCCGGCCAGGACGGCTGGCTGCACGCCGTGGTCGAGTTCGCGCGGCCGTTCCGGATGCCGGACTTTTTCATGATCTCCGGGCTGTTCCTGGCGCAGGTCATTGACCGCGACTGGCGGACCTATCTCGACCGCAAGGTCGTGCACTTCGCCTATTTCTATCTTTTGTGGATGACCATCCAGTTCGCCTTCAAGGCGCCCGGTATTGCCGCCGAATTCGGCACAGCTGAAGTCGTGCGGCTTTATCTCGTGTCCCTGGTCGATCCATTCGGCACTTTGTGGTTCATCTATCTGCTGCCGATCTTCTTCGTCACCGTGAAGCTGTTGCGCCGCGTGCCGGTCGCCGTCGTCTGGCTCGCCGCCGCCGCGCTCGAAATCGCGCATATCGATACCGGCTGGATGGTGCCGGACGAATTCGCCGCCCGCTTCGTCTATTTCTACACCGGCTATGTGCTGGCCGCGCACATCTTCGCGGTGGCGCGCGGCGTTCAGGACAAGCCGCTGAAGGGCATCGCCGTTCTGTCGCTGTGGGCGATCGCCAATGGCGCCGTGGTCTGGAACGGCTATTCGCAACTGCCCTTCGTCTCGCTCGCACTCGGCCTGATCGGCGCTGCCGCCGTCATCCGCCTCGCTGCGCTGATGTCGCTGTTCGACGCCTTCAAGCCGCTGCAATACTGCGGCCGCAACTCGATCGTCATCTATCTCGCCTTCTTCCTGCCGATGGCGATGGCCCGCACCCTGTTGCTCATGACCGGCGTGGTGACCGACATCGGCACGATGTCGGCGATCGTCACTGCCGCCGGCATTGTCGGCGCGCTGGCAATGTACTGGGCGGTGCGTGGCACCTTCGCCCGATTCCTGTTCGAGCGTCCGGCTTTATTCCGGCTGGCGCCGGAAAAGTCCGAGCCGCGAGTGGCCATGCAGCCGGCGGAATAGCTCTCCACAGGCGCATTGCGGCGGATTGATTAAGCCGGCCCGACGGCCCACATTCCGGCCATGCCGACATCCGCGAAATCCAAAGCCAAAGCCGCCCCCGCCAAATCCGCGCCGTCTGTGGCCAATCCAGCCGCCCGGCCCTTGAAAAAGGGCGACCACGTCTTTCTGGTCGACGGCTCCGGTTACATTTTCCGCGCCTATCACGCGCTGCCGCCGCTGACGCGCAAGTCCGACGGCCTGCAGGTCAATGCGGTGCTCGGCTTCTGCAACATGTTGTGGAAGCTCCTGGCCGACATGCCGAAGGACGACAAGCCAACGCATCTCGCCGTCGTCTTCGACAAATCGGAAAAGACCTTCCGCACCGAGATGTATCCCGAATACAAGGCGCACCGGCCGGATTTGCCGGAGGACCTGCGGCCGCAGTTCCCGCTGATTCGCGACGCGGTGCGGGCCTTTGAAATTCCCTGCCTCGAGCAGGCCGGCTTCGAGGCCGACGATCTGATCGCGACCTATGCGCGGCTCGCGATCGAGGCCGGCGCCACCGCCACCATCGTTTCCTCCGACAAGGACCTGATGCAGCTCGTCGGCAATGGCGTCACCATGTACGACACGATGAAGGACAAGCGCATCGGGCCGGCGGAGGTGTTCGAGAAATTCGGCGTCGGTCCCGACAAGGTGATCGAGGTGCAGGCGCTGATCGGCGATTCATCCGACAACGTGCCCGGCGTACCCGGCATCGGCGTGAAAACCGCGGCGCAATTGATCGGAGAATATGGCGATCTGGAAACGCTCCTGGCCCGCGCCGGCGAAATCAAGCAGGACAAGCGCCGCCAGACCCTGATCGACAATGCCGAGATCGCGCGCATCTCCAAGAGACTGGTGACACTCGACCAGAACGTGCCGCTCGATGTGCCGGTCGATCAGCTTGCCGTGCACGAGCCGGACTACAAGAACCTGATCGCTTTCCTCAAGGCGATGGAATTTTCCACCATCACCCGCCGCGTCGCCGATAAGAGCGGCATTGATGCGTCGAAAATTGAGCCCGATGGCAAGGCGACAACGGGTTCGGTTTCTTCCGCGCCTGCGAGTACATCTTCAGCTGCGCCTGCAGCGGCCGGCGGCGACTTGTTCGCACCACCACCTGCTCCCGTTGCAAGCTCAGCGCCCGGCACCTTGACCCCCATTTCCTTCGCCGCCGCGCGCGCCGAGAAGGCGCGCACCGCCAAGATCGACCGATCGCAGTATGAGACCGTGCGCACGCTCAAGCGCCTGAAGGAATGGATCGTGCGCGCCTACGACCTCGGCGTTGTCGCGGTCGACACCGAAACGACAAGTCTCGATCCGATGACCGCGCACCTGTGCGGCTTCTCGCTCGCCGTTGCGCCGAACGAGGCGTGCTATGTGCCGATCGGCCACCGTGACGGCGGGCCCGCCGGCGGCAGCGACCTGTTCGCGCCGGAATCAAAACTCTGCCCCGACCAGATCCCGGAAGCCGATGCGCTCGGCGCGCTGAGAAAGATGCTCGAAGACAAGAGCATTCTCAAAGTCGCGCAGAACATGAAGTACGATTGGCTGATCTTCGCCCAGCGCAACATCTTCATCGACGGCTACGACGACACCATGCTCATCTCTTATGTGCTCGATGCCGGCAAAGGCGGCCACGGCATGGACGATCTGGCCAAGCGCTGGCTCAATCACGACACCATCGAATTCGGCCACGTCGCCGGCACCGGCAAGGCGCAGGTCACCTTCGACTGCGTCCCGATCGACAAGGCCTCCGAATACGCCGCCGAGGACGCCGATGTGACGTTGCGGCTGTGGTCGGCGCTGAAGGCGCGGCTCGCCGCCGAGAATGTCACCACCGTTTACGAGACGCTCGAACGCAAAATGCCGGAGGTTCTGGCGCGCATGGAGCGGCGCGGTATTTCCATCGACCGGCAAGTCCTGTCGCGCCTGTCCGGCGAATTCGCGCAGAAGCAGGCCGGGCTTGAGGAAGAAATCAAGGAGCTTGCCGGCGAGCCGCTCAACCCCGGCTCGCCGAAGCAACTCGGCGATATCCTGTTCGGCAAGATGGCGCTGCCCGGCGGCACCAAGACCAAGACCGGGCAATGGTCGACCGGCGCGCGCGAACTGGAAGAGCTCGCCGAGCAGGGCCACCCGTTGCCGCGCAAGATTCTCGACTGGCGCCAGGTGTCCAAGCTGCGCTCGACCTACACCGAGGCGCTGCCGAACCACGTCAATGCGACGACGCAGCGCGTCCACACCTCCTATGCGCTGGCCGCTACCTCGACCGGCCGCCTGTCTTCGTCCGAACCGAACCTCCAGAACATCCCGATCCGCACCGAGGAAGGCCGCAAAATCAGAAAGGCCTTCGTCGCGTCGCCCGGCATGAAGCTGGTGTCGGCCGACTATTCGCAGATCGAGTTGCGCCTACTCGCCGAAGTCGCCGACGTGCCGACCTTGCGTCAGGCCTTCAAGGACGGCATCGACATCCACGCCATGACGGCGTCGGAAATGTTCGGCGTTCCGGTCAAGGACATGCCGAGCGATATCCGCCGCCGCGCCAAGGCAATCAACTTCGGCATCATCTATGGCATCTCGGCCTTTGGCCTCGCCAACCAGCTCTCCATCGAGCGCGAAGAAGCCGGCGCCTACATCAAGAAATATTTCGAGCGCTTCCCCGGCATCCGCGACTACATGGACGAAACCAAGGAATTCTGCCGCGCGCATGGCTACGTGCTGACTCTGTTCGGCCGCAAGTGCCATTACCCGGACATCAAGGCGTCGAACGGCTCGATCCGCGCCTTCAACGAGCGCGCGGCGATCAATGCGCGCCTGCAAGGCTCGGCCGCCGACATCATACGGCGCGCGATGATCCGCATGGAGCCGGAGCTGAAGGCCGCGAAGCTCTCGGCGCAGATGCTTCTCCAGGTACACGACGAACTGATCTTTGAAGTCCCCGAGAAAGAAGTCAAAGACACCATCGTCATCGTCAAAGATGTGATGGAAAGCGCGCCACACCCGGCGGTATCGCTGCACGTACCGCTGCAGGTCGACGCCCGTGCCGCCGACAACTGGGACGAGGCCCATTAGCGCGCCTTCTTTATACGCTGCAAAGGAGCCTCAATGGACGACGCCTTCGCTTCGTCACTCGGCGCCTTCGCGCTGATGGCGCTCGCCATCGAGATCACGCCCGGTCCGAACATGGGTTATCTGGCCGTGCTGTCGCTGTCGCGCGGCTGGCAGGTCGGCGCCGCTGCGGTCATTGGCGTCGGCCTCGGCCACGCCATATATGGCGTCGCCGCCGCCCTCGGCGTCGCAGCGCTGATCGACGCATCACCCCTGCTCTATGGGTTGCTGCGCTGGGGCGGCGTCGCCTACATGGTCTGGCTCGCCTATGAGGCATGGTCGAGCCAAGGTGGGACCCCGTCGGACATCGTCGGCGATGTCGACCCCCGGCTTCTGCAGCGGGCGTTTCGCCAAGGGCTTGTCACCAACCTGCTGAACCCGAAGGCAGCGATCTTTTTCATCGCCGTGGTTCCGACCTTTATCCGGCCCGGCGCATCGGTCGTAACGCAAACGTTGATCCTGTCCGGCGTCTTCGTCGCCGTCGCCACCATCGTGCATCTGACAATCGTGCTGCTCGCCGGCCGCCTCAAAGGCTTCGTCAACGATCCCGCGCGCCGACGGCCGATCCGGCGTGCGCTGGCCATCGTTCTTTTGTGCATAGCGGCGTGGCTCGCATGGTCGACCGCACGCTAGAGAAATCTGGAATAATATTGTCGGCGTACGGCTCGCTGCCTGTCATGACACGGCGATCATGACAACACGGCCGGACTAACGCAACCGAACTGACGCGGCCAGCTTTGGCCGCGGCACGGCATCAGGCCACGATCTGCTTCATCACATCGTACAGATTGTTTTTCGCCTCGAAGCCGATGCCCGGAATATCCGGCATGGCGATGCGGCTGTCGGTGACTTTCGTATCGTCGGCAAAACCGCCGAACGGCGCGAACACCTGCGGATACGATTCGTTGCCGCCAAGGCCGAGACCCACCGCGATATTGAGAGCGAACTGGTGGCCGCCATGCGGCACGCAGCGCCGCCGCGACCAGCCGTGCGCGCTGAGCATATCGAGCGTGCGCAGATATTCGACAAGGCCATACGATAATGCCGGATCGAATTGCAGCCAGTCACGGTCGGCGCGCAGGCCGCCGTGGCGAATGAGATTGCGCGCATCCTGCATCGAGAACAGGTTCTCACCGGTCGCCAGCGGCGGCGCGTAGCGCGTCGCCAGGGCGGCGTGCAAGAGATAGTCGAGCGGATCGAGCGGCTCCTCGTACCACCTGAGCTTATAAGGCGCGATGGCGTCGCCGCAGGCCAAGGCCTCGTCGAGATCGTAGCGGCCATTGACGTCGACGCACAGGTTCTCGCCCT
>CAITJJ010000247.1 GCA_903892675.1 uncultured Hyphomicrobiales bacterium | reverse complement strand
TTCATCATCCTGTTCATCCAGAAGCGGCCGCGCGGCATGTTCGCACTCAAGGGCAGGGCGATCGAAGCATGATGACCTCGCACCCGCTCATTCGTCTGCTCGACCGCGGCTCGACCCTGTTTCTCGTGCTGCTGGCGGCGTTCGCGATCGCCATTCCGGTCTCGAACCTTTTGATGCCGGAAGGCTCGGCGCTGCATGTCTCGACTTACTTCGTCGCGTTGTTTGGCAAATATGTGTGTTACGGCCTTCTTGCTCTCTCGATCGATCTGATCTGGGGCTATGTCGGCATCCTGTCGCTTGGCCACGGCGCCTTCTTCGCGCTGGGCGGCAATGCCATGGGCATGTACCTGATGCGCCAGATCGGCGACCGCGGCGTCTATGCCAATCCGATTCTGCCGGACTTCATGGTGTTCCTGAACTGGTCGGAATTGCCGTTCTTCTGGTACGGCTTCAACAGTTTCGCCTATGCCATGCTGATGGTGCTGCTGGTGCCGGGGCTTCTCGCCTTTGTGTTCGGCTGGTTCGCCTTCCGCTCGCGCGTCACCGGCGTGTATCTCTCGATCATCACCCAGGCGATGACCTACGCGCTGCTGCTCGGCTTCTTCCGCAACAATTTTGGCTTCGGCGGCAATAACGGCCTGACCGATTTCAAGGATATTCTCGGCTTCAACGTGCAGGCCGAGGGCACGCGCAATGCGTTGCTGGTGATCTCCTGCATGGCGCTTGCCGTCTGCTTTCTGATTTGCCGGGCCATAGTCACCTCCAAATTCGGCAAGGTGTTGATCGGCATTCGCGACGCGGAATCGCGCACGCGGTTCCTCGGCTACCGGGTCGAGGCCTACAAGTTGTTCGTGTTCACGGTGTCGGCCTGCATGGCCGGCGTCGCCGGCGCGCTTTATGTGCCGCAGGTCGGCATCATCAATCCCGGCGAGTTTGCACCGGGCAACTCCATTGAAGCCGTAATCTGGGTCGCCGTCGGCGGCCGCGGCACGCTCACCGGCGCGGTGCTCGGGGCTTTCGTCGTCAATTACGCCAAGACCTTTTTCACCTCCGGAGCGCTGGCGCCCTACTGGCTGTTCATGCTCGGCGGGCTGTTCATCGGCACCACCTTGTTCATGCCGCGCGGCATCATCGGCACCTACAACAACTGGCGCGCCGGCCGGGCCGACAAGGTCGAGGCGAGGTCGGCCGAAGCAAAAGCGGCGGCGGAAAATGGCGCGGCGTCACCAGCCCAACCAAGCGCGGCGGAGTAGGTCATGGCCACCGTTCAGGCAGATCCGAAAACGACCTCCGCGCTGCTTTACCTCGACGGCATCAGCGTGTCGTTCGACGGCTTCAAGGCGCTCAACGAACTGTCCTTCATCGTAGAGCCCGGCGAAATGCGCGCCATCATTGGTCCGAACGGCGCCGGCAAAACGACCATGATGGACGTCATCACCGGCAAGACCCGGCCGGACGAGGGCGACGTCTTCTTCCAGGGAGGCCAATTCGATCTGTCCAAACTGGACGAGACCGAAATTGCCACGCTCGGCATCGGCCGTAAATTCCAGAAGCCAACCGTGTTCGAAATGCATACGGTCGAGGACAATCTCCAGCTTTCGCTGAAAAACGACCGCAGCGTGAAGGCGACCTTGTTCTGGCAATCGTCGGTCGAACAGGAAGCGCGCATCGATCAAGTGCTCGACATCGTCCGTCTGAAGCATTTGCGCGCGCGCATTGCCGGTAGTCTGTCGCATGGGCAAAAACAGTGGCTGGAGATCGCCATGCTGCTGGCGCAGGACCCCAAACTTCTACTGGTCGACGAACCGGTCGCCGGCATGACAGACGTCGAGGCCATGCAAACCGCCGAATTGCTGCGCGAGATCAACAAGACCAAGACCGTGGTCGTGGTCGAGCATGATATGGCCTTTGTCCGCGAACTCGGCGTCAAAGTGACCTGTTTGCACGAAGGCTCGGTGCTGGCCGAAGGCTCGATCGATCAGGTCTCGACCAACGATCGTGTGGTCGAAGTGTATCTAGGGCGCTGAGAGGGAAGACATGCTCGAAGCCACCAACATCGACCTTTATTACGGCGCGGCGCAGGCGCTGCGCGGCATTTCGCTCAAGGCTGAGCCCGGCAAGGTCACTTGCGTGCTCGGTCGCAACGGCGTCGGCAAATCGAGCCTGCTGCGGGCGCTGGTCGGTCAGAAGCCGGTCAAGAACGGCACCATCATGTTCGAGGGCAAGGACATCACCCGCATGTCCACCGTCGACCGCGCCCGGTCCGGCATCGCCTATGTGCCGCAGGGCCGCGAGATATTTCCGCTGCTGACCGTGCAGGAAAACCTCGAGACCGGCTTTGCGCCGCTGCCGCGTGACCAGCGTGAAATTCCCGACGACGTGTTCTCGCTGTTTCCGGTACTGCAGAGCATGCTCGGCCGGCGCGGCGGCGATCTGTCCGGCGGCCAGCAACAGCAATTGGCCATTGGCCGGGCGCTGACCATGCGGCCGCGGCTGCTGCTGCTCGACGAGCCGACCGAAGGCATCCAGCCGTCGATCATCAAGGATATCGGCCGCGCCATCGATTATCTGCGCTCTTTAAAGGAAATGGCGATCATCCTGGTCGAGCAGTATCTCGATTTCGCGCAGGAACTGGGCGATCATCTGGTGGTGATGGATCGCGGTTCGATCGTCTATCAAAGCGACAAGGCCAATCTCGACGAAGCCGCGCTCAAGCGTGCACTGGCGATTTAAGACCGCGAACGCGGACGGGTGGAGGCGTTTGTGTTAGCAACGCGCGTGAACAACGCCGATCAAGCAAAAACCTTCGCCGCCAACCGGGCGACCGGACACATTGCGCTGTCGGTCTCCGTGCATGATGGCGTCACCCGGCGCACGCGCGTGCACGAGGACGGTTCGCTGCGCGTACGTTTTCCCAATGCGACGCCGGAGGCGCTGGAGGCGGTGTTGGTCAATACCGGCGGCGGCATGACCGGCGGCGACCGCTGCAGCATCGAGATGGATGTGGGCGCTGGCGCCAGCCTGATTGCCGGCACCGCGGCGGCGGAGAAGATCTATCGCTCGTCCGGCGCCGATGCCGCGATGGACGTCCGCCTGACGCTTGCGCCGAGCGCGCGGCTGGCCTGGCTGCCGCAGGAAACGATCCTGTTTGACCGCGCCCGCCTCAAGCGCCGCATCGACATCGATCTGGCGGAAGGCGCGGCGCTGATCATGGCCGAGGCGGTGATATTCGGCCGTGCCGCCATGGACGAAGCAATGAAGGAAGGTTTTTTCACCGACGCCTGGCGCATCCGCCGCGACGGTAAACTGATCTATGCCGACACCGCGCGGCTGGACGGCGCCATCGCCGCGAAAATGGCAGAGCGGGCGGTGGCCAATGGCGGCATCGCCATTGCCACCGTGCTGATCGCGCCCGGCGGCGATGCCGCTCTTGAACAAGTGCGCGCGCTCGGCGAAACTTTAGAAGCCGGGTTCTTGGGCGAGGTCGGCATTTCGGCCTGGAACGGGCTGGCGGTGGTCCGCCTTTGCGCCAAGGATGGCGCGACGCTGCGCCGGGATCTCATCGCGGTATTGGCTGCGCTGGGCACGCAAGTGCCGCGACTTTGGCTGCAATAATTCTTCGAGGAACGCATGAATCTGACGCCCCGGGAAAAAGACAAGATGCTGATCGCGGTTGCCGCCATGGTGGCGCGCCGCAGGCTGGAGCGCGGCGTCAAGCTCAACCATCCGGAAGCGGTGGCGCTGATTTCGGATTTCATCCTCGAAGGCGCCCGCGATGGCCGCACCGTCGCCGAACTGATGCGCGACGGCGCGCACGTCATCACCCGTGCACAGTGTATGGACGGGATTGCCGAGATGATTCACGACATCCAGGTCGAGGCCACGTTTCCCGACGGCACCAAGCTCGTCACCGTTCACGAACCCATTCGCTAGAATCGCCGCTGAAAGGTCACTCCCCATGAACGTCTTTTCGATTATCGCGCTTCTCTTTCTCGGCGTTACGCCCGCGCTGGCCCATGTCGGGCACGGCGCGACGGAGTCCTTCGCCGCCGGTATCGCGCATCCGTTCGGCGGTCTCGACCATGTCGCCGTGATGGTGGCCGTCGGTCTGTGGGCGGCGCTGCAAGGCGGTTGGGCACTGTGGGCCTGGCCTTGCGCCTTCGTCGGCGTGATGCTGATCGGCGGCGCACTCGGCATGTCCCACGTCGCGCTGCCTTTCGTTGAGCCGGCGATCCTAGCTTCCGTCGTCGCGCTCGGCCTCATGGTGGCGCTGGCGGTCGACATGCCGGTGGCGCTCGGCGCCCTTGTTGTGGGCGGCTTCGCGCTGTTTCACGGCCATGCCCACGGCAGCGAGGTCGCCGAGAACCTTGCCGGCATCGAATACATGGCAGGCTTTGCGCTTGCGACAGCGACGTTGCATCTCACCGGCATCGGCTTTGCGCAGTTGATGACGCGCAACGCTTTGCGGCCTCTCATCCGCGTAGCCGGCGCGGTCTGCGTCGTCATCGGCGGTGCGTTGTACGCAGGGGTTATCGCATGATCCCGAAAAGTGGAATCCGGTTTTCGGATAAGATCATGCGAAAAAGGAAGAAGTCATGATCCCCGGCGAAATGTTCATCAAGGACGGCGACATAGAGCTCAATGCCGGCCGCAAGACCGTCACCGTCACCGTCGCAAATTCCGGCGACCGGCCGATACAGGTCGGCTCGCACTATCATTTTTTCGAAACCAATCCGGCGTTGAAATTCGAGCGCAAGAAGGCGCGCGGCATGCGGCTCGACATCGCTGCCGGCACCGCGGTGCGTTTCGAGCCGGGCCAGACGCGTGACGTCACGCTCGTCGCGCTTGCCGGCAAGAAGACGATCTACGGCTTTCGCGGCGACGTGATGGGAAAACTATAAATGTCCGTCAAAATGAAACGCACCGCCTATGCCGACATGTTTGGCCCGACCACGGGCGACAAGGTGCGGCTGGCCGACACGGACCTGATCATCGAGGTCGAGAAGGATTTCACCGTCTACGGCGAGGAGGTGAAGTTCGGTGGCGGCAAGGTCATACGCGATGGCATGGGCCAAAGCCAGATCACCAACAAGCAGGGCGCCGCCGACACTGTCATCACCAACGCGCTGATCGTCGACCACTGGGGCATCGTCAAGGCCGACATCGGCCTTAAAGGTGGCCGCGTTCTGGCCATTGGAAAAGCCGGTAATCCCGACATCCAGCCCGGCGTCACCATCGTCATCGGCCCCGGCACCGAGATCATTGCCGGCGAAGGCAAAATCGTCACCGCCGGCGGTTTCGACTCGCACATTCATTACATCTGCCCGCAGCAGGTCGACGAGGCGCTGTATTCCGGCGTCACGACAATGCTTGGCGGCGGCACCGGCCCGGCTGCCGGCACCAATGCGACCACCTGCACACCCGGCCCGTGGCATCTTGGCCGCATGATCCAGGCCGCGGACGCTTTTCCGGTCAATCTCGGTTTCGCCGGCAAGGGCAATGCGTCGCGCCCGGCGGCGCTGGAGGAGATGATCAAGGCCGGCGCCTGCGCGCTGAAATTGCACGAGGACTGGGGCACGACGCCGGCGGCGATCGACACATGTCTCACCGTCGCCGACAAATACGACGTGCAGGTGATGATCCATTCCGACACGCTCAATGAATCGGGTTTCGTCGAGGACACCATCAAGGCCTTCAAGGGACGCACCATTCATGCGTTTCACACCGAAGGCGCTGGCGGCGGCCATGCCCCCGATATCATCAAGGTCGCTGGCCTCAAGAACGTCCTGCCGTCCTCGACCAATCCGACGCGGCCGTTTACGCGCAACACCATCGACGAGCATCTCGACATGCTGATGGTGTGTCACCATCTCGATCCGTCGATTGCCGAGGATCTCGCTTTCGCCGAAAGCCGCATCCGCAAGGAAACCATCGCGGCGGAGGACATCCTGCATGACCTTGGCGCGCTGTCGATGATGTCGTCGGACTCACAAGCGATGGGCCGCCTCGGCGAAGTCATCATGCGCACCTGGCAGACCGCCGACAAAATGAAAAAGCAGCGCGGCGCGCTGCCCGGCGAGAAGGGCAACAACGACAACAAGCGGGTCAAGCGCTACATCGCCAAATACACGATCAATCCGGCCATCGCGCATGGCGTATCGAAGCACATCGGCTCCATCGAAAAAGGCAAGATGGCCGATCTCGTCGTCTGGTCGCCGGCCTTCTTCGGCGTCAAGCCGGACATGGTGTTGAAAGGCGGCAGCATCGTCGCGGCGCTGATGGGCGATCCGAACGCCTCGATCCCGACGCCGCAGCCGGTGCATTACCGGCCGATGTTCGGCGCCTTCGGCAAGGCGCTCACCGCGTCGTCGCTGGTGTTCGTGTCGAAGGCCGCGGCGCGCAGCGATTTGCGCAAACGCCTCGGTGTCGAGAAGCAGTTCGTCGCCGTCGAGAACACCCGCAAGATCGACAAGAAGAGCATGATCCACAACGACGCGACGCCGAACATCGAGGTCGACCCGGAAACCTACGAGGTCCGCGCCGACGGCGAGCTCTTGACCTGCGCACCGGCCGATGTGCTGCCCATGGCGCAAAGGTATTTCTTGTTCTAGACCAAGTGCCATAGGGGCGCCCAAAGGAGACCCAATGATCTATGTGGTCGCCCAGTTGCGGCTCAAGCCGGGCATGACCGAGCGGGCATGCGAGGCGGCGCGCAAGGTCGTCGCCGACACCGTCAAGGAAGACGGCTGCCTGTTTTACGATTTCAATCTCAGCGTCACCGATCCGACGCGGCTTGTCGCTGTCGAGCGCTGGGAATCCGCCGACCATCTGACGCGCCACAATGAAACGCCGCATTTGCTGGCCTGGCGCGCGGTGGTGGCGGAGGTCGCGCTGGAGCGCGATGTTCAGGTCATCACGCCGGAGAAGGTCGAGCGCAAGTGACGCGCGGCCGCACGATACAGCAGGGCTAAGATGAAGCGTGTGACCGAGATCAAGCCCGCGGGCACCTGGAATGCGGCGAGCGTGGCTGACAGCGTCGTGCTGGACGCTGGCGACCGCAATCGGCGGCGCATCGTGCTGACCGGCGAGCAGGGCACGCAATTCATGCTCGACTTTGCCGCACCTGTGTCGTTGCGCGATGGCGATTGGCTGGTGCTCGACGACGGCTCCATCGTTCTGGTGCGGGGCGCGCGGGAGGCATTGCTGGAAGTTGACGGTCCGAGTGCGTTCGAGACGGTGCGGCTGGCCTGGCATCTGGGCAACCGCCATACCGACGTGCAGATCGTCGGCGACAAAATCCGGCTTCGCTACGATCACGTGCTGGAAGACATGCTGCGCGGCCTCGGCGCGCGCGTCGTCGCGCTCGATGCGCCGTTCGACCCGGAACCGGCAAGTCCGCATGGGCATGGGCATGGGCATCACGGGCACGATCATGGATGACGTACCGCGTAAAATCCGAGGCCGTCGTCCCCGCGAAGGCGGGGACCCAGCACTTCGTGCTGCCGGGGACTTCGGCAAATTGCTGGATACCCCGCCTGCGCGGGGTATGACGTTTGGACCGGATGCGCTCACTCCATCCGCCCTCTTTCGCCTGATGGCCTGGCTGTCGCCGGCGTTTCCGGTCGGCGCGTTCTCCTATTCGAGCGGCATTGAATGGGCGGTCGAGAGTGGCGACATTACCGACGAAGCGACGCTGCAGGACTGGCTCGGCGTCATGCTCTGCGAGGGCGGCGGCTATTGCGACGCCGTGCTGTTTGCGCAGGCGCATCGTGCGGCGCTCGGCGCCGACGACACGATGCTGCATGACGTCGCCGAATTCGCTGCCGCCTTCGCGCCTTCGAAGGAGCGCCATTTAGAGACCACGGCGCAGGGTAACGCCTTCATCGAGGCCGCGCGCGCCGCCTGGGATTGCGCGGCAATCGATCGGCTCAAACGAGTTTGGGATGGCCCCGTCGCTTATCCGGTGGCGGTGGCGGTGAGCGCCGCCGGTCATGGCATCGCGCTCGAACCCGCGCTCGCCGCCTATTTGCAAGCGCTCGCTGCCAACTGGGTGTCAGCCGGCGTGCGGCTCATTCCGCTCGGTCAGACGCAAGGCCTGCGGGTCGTCGCAGTACTTGAGCCCGCTGTCGCCGCGACCGCGCAGCGCGCGCTCGGCGCCTCGCTTGACGACATCGGCTCGTCGGCCTTCCGCGCCGATCTCGCCAGCGCGCGGCACGAAACCCAATATACTCGTTTGTTCAGGAGTTGATGATGAAGAACCCTCACGGCCCGCTTCGCGTCGGTGTCGGCGGACCGGTCGGCTCCGGCAAGACCGCGTTGATGGACGCGCTGTGCAAGACCTTGCGCGACCGCTACCAGATCGCCGCCATCACCAATGATATCTACACCAAATGGGACGCCGATTATCTGGTGCGCTCCGGCGCGCTTGATGCGGACCGCATTGCCGGCGTCGAGACCGGGGGCTGTCCGCACACCGCGATCCGCGAGGATGCTTCGATCAATCTCGCCGCCGTTGCCGAGATGAACGCAAAGTTTCCCGATCTCGATCTCATCCTGATCGAATCCGGCGGCGACAATCTCGCCGCGACATTCTCGCCGGAGCTTGCCGATCTCACCATTTATGTCATCGACGTCGCCGCCGGCGACAAGATACCGTCGAAGGGCGGGCCGGGGATCACACGTTCCGATTTGCTGGTCATCAACAAGATCGACCTTGCGCCCTATGTCGGCGCCTCGCTCGAAGTGATGCAGCGCGACGCGAAGAAAATGCGCGGGGCGCGTCCCTTCGTGATGACGAATTTGCGCGAGGGCAAGGATGTCGGGGCCATCGTCACGTTCATTGTCGAAAAGGGCGGGCTGAGTCACGCCTAGCTCTCTCCGCTCGTCTCCGCGAAGGCGGGGACCCAGAATTATTAGAAGACTGGATTCCCGCTTGCGCGGGAATTGGCGGAAGTCGCAAAAAGGGGCGCTCCTTGCGGAGCACCCCGTCTTCGACTCGTCGCCTGACAAGTCAGTACTACTCTGAAATATTACCGGTAGCGGCAGTGACGCCGGCCCCAGTCATCGCGCCAGCAAGTGCGCGTGCGATAGTGCGGTTCGGCATTGGCGCCGATCGCCGCACCCGTGGTGCCGTCAATCACCGCGCCAACCGCGGCGCCTTCCGGTCGCCCGGTTGCCGCGCCGCCGATAATCGCGCCGGCGCCGGCGCCGACAATAGCGCCGCCGAGGGCATTGTTCTGAGCATTGGCGCTCATCGGCACCATCGCCGTCATAGCGGCAAAGGTCAGAGCTGCAAGAACGGTCTTGCGCATGGTCTGTCTCCACTGTCGATTGACGTGCCAATTTAGCCTAGTATCGCCATTCACGTTTACCCCGGCCTGTTGGTTCCAAGGACGATTCATGCAGAGATCATCGGCGCGCGAGCGGCTGTCGCAGGCTTTTGCGCGCATAGACGACGCCAATGGCGAAGGCGCGCGCGCCTGCCTGACGCTCTATCGCGAGCAGGCTGTCGCCGCCGCCGATGCCGCCGACGCGCGCGCGCGTTCGGGCATTTCGCTGGGGCGGCTCGATGGCGCGATCCTGTCGATCAAGGATCTGTTCGACGTCGCCGGTGAAGTAACACGCGCCGGCTCGAGCCTGCTGGCCGAAGAAGGCGAGCCTGCCGCGCAGGACGCGCCGGTGGTACGGCGTCTGCGTGCGGCAGGCGCCGTCATACTCGCCAAGACCAACATGTCGGAATTCGCCTTCAGCGGGCTCGGCCTCAATCCGCATTACGGCACGCCGGGCAATCCGGCCGACCGCGCACGCGTGCCGGGCGGTTCATCAGCCGGCGCGGCGGTCGCGGTGGCCGACGGGATGTGCGAGATCGCCATCGGCAGCGACACGGGTGGTTCGACGCGCATTCCGGCGGCGCTGTGCGGCATTACCGGCTTCAAACCAAGCCGCCAGCGCGTGCCGGCCGAGGGCGCGTTTCCGCTTTCCTACACGCTCGACTCCATCGGTCCGATGGCGACAAACGTTGCCGATTGTTTTGACGCCGATGCGGCGATGGCCGGCGAGGCAGCTCTGCCTCTGGAGGCTGCGCCGCTTGCCGGTTTGCGGCTTGGCGTCGCACAAGGCCTGCCGCTGGAAAATCTCGACGACACGGTCGGCCGCCGCTTTCCCGAAGCGCTCGACCGGCTGGAGCGCGCCGGAGCGCGGTTGACTTACGAGAAGATGCCGTTGCTCGACGAGATGATGAAGGCCTTGTCGCGCACCAGCATCCTGATGGCCGAGGCTTATTCGATTCACAAGGACCGGCTGGCGCGGCGCGGCGATGCCATCGACCAGATCGTGCGCGCGCGCCTCGATCGCGGCGCCGGCATTGCCGCCGCCGATTTTATCGACGCGGTGCGCGACCGCGCCGCCTTGATCCGCGCCATGGATGCGCGATTGGCCGATCTCGATGCTTTGGTGCTGCCGACCACGCCGATTGTCGCGCCGCGCCTCGACGAGGTGGCGACGCCGAAGGACTTCATGGCGAAGAACGCCATGGTCCTGCGCAACACGACGATTGCCAATTATTTCGATCTCACCGCGATCTCGTTGCCCTTGCCGCGCGATGGCGGTCTGCCGACCGGGTTGATGCTTTTTGCCCGCAACGGTCATGACCAGCGGCTGTTTCGCATCGCCGCCGCAGTGGAGAAAGTGTTCGCTTAAATCTCCCGCAACGCTTCCAGCATCATCCGGTAGCGCTCGGGACCCAATTTCGGCAGCAGGCTGGCCTCATGTTGCGCGGCCAGCGCCTTGGCCTGCTTTAGTAGAACTTGCCCTGCACGGGTCAGGCGTAGCGCGTGGCGCCGGCCGTCGGCCGAGGAGGGCAGCCGTTCGGTCAGGCCGCGCCGGTCGAGAAGGTGCAGCATGCGCACCATGCGCGCCCGTTCGATGCCGAGCGTCGCCGCCAGCTCGGATTGCGACAGGCCTTCATTGGCGCCGATGATGACCAGCACCGAGAATTGCGCCGGGCTGATGTCGATATGCGACAGACGGCGTATGAAGTCCTGGAAAATCCACACCTGAAGGCGGCGGACGAAATAGCCGAGATGGTCGTTGAGCACGCCGAGGTCGATGGCGACCGGACTGACCCGGGTCGGCAGCGGCGGCTTGCGCAATGGCGCTGTGGCCGCTCGCTTGACCGGCTTGCCGGCTGGCTTCCTGGCGGCTTTGGCCCTTGTCGGCGCGCGTTTGACTGCTGGCATCGCGAAATCCCGGTCGCATCAGGCGTCGGTCGCCGGTGATTTTGCACCGGCTCCGGCGCGGCAATAATGCTGTTGACGCGGATTGTTGTCGAGGTCAACAATGTCGTCAAATGAGACGGTGGGGCCCGACGACGCGACAGCGGCGCCGGCCACCTCCGGGGGCGTATTTTCGAGCTTGTGAGAACCGGAGCAAATCCGGCATCATCGACTTAAATGGCCGTGCCGGCCCAGGGAGGACTTGTAGATGAAACGTAAATCGCCGTCCAAATCGCTGTCCAAGGGCGCATCCGTCAGCCGCCGCGTATTCACCGCCGGCCTCGGCGCCGTCGGCTTCACCGCCGGCATCGCGCCGTTCAACATCGTCCGCGCCCAGGGCGCCGCCCTTAAAGTGGGCGTGCTGCTGCCGCGTTCTGGCTTCCAGGCCGGCATCGGTCAGGACTGCCAGCGCGGCGTCGATATCGCCGCCGGCCTGCTGAAGGACATGGGTCTGCCCAACCTTCAGATCATGAACGCCGACACCGAGACCAATGTCGACGTCGCCCGCTCGCGCGCGGAAAAGCTGATCGGCGAAGGCGCGCAGGTGCTGGTCGGCGCCTTCGACTCTGGCCAGAGTTCGGCGATCGCTCAGGTGGCCGAGCAGAAGGGCATTCCCTACGTCATCAATATCGCCGCCGCCCCGCCGATCACCGAGCAGGGCTATAAATTCGTATTCCGCAATTTTCCGACCGGTGGCATGATCCTCGGCGGTGCCTTCGCGGCGCAGAAGGAAATCTTCGCCTCGGTCGGCGCGGCGCCGAAGACGGCCGTGTTCCTCCATGTCAACGATACGTTCGGCACCTCAATGGCCGGCGGCATCGGCGCGGTGATGCCGAAGTTCGACATGCCGTACAAGATCGTCGAGACCATCTCCTACGATCCGGCGGCCCGCGATCTGTCGGTTGAAATTTCCAAGGCCAAGGCGACCGGCGCGGATGCGCTGCTGATGGTCAGCCGCCTCAACGACGCCATCCTGCTGACCCGCGAAATGGTCAAGCAGCGCTGGTCGCCGATGGCGATCATGAGCATGGGACCGGGCTGGTACGAGGATCAGTATCTCAAGACCCTCGGCAAGCTGTCGGACGGCCCCCTGAGCTTCGTGCCGTGGTACGATCCGAACAAGCCGCTCAGCAAGACCCTGGAGGCGGCGCTGGCGAAGTCCAGTCCGGGCGTCAGCCTGAATACCAACCACGTATACACCTTCGAGGCGCTGCTGATCGCCGCCGATGCCTACAAGCGGGCCGGCTCCGCCGATCCGAAGGCCTTGGCGGACGCCATCCGCGCCACCAACATCACCAACAATGTCAGCCCCGGCCCCGGCATCCAGTTCGACGCCAAAGGCCAGAACGACAAACTGAAGATCTCCGGAATCCAGAATCGCGGCGGCAAGCTGTTGACAGTGGCGCCGAAGGAAGCGGCCAACGCCAAGGCGGAATGGCCGCTGACGCCTTACGACAAGCGCGCGTAAGGCGTTCGTCGTCTCGCTATTGCTCCGGCCGCGAAATGTGGCCGGAGCTTTGCGTATTTAGGATCACTCCGTGCCCTTCGACGTCTATCTCAATGTCGCCGTCGGCGGCCTGTTGACCGGTCTGGTCTATGGGTTGATGGCGCTCGGCCTGTCGGTGATCTTCGGCGTCGTGCGCGTCGTCAATTTCGCGCATGGCGAGATGATGACCGTCGCCATGTATATCGCCATTGTACTGTTCTCGGCGCTGCATCTCGATCCACTGATCATGCTGGTGCCCATATCCGTCGTATTGTTTTGTTTCGGCTACGCGCTACAAGCCGGCGTCATCAATCCCTTCATCACCCGGCCGGAGCACAGCCAGTTCCTCCTGCTGGTGGCTATCGCCATCATCATCATCAACGTGCTGTTGATTATCTTCGGACCCGACGCGCAGAGCGTGCAGACGTCGTATTCCTATGACAGCTTCCAGGTCGGCAAGCTGATTGTCGACGCCACCAAGCTCTACGCGGCCGCCGCCGCGCTGGCGGTCGCGGTCGCGCTCTATGGCTTCTTCCAGTTCACCGCCATCGGCACCGCGATCCGCGCCTGCGCCGACAATTACACCGGCGCGCTGGTGGTCGGCCTTGACGTCAAGCATCTCTACGCGCTGACCTTCGGCCTGGGCTCGGCTTGTGTCGGCGCCGCCGGCGTCATGCTGGTGCTGATCGTCGACGTCACGCCCTCGCTCGGGCCGGCCTATACCTTGCTCGCCTTCGTCATCGTCATCACCGGGGGCTTAGGCTCGATGCCGGGCGCATTGCTCGGCGGCGTACTGATCGGCCTGACCGAGGCGATGGCGGGTCTCATTTTCACGCCGTCGGCAAAAAGCATGTTTGCTTTTGCCATTCTGGTGCTGGTGCTGCTGTTTCGGCCGCAAGGCATCATGGGCAAAAAGGCGGCATGATGTTTTCGCGGCTTTTTGAAAATGTCTCGCGCCGCGCGCTGGTCCTTCTCGGCGCGCTGCTGATCGGTCTGTTCGGCGCGCCGCTAGTGGCCAGCGACTATCTGCTCACCGTACTCATTCTCATTCTGTACTTCGCGTATATCGGGCAGGCGTGGAACATCATGATGGGCTTTGCCGGACAACTGTCCCTCGGTCATGCCCTCTATGTCGGCCTCGGCGCCTACACGGCGGCGGCGCTCTATGTGCATTTCGGCATCGGCCCGTGGATTGGGCTTCTGGTGGCGGTGCCGGTCGCCGGACTCGCCGGCGCTTTCATCGGCTATCTCGCCTTCCGCTTCAAGGTCGGCGGCGTCTACTTCGCCATCTTGACCATAGCGGTCGCCGAATTCGCCCGCGTCGGCTTCGATCATCTGACCTGGACCAAGGGCTCGTCCGGGCTGTTCCTGCCGGTGGCGCAATATACCCGCAACGATCTCTGGCTGCTGCGCGGCCAGCCGGTGATGTTCTATTACATCCTGCTGGTGGCGGCGGCGCTCGCTTTCGTGTTCTGCCGCGCGCTGTTGCAAAGCCGCATCGGCTATTTCTGGCTGGCGATCCGCGAGGACGAGGAAGCCGCGCGGTCGGCCGGCATCGATACCTTCCGCTACAAGATGATCGCGGTGGTGATCTCGTCGGCCATGACCTCGTTCGCCGGCGTCATCTATGCATTTTATTACAACAATCTGTTCCCCGAACAGGTGTTTCACATCTCGCGCTCGATCGAGATCATTCTTGGTCCCATCGTCGGTGGCGTCGGCACCTTGTTCGGCCCGATCATCGGCGCTTTTCTTTTGACCGGCATGTCGGAAACGCTGATCGCCGCGCTTCATGCGCTCGGCATCGATATTCCGGGCGCCAAACAGGTGTTCTACGGTTTCTGCCTGCTGCTGGTGATCGCCGCCTTGCCGGACGGCATTTGGCCGTGGCTGTCGCGGCGCATCGGATTGTCGGAGCGCGAGAAATGAGCGCGCTTCTCAAAGTCGAAGGCATCAGCAAGCGCTTCCGCGGCCTTCTCGCCGTCGATCGCCTGAGTTTCGACGTGCCGGAAGGCGGAATCTTCGCGGTGATCGGGCCGAACGGCGCCGGCAAGACCACGTTGTTCAACATGATCGCCGGCGTCTACTTGCCGGATAACGGCACGATCTCGTTTGCCGGCGAACGCATTGACGGCCTGTCGTCCGATCGCATCTGTCAGCGCGGCATCGGCCGCACTTTCCAGATCGTGCGGCCGTTCCCGGCTCTGTCGGTCGAGGACAACGTCATTGTCGGCGCCTTGATGCGGCGTCATGACGTTCTCGAAGCGCGCGCGCATGCGCATGAGGTGCTGCGCCGGCTCGATCTCTACGACAAGCGGGCGCAGCGCGCTTCATCTCTGACCTTGCCCGACCGCAAGCGGCTGGAAGTGGCGCGCTCGCTTGCCACCGATCCCAAGCTGCTGCTGCTTGATGAGGTGATGGCCGGACTGCGGCCGACCGAGACCGACCGCATTGTCTCCATTTTGAAGGAGCTGAACCGCGACGGCCTCACCATTCTGCTGATCGAACATGTCATGCGCGCGGTGATGGCTTTGGCCGGACGCACTCTGGTCCTGCATCATGGCGCGTCGATCGCCGAGGGCGCGCCGGCGGATGTGGTGCGCGATCCCGCGGTCATCGACTCGTACCTTGGGGCGGAGGACATTTAGTGCTCAAGGTCGAAAACCTCGACGTGTTTTATGGCGATGCGCAGGCGCTGGACGGCGTCTCGCTTGATATCGCCGAAGGCTCCATCGTCGCTATCGTCGGCGCCAATGGCGCCGGCAAGACCTCGCTGATCCGCACCATTGCCGGCATGCACCGGCCGGCGCGCGGCCGCGTGCTTTATCGCGGGCAGGACATTGCCGGCTGGCCGAGTCACAAGGTCTGCGATCTCGGCATCGGCCAGGTCGCCGAGGGCCGTCAGGTGTTTCCGACTTTGTCGATTGCCGAAAACCTGCTGATGGGCGCGATGCTGCCCCGCGCCAAGGCTCAGCGCGACCGTAATCTGGAGCGCGTCTATGCGATGTTTCCTTTGCTGACCGAGCGGCGCGCGCAGGCCGCCGGGACATTATCGGGCGGCGAACAGCAGATGCTGGCCATCGGCCGTTGCTTGATGGGCGCGCCTGACCTCGTCATGTTCGACGAGCCATCGCTCGGCCTGGCGCCGACCATCGTGCAGCAGGTGCTCAAAACCGTGCGCGATCTCAACCGCGAAGGGCTCACCTGCGTGCTGGTCGAGCAAAACGTGGCGGTGTCCCTGAAATTGGCGAGCCAGGCTTACGTGCTGGAAAACGGCCGCGTGACTTTATCGGGCACGGGCGAAGCGCTGCTTGGCGACGACCGGGTGCGGCAGGCATATCTGGGAATGTAAGCTAGCGCCTTTTAGCCCGACGGGCGTCTTATCTTGGCATAAGCCCGGAGGGCGTCTTATCGTGGAAGATAGCCGCGGCCGTTGACGCGGCGCTGGCGGCGCATCAACAAATCGAGCGCGGCGACCCGCATGCTCAACGGGCAGTGCGGAAAGCTGGCGCGCAACAGTTTGAGCGCTTCGGCGTCGGTCGCCGGCGAGAATTGCAGCACGCTTTCCGCCATGCGCGCGGCGTCGGCGACAAGCGATGCGGGACGCGGCAGAGTTCTGAATACTTGGCCCATCGATCAAATCCTTGCGGGTTACCAGACAAAGCCTGAAACCCCGGCAGCAAAGAATGCGGCCTGTGCCGTTATCAAAACGTTAACAACGCAAAACGGCCGGCGGTTCCATCCGTCGGCCGTCATATTTTGCGTCCCGGCAGGCTATTTCAGCGCAAGTTCTACTTCAAAGGTTGTCCGATGGTCACGGTGCAGGTGCCGATGCCTTCGACCGAGCATTCGAGCTTGTCGCCGGCCACGCAGGCGGCAACGCCGGCCGGGGTCCCGGTCATGATGATGTCGCCGGCGGCCAGTTCGACCATCTTGGACAGGTCGGCGATGATTTCCGGCACGTTCCAAATCAGCTGATCGAGATCGCCGTCCTGACGGACCTTGCCGTTGCAGGAGAGGGTAATCTTGCCCTTCTTCGGGTGGCCGGTTTCGGTGGCCGGCTTGATCGCGCCGCAAGGCGCCGAGTGATCGAAGGCCTTGCCGACTTCCCACGGCCGCTTCAGGTCGCGCGAAGCGATCTGCAAGTCGCGCCGGGTCAGGTCGATGCCGACCGCATAGCCATAGATACAGTCGTTGGCCTTGTCGGCTGGAATGTTGCGGCCGCCCGACTTCAGCGCCACGACGAGTTCGACTTCGTGGTGCATGTCCTTGGTCAGCGACGGGTAGGGTACCGTGCCACCGTCGGCGACGATCATGTCGGCCGCCTTGGCGAAATAAAACGGCGGCAACCGCTCGTCCTGGCCCATCTCACGGATGTGCTCGATATAGTTGCGGCCGACGCACCAGATGCGGCGGACCGGATAGGTCTTCGACGTGCCGGCAACGGCGATAACGGGCTGCGGCGGCGCAGGAATAACGTAGTCCGCGCTCATGGGTTTTTGCCTTTGAATGTCAGGTTTACGAGGGTGAAAAGGCCGTTTTGGCCCGGTTTTAGTGGCATTCCGGTATCGCATTATCCGGCGCGGAACAAGGCGTAATGGAAATCTCTGGTCTGCGCTAGAGCATGATCCCGAAAAGTGGGACCCGGTTTTCGCACAAGATCATGCTCAAATCTAAGCGGGGGTCGGCGAAGGCTGCCGCGGCTCCTGCTGCTTGAGCTGCAGGCCGTAAAACGCGGCGTAGCGGCCGCCCTCGGCCAGCAAGTCGTCATGCCGTCCGGACTCGGTCATGTGACCGTCCTCAATCACATAGATGCGGTCGGCGTGCGAGATCGTGTGCAGGCGGTGCGCGATGGCCAGCGTCGTGCGGCCCTCGAACAGATGATCCATCGCCTCACGCACCTGCAATTCGCTTTCCGAATCGAGCGCCGCGGTCGCCTCGTCCAGCAAGATGATCGGCGCATTCTTGATCAGCGCGCGCGCAATGGCGATTCGTTGGCGCTGCCCGCCGGACAATTGCAGGCCGTGCTCGCCGACCGGCGAGTCGTAGCCTTGCGGAAACTGCATGATGAAGTCGTGCGCGTAAGCGCCCTTGGCGGCGGCGACGATCTCATCCTCGCTCGCGCCCGGTTTGCCGAAGGCGATGTTCTCGCGGATCGTGCCGCGGAACAGGAAAATGTCCTGTCCGACATAGGCGACGTGCTGGCGCAGCGAACGGCGCGACACCTTGCGGATGTCATGGCCGTCGATGGTGATCTTGCCGTGTTCGCTGTCGTAGAAGCGCAGCAGCAGGTTGAACACCGTCGACTTGCCGCCGCCGGAGGGGCCGACCAGCGCGGTCAGCCGGCCCGGTTCGGCGACAAACGACATGCCGCGCAGCACCGCCTGGTCGCCGCGATAGGCGAAATGCACGTCGTCGAATTCCAGACGCGGCGAGACAATCGTCAGGTCGGGCATGCCGGTATCGATCGGCTCGCTCGGCGGACCGTCGATCACCTCGAACAGGATGCGGACGCCGACCAGGCCGCCATTGAGTTCGATGTTCAGCCGCGCCAAGCGCTTCGCCGGCTCATAGGCCAGAAGGAACGCGGTGATGAACGAAAAGAATTGGCCGGGCGTGGCGCCGGTATTGAGCACGCGATAGCCGCCATAGGTGATGGCGATGGCGATGGCGCAGCCGCCGAGGGTCTCCATCAGCGGTGAGGCGCGGGCGGCGACGCGCGCCATCTTGTTGGCTTCGTGTTCGACCGCCGCGACATTGGCGTCGAAGCGCTGGCGCATGATGTCTTCGAGCGTGAAGGCCTTGACGATGCGGATGCCCTGCAGCGTCTCCTGCAGCGTCTCGATGATGCGCGTGCCGCCCTGAAACTGGGTGCGGCCGATCTTGTAGATGCGGCGGATCATCTTGCGCAGCACCAGAAACGCCGGCGGCGCGACCACCAGGCTGAAGAACGACATCAGCGGGTCTTGCACCACCATGACGGCGAGCAGTCCGATTAGCGACAACAGATCGCGGCCGAGCGAGGTGATCAGCAAATTGATGACCTGCGTCGCCGCCGTGGCGCCGGCGCTCAGGCGGGCGATGAATTCGGTCGAGTGCCGGTCGGAAAAGAAACTCAAGCCTTCGCTCAGCAGTTTCGAAAACACCGCGCGCTGGTTGTTGGCGACGATGCGGTTGCCGATCTGCGACAGCAATACGGTGTGGCCGTAGGTCGCCAGCCCCTTGCCGGTGAACAGCAAAGCGGTGACGCCGCCGAGCACGATGAGCGCGGGGAGATTGCGATAGACGTAAGCCTGATTGATGACGTCGCCGATCAGATAGGCGCTCATCGCCGTGCAGCCGGCCGACATCGCCATCAGCACGAAGGCCATGGCATATTTGCGCCAATGCGTCAGGCCCTGTTCGGTCAACAGCCGTTTGACCAGGGGCCAGGCGCGGTAGCGTTCGTCGTCGGATAATGGCGGCTTGGGTTCGGTCATCCGGCCTGTGTCGGGCATTGATTATGGCGCGTCAAGCGCGCTTGGGGACGACCCCAAGGACGTCCAAATGGATGCCCAGGGCGGCGGCATTTTTCAAGGCAATTGCTGATAAAAAGGCCGAATTAACCGGGCGCCGCTCCGCGCTTTCCATGCAGCCGTTTTTCCCAGGCCAAGGCGTGCGCAACGATGGTGTCGAGGTCCTGGAATTGCGATCGCCACGGCAAAGTGGTGCGGATGCGCTCGACATTGGCGACCAGGGTCGCCGGATCGCCGGGACGGCGGCCTTCGATCTCGACCGGAAAGTCGCGGCCGCTGATGCGCCGCACCGCGTCGATCACCTCGAACACTGAGGAGCCGCGGCCATAGCCGCAATTGAAGGTCATGCTGGCGCCGCCGCGGCGCAAATGGCCGAGGGCTGCGGAATGCGCGCGCGCCAGATCGCTGACGTGTATGTAGTCGCGGATGCAGGTGCCGTCCGGCGTTGGATAGTCAGTGCCGAAAACCGACATCTTCGGCCGTTTGCCGATTGCGGCTTCGCAGGCGACCTTGATGAGATGCGTGGCGTTCGGGCTCGATTGTCCGGTGCGGCCGCGCGGATCGGCGCCGGCGACGTTGAAATAGCGCAAGATGACGAAGCGCAGGCCGTGCGCGCGCCCGGCATCGTGCAGCATGATCTCGGACATCAGCTTGGACGTGCCATAAGGCGAGATCGGCGCGGTCGGCGCATCCTCGCGGAGGCTCGGCACTTCGGCGTTGCCGTACACCGCCGCCGTCGACGAAAAGATGACCTGGCGAACGCCGGCTTCGATCGCCGTGTCGAGCAGCGCGCAGGTGTTCATGGTGTTGTTTTGATAATAGCCGAGCGGATCGCGCAGCGAATCCGGCACCACGATGGAGGCGGCGAAATGAATGATGGCGGTGACGCCATACTGCTCGATCGTCCGGGCGACCAGTTCGCGGTCGCCGGTCGAACCATTGATGAACGGCACCGAGGCCGGGAACAGATAGCGGAATCCGGTCGACAGATTGTCGAGCACGACGACGGAATCGCCGGCGTCGACCAGCTCATGTACCATGTGGCTGCCGATGTAACCGGCGCCGCCCGTGACCAAAACCGTCATTACTGCCCCCGAATGGGTTTAGGCCTTGTATCGGCCCGCCGGCAAAAAAGTCATTATATTGGCCGGCGCCCGGCGATGGTTATGGCGGTCGTTGTTAATGACCGGTATATGATCGTCGTTAACCGCCAACGTCTCGATAATGCCCGACATCCTTTTCATCAAGACATCTTCCCTCGGCGATGTGATCCATCATATGCCGGCTTTGACCGAGGCGCGCGCGGCGCACCCGGCCGCGCGTTTTACCTGGCTGGTCGAGGAGGCTTTCGCGCCATTGGTACGATTGCACCCGGCGGTCGATGCCGTCGTGCCGGTGGCGTGGCGGCGCTGGCGCAAGTCGCTTGTTTCGCCGGCGACCTGGGGCGAGATCGCGCGCAATTTGCACGCCGTCCGTTCCGTCGACTACGACCTGGTGATCGACACCCAAGGGCTGCTGCGCACCGGCCTGCTGGCGCGGATCGCGCGCGGCACAAGGCATGGCTATGACGCCGGCAGCATTCGCGAGCCGCTGGCCGCGGCCTTCTACGATGTTCGCCACACGGTCGGCCGCGATCTGCACGCGGTCGAGCGCAACCGCATGCTCACCGGTCTGGCGCTTGGTTACGCGCCGCGAGGTGCGCCCGACTTCGGGCTCGATCGCGCGCGATTTGAAAAATCCGGCAAACCCTACGTGGTGCTGTTGCACGCCACCGCGCAGGCGCAGAAGGAATGGCCGGTGGACAATTGGATCGCGCTCGGCCGCGCCATCATGCGGGAAGGCATCGACGTCGAATTGCCGTGGGGCACACCGGCCGAGCGCGCGCGTGCCCAACAGATAGCCGACGCGCTACCGGGCGCGCGCGTACCCGATTTCGCGCCCCTCGACCAGGTCGCACGGCTTATCGGCGGAGCGCATAGCGTGGTCGGCGTCGATACGGGATTGCTGCATCTGGCGGCGGCGCTCGGCGTGCCGCTGGTCGCGATCTTTTCCGGCAGCAGGCCGCGATTGACCGGTCCGGTTGGCAATGGTCGGCTCAATGTGCTCGGCGCGCTTGGCGCGCCGCCCGGCGTCGAAGAGGTCATCGCGGCGTGGCAGACAACAGGCAGGGATTGATGCCAAAGACACGGTTAGAGGCTTTCAGCGACGGCGTGCTCGCCATCATCATCACCATCATGGTGCTGGAACTGAAGGTGCCGCACGGCGAGGACTTTGCCGCGCTGCAGCCTCTGCTGCCGGTGCTCCTCAGCTATGTGCTGAGCTTCATCTATATCGGCATTTACTGGAACAACCACCATCACCTGCTGCACACGGTCAAGCATGTCACCGGCGGCGTGCTATGGGCCAATCTGCATTTGCTGTTCTGGCTGTCGCTGTTCCCCTTCGTCACCGGCTTCATGGGCGAAAATCATTTCGCGCCCCTGCCCGCCGCATTGTATGGCGGCGTGCTGATGATGGCGGGCATCGCCTACTGGATTCTCACCCGCGTCATCATTCACGAGGACGGACCGAACTCGCTGCTGGCCAAGGCGGTTGGCAACGACGTCAAGGGCAAGCTTTCGGTGGTTCTCTACGCCGCGGCAATATTATGCGCGCTGTTTGTCAATCGATGGGTGGCCGAGGCCATCTATATCTTCGTCGCCTTGATGTGGCTGGTGCCGGACCGGCGCATCGAGCGGGTGATGCCGCCCGCGCACTAAGAAGAGATGTTTAATTAGGTCGCTGTCATGGTCCGCCAGGCGCCAGCACGGAAGGCGATCGTTAGGCTGGTGCCGTAAACGATAAGGCCTCCGGCTGCGACTAGGGCGAGGTGGCTGATACTGGTGCCCGCCACATGGACGGCAATCCAGCCTCCGATGATGACGACAAGCGCGCGGCCCGTAACGCCGAGAAGTGGCCAGAGAGGGCGACCTGCCGCCTGAAAAGATGCCGCCAGCGTGAGCCCCAGTCCGAGGAATGGATAGGCGAGGCCAGCGATGACTAGGTAATCCGCCGCCAGGACGTGGACATGAGGGTCTGCGGTGAATAATCCGGTCCAGGTGCCAGGAGCCATCACGCCGAATAGTCCGATGCAGCCTGTGACCCCCGCGGCGAGGGCGGATGCCGTCAATGTGATCCTCGACGCGCGCGAGAAATTGCCGGCGCCGATATTGGTTCCGACCATCGAAAGCACCCCGGCCCCGAGACCGAACGCGAGCGGATAGAGCAGGTATTCAAGACGCACGGCTGCGCCAAAGCCTGCAAGATGCGCCGCACCCAAAGTTCCGACAAAGCCGGTCAGCAGCGCGAGCGCGAGATTGTTGAGAATAGGCTGCAACGACATCGGAGCGCCGACGCGCAAGATTTCGACGAACAGCCGCCGGTCGAGCCGCACATCGCGCAGCGAGAGCGTAATAGCCGTCCGTCCAGATGCGATGTACCACGCGAGCACTGCGCTCGATGCGCTAAACGAAGCGACGGTTGCGATACCTGCGCCAGTAATGCCAAGCGGCGGCAGCGGCCCGACGCCGAACATCAGTATCGGCACGAGCACGATGTGCAGGGCCTCGGCTGCGAGGTAGACCACCGCCAGCACGGTCGCCTCGCCTGCACCACGGACGACACTCGTCAAAGTGCTGAGCAGCCAATAGGCGAGGGCGCCGGCAAAGATTGCATTCGAGTATTCCAGAGCAGCGGCTAGCGTGTCGCCAGTGCCGCTCATCAAGCCATAGATGACCGGACCGCCGATCAGCAGAATTGACGCGAAGATCGCGGCCATTCCTGCGGCAATGATTATGCCGTGAACGACCAGCGCGGAGGCATCGGCGTGCCGCCCGGCACCGATGGCTCGCGCGATGGCCGAGGCGATGGCACCGCCCATGCTCGAATTGGCCATTTGCTGCATCAGCATGATCAGCGGAAAAACGAGCGAGAGGCCGGCGAGGGCCTCGGACCCCATTCGGCCAACGAAATGCGCATCCACCGTCGCCGTCACGGCAATGAGCACGACATTCACAATGACGTTGGGCGCCGCAAGGCGCAGCAGGGTCGACGCGATGGGTCCTTCGAGGAGGAAGCGCGTTCGTGCGGACGGCGCCGACATTTTGGGTGCGGGCTGGGCGATTGATCTGGCTTCAGTGCTCACATGCGACTCCTGCCCATCGGGAGGACTGGAGCAGCGCTTGAGACGGAAGCGTCTTCAAGATCCGGGTGGCTGCGTTTGGAACCCGGTTGCGTTTCGGATGTCAAAGCGGGGCTATTTAAGGGCTTGTTGGATTAATCAGCAACGCAGCATTTTTCAGCCAGGCCTTAGAAGTCCTCATGAACTTCCAAACAGCGATAAACAGCGATATTTGCCTTGATCTGTCAGCGTTTCCAGAACGGTTTGTTGGCTTCGAGATGCGCCTGTTCAGGCGAGAGGCCAACGTCATTCAAAAGATGGTCGTCCAATTCGGCTAGTGCACGTCGCTGTCGCCGACGCACAGTCCAAACGGCAATTGTCTCGATTGTGCGGGACAGAACGGGAGACAATTCAATTCGAAGCGTCGTGGCGCGACAATTGGCGAATTCAGAAGCGGTTAATTTCGTCATTTGACGCTCCGGTTTAAAGACTGGGTCGCGGCTGCGGCCAGATTAGCGCAATCGATAAAACGGCGAGTGCCTTGCGCGCAAAGCATGGTTTCTCTACCGTGCCTTAGCTTTTCTCATGAAGTGCGGAACATGCTGCGCCGGTTACCGCCGCTAAATGCCCTCAAGGCCTTCGAAGCTGCGGCGCGGAGCGAAAGCTTCACGCGGGCCGCCGAAGAACTGTGTGTCACGCAAGGCGCTGTGAGCCATCAGGTCAAGGCGCTGGAAGAGGTTCTTGGCGTTAAGTTATTCAATCGCGAGCGCCAGCGGCTTATGATTACCGAGGCCGGGCGCGAATATCTTGCTGTGGTCCGCGATGCTCTGGATCGAATTGCGGTCGGTACGGAGCGGCTAGTACAGCGCCAGAATTCAGGTGTTCTGACGGTCAGTACATCACCGGATTTTGCTGCAAAATGGTTGGTCAATCGGCTTGGACGTTTTGCCGAAGCCTATCCCGGTATTGATCTCCGAGTTTCCGCGACGATGCATCATGTCGATTTTGCCCGCGAAGAAGTCGACATTGCGGTTAGACACGGAGACGGCAGTTGGGCGGGCTTCGACGTTAGCCGCCTTTGCACCGAGCAGCTATTTGCGGTTTGCAGCCCCAAGTTCGTGTCTGGGCGAAATCGCATTGCTAAGCCACAGGACATTCTAAATTTTCCACTCTTGCATCTCGATGACCGCGCGGCTTGGGCAAGGTGGTTTGATGCCGCAGGCATTGTCGATGCAGATGTGTCTCACGGACCGGTTCTGAACCGTGCGAGCATGCTGATCGATGCGGCCGTTAATGGGCAGGGCGTGGCACTTGCTCGCACTGCGCTTGCGGCTTGGGATCTTATTAATGGGCGCCTTGTGCGGCCGGTCGACGTATCTTTAAGGCTTTCCAAGACCTATTGGATCGTCATGCCTAAAGCGACTTCGATGCTACCGAAGATCGTGACATTTCGCGATTGGCTGTTGGCCGAGGCGGCGGACGACGCGCGCCAACTCAAGACGCTTGTCTCCTAGTTCGCGTGAAATACGAACCGTCGCCGATTTGGGGCGGGCGCAGCCAGGATATTTACGCCGCGCCGGCGCGCAGCAGATCGTGCACATGGATGACGCCGACCGGCTTGCCGGCTTGCACGGCGAACAGCGCGGTGACCTTCATCGAATTCAGGATATCCAGCGTCTCGCTGATCAACTGATCCGGCCGCACCGTCTTGGGCGCCTTGGTCATCACGTCATCGACGCGCGCATTGAGCAGATCGTTGCGCATGTGCCGGCGCAAATCGCCGTCGGTGATGATGCCGACCAGCGCGCCATTCGCGTCGGTGATGCCGACGCAGCCGAAGCCCTTGGCCGACATTTGCAGGATGGCGTCCGACATTTTCGTGCCGAGCGACGCCAGCGGTACCTGCTCGCCGGTATGCATGAAGTCGCTGACGGTCTTGAGCAGCGCGCCCAGTTTGCCGCCCGGATGCAGCATGCCGAAATCGAGCGCGGTGAAGCCGTGGCTTTCCAGAAGCGCGATCGCCAGCGCGTCGCCGAGCGCGAGTTGCATCAGCGACGACGTCGTCGGCGCCATGTTGTGCGGGCAGGCTTCGCGCGCCTGCGGCAGCGTCAGCACCACATCGGCTGTCTTGCCCAGGGTCGATTCCGGATTGGCCGTCATGCCGATCAGGCCGATGCGGAAGCGGCGCGAATAGTCGGTGAGGTTTTTCAGTTCGGCGGTTTCGCCGGACCACGACAGCGCCAGGATGACGTCGCCCTTGGCGATCATGCCGAGGTCGCCGTGACTGGCTTCGGCCGGATGGACGAACATCGCCGGCGTGCCGGTCGAGGCGAGCGTCGAGGCGATCTTGTTGCCGACATGACCGGACTTGCCCATGCCGGTGACGATGACGCGGCCTTGCGCCGAACGGATCAGGTCGACCGCCGCCGCGAATTGCTGGCCGAGGCCGTTGCGGAGCGCCTCAATCAGCGCCTCGACGCCGCTGCGCTCGGCGTCGAGCGTGCGCAGCGCGCTGTCGATCGCGGCCTGCGCCTTCGCATTCTTCGTATCGGCAGTTTGGGCAATGGCCATGCTGGATCGAAGTCCTTCAGGAAACGACGGTTTGATAGCACGAAAGGCCGGCCCCGTCAGGCTTGCGTCCGCCGGTTGCGTTAACGGCCCCGGGCTGGGGCCGCAAGCGCGGCGCGCACCGCCTCCAGCACGCTGTGGACAGCCACATCGGCGGTCCGGTGGTGGCTGACCGCGTCGTTGCCGAGGGTCCTGGCGCGCAGGCGGGAATCCTCGTCCCCGGGGGGCTCCAGAATGGCGGCGAGGGGGTTGAGTGGCTTCCAGTGCCAGGGGCTGGTCGGGCCGAAGATCGCCACCGTCGGCGTGCCGATCGCCGCCGAGATGTGCATCAAGCCGGAATCGTTGGTCACGGCGGCGTCCGCCGCCGCCAGCGCCAGGATGGCATTGCGGAGGTCGGTGCCGGTCAGGTCGTGGACATGGGGTCCGCCGGCCGCAGCAATCATTTGCGCCGTCGCGGTCTCGCCGGGGCCGCCGAGGACCCAGACCGAGGCGCCATCTTTCGTCAGCGCGCGCGCCAGTTCGGCATAATGGCCCGGCGGCCAAGCTTTGCCCGCCCCGACCGCGCCCGGCGACAGGGTCACAACCGGCCGGCCATCGGCGGTCAGGCCGCGTTTCTGCCGCCACAGCGCCAGTTCGTCGGCGGGCACCTGCAGCGCCGGCAGCGGCCAGTCGGCGGGCAGGGCCGCGCCCTTTGGAAGGGCCAGCGCGCCCATCTGGTCGATCATCCGGGGAAGGTGCCGCTCGCCCCATCGGATATCGTTCAACAGGCCGAAACGGGCCTCGCCGGCGAAACCGGTGCGCAGCGGGATGCCGGCGAGATACGGGGCCAAAGCCGCCTTCCACTTGCGCGACATCACCATGGCCTGGCCGTAATCTTCCCGGCGAAGTCGCGCGGCCAGATCCTGCTGGATCGCCCAGCCGAGCCGTTTGCGCGGCTGGTCGCTGATAATGACTTTGCGGACGCCGGGCATGTAGTCGGCGATCGGCGCGCACAAAGTGCTGGAGACCATATCCACCGGCCGCTCCGGGTCCTCGGAACGCAGCAGGCGCACCACCGAATGGCAGCGGACGAAATCGCCAATCCAGACGAAAGGAACGATGAGGACCGGCCGCGTACGATTTTCTGAATCTAAGTTCATTTATTAGAATCTAGGTTCATTTTAATGTGGCGCGTGGCGCCATTCGGATGCGCCCAGCAGACGCTGGCCGCGCCGGGCAGGCGTTAACCCGCGCTGCAGCGGCCTGTCTAGCCGGATTTTTACCGTTTTCTGAAGCCTTTGCGCCAGATGGCGGGTGGCCATTTGCACCGCCGCGTGGACTGGGGCAAAGCTTGCGCGGGATCGCTAAGACGGCGGGCAAGGGGCGGGCATGTTTCTGGTTACCGGCGGCGCTGGCTTCATTGGCTCGAATATCGTCGCCAGCCTCAATGAGGCGGGCCGGACCGATGTCGTCGTCAACGACATGCTCGGAGACGAGGCCAAGTGGCGCAACCTCGCCAAGCGCCAGATCGCCGATTTCGTGCCGCCGTCCGACCTCGCCCGATGGCTCGACGGCCGCAAGCTGGAGGCCGTCATCCACATGGGCGCGATTTCCGACACCACCGCCCGCGACGGCGATCTGGTGATGGAGAACAATTTCCGCCTGTCGCTCCGCCTGCTCGACTGGTGCACCGAAACGCAGACGCCGTTCATCTATGCCTCCTCCGCCGCCACCTATGGCGAAGGCGAGCAGGGCTTTACCGACGACAATGCGCCGGCGGCCTTGCGCCAGTTGAAGCCGATGAATCTCTACGGCTGGAGCAAGCACCTGTTCGATCTGGCGCTCATCGACCGCGTCGCCAGGAAGCAGAAAATGCCGCCGCACTGGGCCGGCCTGAAGTTCTTCAACGTCTATGGCCCAAACGAGTATCACAAGGGTGCCATGGCCAGCGTGCTGTCGAAGGTCTTCGCCGGCGCCAAGGCGGGCCAGCCGGTCAAGCTGTTCAAGTCGCACCGCGACGGCATCGGCGACGGCGAGCAGCGCCGCGATTTCATCTATGTCGACGACGTCGTCGCGGTGATCCGCTGGTTGATCGATACGCCCAAGGTCAACGGCATTTTCAATGTCGGCACCGGCCAGGCGGAAAGCTTCCGCGACATGATCCAGGCGATGTTCAAGGCGCTGGGTCGGCCGCCGAATATCGACTATGTCGACATGCCGGAAAGCATTCGCGGCCAGTATCAGTATTTCACGCAAAGCAGCATCGAGAATCTGCGCCGCGCCGGCTATAACGCCGGCTTCACCCCGCTTGAGAAAGCCGTCGGGCAATATGTGACGGGTTATCTCGATCGTGACGACCGGTATAAGTAATTCATGTTCGATTTCGACAAACACCTCACCGACCTCGGCAATCAGACCGTGCTCTGCATCGGCGATCTGATGCTCGACGAGTTCGTCTATGGCGACGTGACGCGCATCTCGCCGGAAGCGCCGACGCCGGTGATCGCGGTCAAGCGCACCGAAGTCATGGTCGGCGGCGCCGGCAATGTCGCGCGCAATCTGGTGGCGCTGGGCGCGCGCTGCGTCTTCGTCGGCGTGGTCGGCGATGACGATGCCGGAGCGGCGCTCACCAAGGCGCTCACCACCAATGCACTGATCGAGTTCGAACTGGTCATCGATCCGGCGCGGCAGACCACGCGCAAGGTCCGTTTCGTCTCCGAGCATCATTCGACGCATCTGTTGCGAGCCGACTGGGAAAGCGCCGGCCCCATCAATGCGGCCGCCGAGGACGCGCTGATCGCGCACGCCATCAAGGCGATGCCGCGCGCGGGCAGCGTCGTGCTGTCGGACTACGCCAAGGGCGCGCTGACGCCGCGCGTCATTCGCGCCGTCATCGACGCCGCCAACAAACTCGGCAAGCCCGTCGTGGTCGATCCGAAGGGCCGCGATTACTCGATCTATCGCGGCGCCACGCTCATTACGCCGAACCGGCAGGAACTGGCCGACGCGACCGGCACGATGGCGCGCAGCGACGATGAAGTCGCGGACGCCGCCATCGGCCTTGCCCGCGCGCTCGACGCCAAAGCGGTGCTGGTGACGCGCAGCGAAGACGGCATGACGCTGGTGACGGACGGCGCGCCTGTTCATGTGCCGGCCTATCCGGTGCGCGTGCGCGACGTCTCCGGCGCCGGCGACACCGTTGTCGCCGTTCTGTCGGCGATGCTGGCGATGGACGCCGATTTCGAATCCGCCATGCGCGCAGCCAATGCCGCCGCCGCCGTCGTCGTCGGCAAACGCGGCACAGCGACGCTGACCGTCGCCGAATTGCGCTCGCGCATTCTCCCCGCCGCCTCTCTCGCGCCGGAAGAAAAGATTGTGTTCGACTGGGCCTTGCTCGACGAACATCTGGCCGACTGGCGAAAAGACGGCCTGCGCATCGGCTTTACCAATGGCTGCTTCGATTTGCTGCATCCCGGCCACGTCAAGCTCTTGGCCGCCGCGCGCGCTTCCTGCGACCGGCTGGTGGTCGGCCTCAATGGCGATGCCTCGGTGACGCGGCTGAAAGGCGAGGGCCGGCCGGTGCAGAACGTGCAGTCACGCGCCGAGGTTCTCGCCGCGCTCGCCGCCGTCGACCTCGTCGTCGTCTTTGACGAGGACACGCCGAAAAATCTGATCGCGCAGGTCAAGCCGACCATCCTGGTCAAGGGCAGCGACTACAAGCGCGAGGACGTCGTCGGCCATGATATCGTCGAGGCGCTCGGCGGTTCGGTCGTGCTCATCGATCTCGTCCCCGGCCAATCGACGACCTCGATTGTTCAGCGCTCGCGCGCCCTCAAGTCCAAATAACGCAGAAAGAATTTCCGTGACGCCGCTCGATCCCGAGATGCAGAAGGTCGCCGCGTTTTTCGGCGACAGCAAAGGTTACTTCGTCGAAGTCGGCGCCAACGAGCCGCGCGTCCGCTCGCAGACCTGGCATCTCGAACAGGCCGGCTGGACCGGCATTCTCATCGAGCCGCAGCCCGACCTTGCGCGCGAACTGCGCGCCATGCGCATGGCCAAGGTTTTCGCGGTCGCCTGTTCCGGCCCGAAGCATGAAGGCGGTACGTTGCCGCTGCATGTCGCAGGGCCGTTGTCGTCGCTCGACCGCGCCGGCATGGCGCCGGGCGCCAATCCCGAACAAGTCATCCAGGTGCCGATCCGTACGCTCGACAGCGTGCTAACGGAAGCGAAGACACCCGAGCATTTCGATTTTCTGTCGATCGACGTCGAAGGCCACGAGATCGAGGTGCTGCGCGGTTTCGATATCGCCCGCTGGCAGCCGCGGCTCATCCTGCTGGAAGACCACGTCGGCGATCTGTCGAAACACAATTACCTGCGCGCCTCCGGCTATCGCATCGTGCGGCGCTACGAGAACAATGGCTGGTATGTGCCAAAGGCGTCGCCCGTGCGCATGGAGAGCGGCGACTGGTGGGAAATCTTCCGCAAATATTATCTGGCGCTGCCGTTCCGCTGGCCGCGTAATTTCTCGCGCCGTCTTCGCGGGAAATAACTACTCGCGCCTGATCGGCCCGCCCCTTGGCGGCGCCCAGTCCTGCGTCTCCTCGTAACGCTTGGCGTAACGATAAAACGTGCCCTCGAAATTGCCGAAGGCGATGACGAAGCCGGCCCAGCCGTCGAGGAAGCCGCGCTTCATCACGTAATGCTTGAAGAACGACCACAGGCCGTGGCCTAAGGCGCTCGCCATCGACACGCGCTTGTTGGCGAGCTTCGGCACCCCGAGTGAGGAATAGCGGTTCATCTTCTTGATGACTTCCTCGAGATTGCGGAAGGGGAATTGCCACACCGCGTTCTGCAGGGTGCCGAGCGGCTTGCCGCTGAGATTTTCAAAGCCTTCGTGCACCGGCTCGCGCGTGTAGCGCATTGCCCCTTTGCGGAAGAGCTGCGGCTGGCGGAAATTCGGGTACCAGCCGGAGCCCTTGATCCAGCGCCCCATCATGTAGCTTCGCCGCGGCACCAGATAGACGTCGTGCGCCGGCTGCCCGGCAATCAGGCCGAGGATCTCGTCGCGCACCTCAGCCGTGCAGCGCTCGTCAGAATCGAGGCTGAAAATCCATTCGTGCGTGCAGGCTTCCAGCGCGCTGTTGCGCAGATCGCCGAAGCCGGTGAAGACGACGTTCACGACGCGCGCGCCGAGCGCGGTGGCGATCTCGGCCGTTCGATCGGTGCTAAACGAATCGACGACGACGACCTCGTCGGCCCACAGCACAGTTTCGACCGCGGCGGCGATTTTTTCTTCCTCGTTAAAGGTGAGGATATAGGCGGTTATCCTGGGCATGGCCGGATGATTGCCAGTTGAGGCTGGCGAGGGCAATAGGGATTTGTCGCAAAGCCCGAGTTCGGCTAAAGCCTGCGCAGGCATTCAGGCTTTCAGGCCTACAGGCATCAAGAGAACCCTTCGTGGCCGCGCTGATTTCCGTCATCGTCACCACCTATAACCGCGAGGATGCGCTCGCCGCGAGCTTGCGCTCGCTTCGTGGGCAGACCGACGCGGATTTCGAGGTCATCGTCGCCGATGACGGGTCGGGCCCGGCAACGGCGGCATTGATCGAGACCGTCAAGTCGGTGATCGGCCATCGCGTCGTGCATGTCTGGCACGAGGACAAGGGCTTCCGCGCCGGCGAAATCCGCAACCGCGCCGTATTGGCCTCGCGCGGCGACTACATCGTCTTTCTCGATGGCGATTGCATTGTCCGCCCCGATTTCGTCGCCATCCATCGCCGGCTGGCCGAGCGCTGCTGCTTCGTCACCGGCAATCGCATCCTGCTGTCGCGCGAACTTACCGCGCAGGTGCTGCGCGACGGCCTGACGCCGGAGACCTGGGGCTGCGCCACCTGGCTCGGCAAACGCCTGAGCGGCGGCGTCAATCGTCTGTCGGCTTTGTTGAAGCTGCCGCTTGGCCCGCTGCGGCGGCTGCGCGCTAAGCAATGGAAAGGCGCGCGCTCCGCCAACCTGGCGATCTGGCGCGGCGATCTCGTCACCGTCGATGGCTACGATGCCGACTACGCCGGCTGGGGCAAGGAAGATTCCGACATCATCGTGCGCCTGTTGCGCGCCGGAGTGACGCGCAAGGACGGCAGCTTCGCCACCGGCGTCATCCATCTCTGGCATGCCGAGGCCGACCGCTCGGCTTTGCCGGAAAACGAACGCAAGCTGGCGGAAATTCTCGACGGCGATGGCGTGCGCGCCAAGCGCGGTCTGTCGGCGCTGCGGATCGCGCCATCTGACGATAGCGCCGGAGCCTGACCCGCATGGCGCGCATCGACCTGCCACCGCGCCCGCGCATTCTGGTCATCGCCTTGCGGCGGCTCGGCGACGTGCTGCTGACCACGCCGCTGATCGCCAGCCTGCGCCGAGCCTGGCCGGACGCCGTCATCGACGCCTTGGTCTTCGCCGACACCGCCGGAATCCTGCAAGGCAACCCCGATATCAACAACGTCGTCGCCATGCCGGCGCGGCGAACATGGACCCAGAGCCTCAAACTCGCCGCGCAGCTATGGCGTGGTTACGATCTCGCCGTCTCGACGCAAAGCGGCGACCGGCCGACATTCTTTGCGCTGGTTGCCGGCCGCCGCCGCGTCGCGCTGGTCGAGCAGACCTTCAACGGCCGCATGAAGCAGCGGCTGCTTGACCGCGCTCTGGTTTATGAAGGCGGCGTGCACCGTGTCGAGGAAATGCTGCGGCTTGCAGATCTGCTCGGCATTGAGCGCGCACCGCGCATGGTCGCTCCCCGCGCGCGCGCCAGCGATGCCGCGCCGAGCGGCGATTACGCAGTGATCCACGCCGCGCCGATGTTTCGCTACAAGCAATGGACCGCGTCGGGCTGGCGCGACCTCGCGGCGGCCCTTGGCGCGCGCGGCATGACGGTGGTCGCGACCGGAGGGCCATCTCCGGACGAGCGCGCCTATCTCGACGAAGTATGGACGGGCACTGCCGTCGCACGGCTCGACGGCAAACTCGACTGGGCGCAGTTGTCCGGCCTTTTGGCCGGTGCGCGCGTCTATGTCGGCCCCGATACGTCGGTGACGCATCTCGCCGCCGCCTCCGGCTGTCCGACGATCGCGCTTTATGGTCCGACCGATCCGCGGCTGTGGGGACCGTGGCCGGCGGACGGCCTCGAGACGATGTGGGCGGCGACTGGCAAGATCCAGCGGCGCGGCAATGTCGCGCTGGTGCAGAATGCGTTTCCCTGCACGCCGTGCCAGTTGGAAGGCTGCGAGCGGCGGTTGGAAAGCTACAGCGCCTGTCTCGACGCGCTGACAGCCGGACAGGTGTTAGAGGCGCTCGATCAGGCGCTGCGTTCGAAGCGGTAGAGCCGCAAAGCTACCAGGGCGCATCCGGCGGCCAGCGCCAGTGCGTCGATCCAATGCGACGGATAGAGAATAGTTGTAGCCGCCAGCACGATCAGGGCCGCGTTCATGAAAATGACCCGCGCGATGATCGCTTTCACTGGCAGTCCGCCGTCAAGCGCGCGCTGATAGAAGTGGCTGCGATGCGCTTGCGTCACTTGTTCGCCGGCGCGGAAACGGCGGATCAATGTCACCGTGGCGTCGGCCACATAATATAATGGCAACAGCAGCGCGGCGGCGAGATGGCCGGCGCCCGCCAGCAGCAGCAGCAGCCAGAACATCAAGAGGCCGATCGGCAGACTGCCGACGTCGCCGAGAAATATCCTCGCCACCGGCTTGTTGAACGGCGCAAAGCCCAGCAGCGCGCCGCCCAGCGCGACCGCGACGACCGTGCCCTCAACCGGCAGGGCGCCGAGCGCCGCCGCGATTGTCAGACCGATCGTCACCGGCACGACTTCGCCGACGGTCATCAGGTCGATACCGTCCATGAAATTGGTCAGGTTCACCAGCCAGACGCCGGCGACCAGCATCAGCAGGCGCTCGAACCACCACGGCGCGAATGGCAGGACACGAAAATTCTCCGGCAGGATCGCGATCACCACGGCGACCGCGATGCCTTGCAGGATAAGCCGCGGTGCCGCGCCGAGCGGCCGGACATCGTCGCTGACGCCGACCAGCGCCAGTCCCACTGTCGCCACCATCAGTATGCCGAGCGTGCCTGCCGCAGTGTCGATGTCCGGGACGATGACGAAAGCACAAGCCGCCGCCACGACCACGGCGGCGATCACCGCGATGCCGCCGCCCTGCGGCGTCGGCACCTTGTGCGACGAGCGTTGATTCGGCTTGGCCATCACATGGCGCAGCAGCAGCGGCCGAAGCAGCGTGACGAGGCCGGCGCAGACACCGCAGGCGATTATCGCCAGCAAGGCGAAAGCCAGGACGTCATAGGCGTAATCAAGATTGATGGCGCTGCCGGTCATTCACGTCTCGACGTCGATTCTGTGTGCAGTTTGTCTGCCGGCGGTCCTTCTACAGCATTTTTGTCTGCAAAAACCTTTCAATTTGCGATATGTGGACGGTCCTGACGCTGCCTTATGCCGAGGAGAATTTTTCCGGTGAATTTGCCAAAACCGGCTTCCGCGCCCGTATTGCTCTATCTGGTGACGGAGGACTGGTACTTCCTGTCGCACCGGATTCCGATGGCGCTGGCCGCGCAGCGCGCCGGTTATGATGTTCATGTTGCCACCCATGTCGTCGATGGGGCTAAGCGCATCGAAGCGCTCGGCTTTCATCTGCATTCGCTCAAATGGCGGCGCGGTAGCCTCAATCCTTTCGACCTGATCGCCATTATCCGCGAGGTGCGCGCTTTGTATCGGCGGCTTGCGCCCGATCTGGTCCATCATGTCGCCCTGCAACCGTCGGTGATCGGCTCGCTCGCTGCCCGCGGTCTGGCCATTGCCCAGCTCAATGCCTTTGCCGGGCTGGGCTCGACCTTCACCTCGCAGTCGCTCAAGTCGCGTTTGGTGCGGCCGGTGCTCAAGGCGCTATTGCGCTGGATATTGAACGGCCGCCGCGCATCGGCCTTGGTGCAAAACGGCGACGATCGCGACGCCATCACCGCCATCGGCGTCGAAGCCGCCCGGGTGTTTCTCATTCCGGGGTCCGGCGTCGATGTCGATGTCCTCACGCCGCTGCCGGAACCGGACGGCGAGGTAACGCTCGGCTATGTCGGCCGCCTGCTCGAGGACAAGGGTCTGCGCACCGTGATCGCGGCGCACGACCGATTGAACGCGCGCGGCATGCCGGTTCGGTTGCTGATCGCCGGACAGGCCGATCCCGCCAATCCGGCCTCTATTCCCGACGCCGAGATCGCCTCCTGGGCGCGCAAGCCGAATGTGACCTTGCTCGGTCATGTCAACGACGTCCGCCAGGTCTGGGCGAGGGCGCATATCGCCGTCCTGCTGTCGCGGCGCGAGGGCCTGCCCAAGAGCCTTCTGGAAGCTGCCGCCTGCGGCCGGCCGATGATCGCCAGCGATGTGCCCGGCTGCCGCGAAATAGCGCGCAACGGCGTCAACGGCCTGCTGGTGCCGCCCGACGATCCGGAGGCGCTGGCGGCGGCGATCGAGCAACTGGCGCGCGACCCGGCGCTACGGCGGCTATATGGCGCGGCCGGGCGCCATCTCGCCGAGACCGAGTTTTCCAGCGGCCGGATTGGCGGCAAAACGGTTGAGCTTTATGACCGGCTCCTGGGCCGCACGCTTGCCGCCGCGGCACTTTGACGGTTAAAGACGCGGCCAGCGGAGAGCCCGACAGGGTTTGACATCAGACAGGGGTCGCTTTGGCGCACGGACGTAAAATCGCGGTCATCGGACTGGGCTATGTCGGATTGCCGGTGGCGGCGGCCTTCGCCCGCGCTGGCGTGCCGGTTGTCGGCTTCGACATCAATGCTGAGCGCATTGCCGAGCTGAAGTCCGGCCTTGACCGGACCCGTGAAGTTGAGGCCGAGGACCTGGCCCTGCCTGCCTTGACCTATACCGGCGACCCGGCGGCCCTGCGGACCAGCGATTTCTACATCGTCACCGTGCCGACGCCGATCGATACGGCGCGCCGTCCCGATCTCGGCGCCATGTTAGGGGCCTCGAAGACGGTTGGTGGCGTCCTCAAGCGCGGCGATATCGTCGTCTATGAATCGACCGTCTATCCCGGCGCCTGCGAGGAAGATTGCGTGCCGGTGCTGGAAGCGGTCTCGGGCCTCAAGGCGGGCAGCGATTTCACCGTCGGCTATTCGCCCGAGCGCATCAATCCCGGCGACAAGCAGCATCGCTTCGAGACCATCATGAAAGTGGTGTCGGCGCAGGACGCGGCGACGCTGGATATCGTCGCCGAGGTTTATGGCTCGGTGGTCACCGCTGGCATTCACCGCGCGCCGTCGATCAAGGTCGCCGAGGCCGCCAAGGTGATCGAGAACACGCAACGCGATCTCAACATCGCCTTCATGAATGAATTGTCGGCGGTCTTCGCCACGCTCGGCATCGACACCGGCGACGTGCTCGCCGCCGCCGGCACCAAATGGAATTTCCTCAAATACGAACCCGGCCTGGTCGGCGGCCACTGCATCGGCGTCGATCCTTATTATCTCACCTACCGCGCCGAGAAGGCCGGCTATCATCCGGAAATCATTTTGGCCGGCCGCCGCATCAACGACGCCATGGCCGAGCGCGTGGCGAACGAATGCATGCGCATTCTGCTACAGCGTGGCAGCGCCAATCCGACCGTCACCATTCTCGGCATGACGTTCAAGGAAAACGTGCCCGACATCCGCAACACCAAGGTGGTCGACATCGTTTTAGCCCTGAGCAAGGTCGGCATCGCCGTGCAGGTGCACGATCCGATCGCGCTGCCGGAAGAGGCGGCGCACGAATATCAGATCACGCTGACGCCATTCGACCGGCTCAAGCCGGCCGATGCCGTCATTCTCGCGGTCGCGCACCGGGACTACGTTTCGGGCGGTTGGCCATTGATCGGCGGGTTGCTCAAGGGCGGGCAGGGCGTCGTGCTCGACGTCAAATCGAAACTCGACCGTGCGCAAAGGCCCAAGGAGATCGATCTGTGGCGGCTTTAGAGCCCATTCTCGTCACTGGCGCTGCCGGTTTCATCGGCTACCATGTCAGCCGGCGATTGCTGGCAGGCGGCCGCACGGTCGTCGGTCTCGACAATCTCAATGCCTATTACGATCCGAAGCTGAAAGACGCGCGGCTCGCCGAACTGGCGAAGTTTCCCGGATTCCGTTTCGTCAGGCTCGATCTCGCCGACCGCGCCGGCATGGCCGCGCTTTTCGCCGAGCACAGGTTTCCTCATGTCGTGCATCTCGCAGCGCAAGCGGGCGTACGCTACTCGCTGATCGATCCGCACGCTTATATCGATTCAAATCTGGTCGGCTTCACCAACATCCTCGAAGGCTGCCGGCACAATGGCTGCAGGCACCTTCTTTATGCGTCGTCGTCGTCGGTCTATGGCAGCAACACGCAAATGCCTTTCTCGACCCACGACAATGTCGATCATCCGTTGAGCCTGTACGGCGCGACCAAGAAGGCCAACGAGGCGATGGCGCATTCCTATGCGCATCTGTTCAAGCTGCCGACGACCGGCCTGCGCTTTTTCACGGTCTATGGTCCGTGGGGCCGTCCCGATATGGCGATGTGGATTTTCGCCAAGGCGATAGCCGCGGGCGAGCCAATCAGGCTGTTCAATCACGGCAAGATGCAGCGCGACTTCACCTATGTCGACGACGTCGTCGAATCGATCGAGCGGCTGGTTGAAAAGCCGCCGGCCGGCAATCCCGGCTATGACGGCAACAGACCCGACCCGTCATCGAGCAGTGCGCCATGGCGCGTCTATAATATCGGCAACAACAATCCGGTCGAATTGCTCGAAGTCGTCGAACTTCTGGAAAAGTCGATCGGCAAGAAGGCAATCCGCGAACTGGCGCCGATGCAACCCGGCGACGTGCCGGCCACTTATGCCAATGTCGACGATCTGATGCGCGACGTCGATTTCCGGCCGTCGACGCCGATTGCCGACGGCATCGCCAAATTTATAGAATGGTACCGCGCCTATCATCGCCTTTAGAAAGGTTCCACGCTCATGACCGCCGCCACGCTCAAATCGCTCAAGGTCAAGCTGTTCACCGACGGCGCCGACAAGGCGCAGATCGTCGAGATGGCCAAACAGCCGTGGATCGCCGGTTTCACCACCAATCCGTCGCTGTTGAAAAAGGC